>NZ_JABERM010000024.1:0-1754 GCF_013004295.1 Acinetobacter sp. ANC 5414
ATCACCGTCGACAGCGTACCTTCTCCCGAAGTTACGGTACCATTTTGCCTAGTTCCTTCAGCAGAGTTCTCTCAAGCGCTTTGGTCTACTCGACCTGACCACCTGTGTCGGTTTCGGGTACGATTCCTGTGTAACTGAAGCTTAGAGACTTTTCCTGGAAGTATGGTATCAGCCACTTCGCTGTACAAGTACAGCTTGCTATCAGTTCTCAGCATAGAGTACCCCGGATTTGCCTAAGATACATGCCTACAACCTTTCACCTGGACAACCATCGCCAGGCTGACTTAACCTTCTCCGTCCTCTCATCGCATTACACAGAAGTATTGGAATATTAACCAATTTCCCATCGACTACGCCTCTCGGCCTCGCCTTAGGGGTCGACTCACCCAGCCCCGATTAACGTTGGACTGGAACCCTTGGTCTTTCAGCGTGCGAGTTTTTCACTCGCATTGTCGTTACTCACGTCAGCATTCGCACTTCTGATACCTCCAGCAGACTTCTCAATCCACCTTCATCGGCTTACAGAACGCTCCCCTACCACTTACACTTACGTGTAAATCCGCAGCTTCGGCATATAGTTTTAGCCCCGTTACATCTTCCGCGCAGGCCGACTCGACTAGTGAGCTATTACGCTTTCTTTAAAGGGTGGCTGCTTCTAAGCCAACCTCCTAGCTGTCTATGCCTTCCCACATCGTTTCCCACTTAACTATAATTTTGGGGCCTTAGCTGGCGGTCTGGATTGTTTTCCTCTTGACTACGGACGTTAGCACCCGCAGTCTGTCTCCCGGATAGTACTCATTGGTATTCGGAGTTTGCATCGGTTTGGTAAGTCGGGATGACCCCCTAGCCGAAACAGTGCTCTACCCCCAATGGTATTCGTCCGAGGCGCTACCTAAATAGCTTTCGGGGAGAACCAGCTATCACCGAGTTTGATTAGCCTTTCACCCCTATCCACAAGTCATCCCCTGGCTTTTCAACGACAGTGGGTTCGGTCCTCCAGTTAGTGTTACCCAACCTTCAACCTGCTCATGGATAGATCACCCGGTTTCGGGTCTACACCCAGCAACTAAACGCCCTATTAAGACTCGGTTTCCCTACGGCTCCCCTATACGGTTAACCTTGCTACTGAATGTAAGTCGCTGACCCATTATACAAAAGGTACGCAGTCACCGGACACAATGCCGGCTCCCACTGCTTGTATGCATGCGGTTTCAGGATCTATTTCACTCCCCTCACAGGGGTTCTTTTCGCCTTTCCCTCACGGTACTGGTTCACTATCGGTCAGTCAGGAGTATTTAGCCTTGGAGGATGGTCCCCCCATATTCAGACAAGGTTTCACGTGCCCCGCCCTACTCGACATCATCATATAAGCCCTTTCGTGTACAGGACTATCACCCACTACGGTTGCACTTCCCAGAGCATTCCACTAGAACTTATATGACTTAATGGGCTTTTCCCCGTTCGCTCGCCGCTACTAAGGGAATCTCAATTGATTTCTTTTCCTAAGGGTACTGAGATGTTTCACTTCCCCTCGTTCGCCTTGCATGACTATGTATTCATCATGCAATACCTACCTTATGGTAAGTGGGTTTCCCCATTCAGAAATCTCCGGATCACAGGATATTTGCCGCCTCCCCGGAGCTTATCGCAGGCTATTACGTCTTTCATCGCCTCTGACTGCCAAGGCATCCACCACATGCACTTAATTACTTGACTATACAACCCCAAACAGTCGTCGACACCTACAAGGAGTG
>NZ_JABERM010000025.1:0-214255 GCF_013004295.1 Acinetobacter sp. ANC 5414
TTGTTCAGTGTCTATAAAAGTGTCTAAGGCCATAAACATAATGTCCATTTAATAAATAATGGACACTATCGGGATATTGAGAAAATAAGAAAAGTGGGGTTCAGCGGATGCTTACGATTTATCTTAAAATTAGTACATTCAGGCCATGTATTTTTATAAATATAACTCTTGTTTTGCCCGTGTATAGCGAAACTAATGCTATTTTTCATCATAGATGCGCATCCCGTAACCAACATTATTATATTTATAAGTATGCTTGTTTTAATGAGTTTGACCATTATGAATTCCTGCCTTATTAGATGAAGGCTAATGCTGTCCTATAATTGGTTTTGATCCAGTTAAGATAATTTATGATTTGAATAATTTTATTATCTCTGGTCGCACTACCTATAGAAGTTTAATTCCAGAATTCTTGATATTTTGAGACCCAGTACAATTTAGTTTCTATATTGTAGCTACCATCTGGATTCAGGGAAATAAGGTAATGAATCTCTTTACCTCGACTACGGTTGCCTTTACCTTCAGGGACTTGATAATTGTATTTTTTCACCTCTTTAGGCGGGGTAAGTACAATCTGTTTCCATGCTGTGGCTGGGATTTTTTCTATAAGTTCTTGTTGTTTTCTATTCCATATTTCAAGTTCACTTTTCTCTTTTTCTGTAGCAAAGCCTAGTACTATGTCACTTAAGGCCTTTTGAGGATACTCTCCTAATGTTTTTTGTACTTGTTCCATTGTCAACCAAGGCGCATATTCAATAATAATTTGCTCAGGCACATAACCTTCAGGAGAAACCTTACAGCGACTATAGGTTGTAATATATTTTTGCTTTTTTATCGCATCTGGTGTTCCTGATAAGTTGCCACATTCAGGCCAGTTGTTTTTGTAAACTATGCTATGGTTTGGCCAATATTGATTATCCATTTCAAAGCTAATACTATTTTTCATAGTTGGTGTAATTGTTTGACAACCAGTTAAAATAAATAAACTACTCATTGTTAATATTGTTTTCATTTTTCTTTTAATCCAACTTACTGCATTAAAGGTAAGTGTTGTTTTTTTAATTGGCTTTGATTCAGTTGAGATCTATCTCCCATTACAGACCTTAGCAAATAAAGAGTAAATTACGTGACATCCATGTCACAAGATATCTATCAGATTAAAGTATTTAATGTCTATAAATACCAAGCTTAAACTTAAACCTTCTGAATAAACAACTCACGCTCAAAACGGTATTGCGGGAAAAACACGCCATCGACTGCACGTTCACCGGCTCCAATCACCATCACCGGATATTGCTGATGATTCAGGTTTAGAATTTTACGTACCATAGGTTCGTCAAAACCTTCCATCATACAGCTGTCAAAACCATAAGCGCGTAATGCCAAAACCAGATTTTCACAAGCCAAAGCTGTGGTCTTAGTTGCCCATAGTTTTGCATCTGCAGGGTTGAATGCCGTAACAGGTAATTGTTTATCTAAGGTACGTGCAACTTTGAAAGCCACTTTTTTAAAGTTGCCAATAGCATTGAAGTAACCTGTTTTATAGTTATATGGAATAAAGCGGTAGTACTGCTTTAGTGCTTTTGGCGCTTCAGGAAATGGAAAGTCACTGATGTTCTTTTTTGCCATTTCATCAATGCGGTCAGTACGCGCGATACAAACAATCAGCTCCGAAGCTGTTTTTGCCGCCAATTGACTTAAACAGGCTTTGACCAGCTGTTTCTTCTTGGCAGGGTTCTGCACCACATAAAAAGTCCATGGCTGCAAATTGGATGAGTTTGGCGCAAGCAAGGCAAGGTCTAAACAATCATCCAGTACTTCGGCAGGAATGGGTTTTTTCGTGAATTTACGTACCGAACGACGGCTTTGCACGACTTTTTTAAAGTTTTCGACATCAATATCTGTTGGAGCAGGCTCAAAATAACGTTTCTTTTCAGTTTTGGTTTCGTTTGAATCGGTCATCTCTATTCACTCAAATTTTAAAGCTTGAAATTTAGATCTATTAAAACGCATAAAACCACTGAACAATGTCACTATTCAGTGGTTTTTTCTATTTAATGATAAAAAAATTAATTAAATTGTGCAAAATCTGGCTTGCGCTTTTGCATAAATGCAGCCACCGCTTCAGCCATCTCTGGTGAAGATACACGCTTCATAAAGATTTCAGCTTCATCATCTACACAGTCCAGAATTTCCTGCAAGTTATGTTTCATTAAAGCTTTAGTTTGTTTAATTGAAGCCAATGGCAGTGCAGCTAAAGTTTGCGCCTGTTTCAGTGAAGTCGCATACACATCTTCTTCAATGCTATTCACCAAACCTGCACTGAGGGCTTTTTCACTGTTAAATTTCTGCGCCGTGAATAGCAGCTCGGCGGCTTTGTGGTAACCGGCTTGCTGAATAAGCAGCTTGCTCGAAGCACCTTCTGGAGAAAGACCCAAGCTTACAAATGGAATCTGGAACAGGGCAGTGTTGTCGCTATAAACAAGGTCAGCATGAAGTAAAAGCGTTACCCCAATTCCAATGGCTACACCGCGAACCGCAGCAATTAAAGGTTTAGAAAATTTCGCAGCAGATTTTAATACCACAAATGGAGGCGCATCCCCGGCTTTGCCTGCAAGTGGTGTTTGAATAAACTTCATGAAGTCCTGCATGTCATTGCCCGCGCTGAAATCGGCATCCGCACCGCGTAAAATCACTACACGAACCTCTTTATTTTGATCAGCTTCATCCAGAGCTTTGGCAATCCAGAGGTATAATTCGCCATATAATGCATTTTTTGCTTTTGGTCGGTTAATGGCTAAGGTCAGTACGCCATTTTCTAAATTCGCATCCAAATGTTCATGAGGTTGTTGAATACAGCTCAGTGTCATCGTACTATCCTTGCTTTAAAACTTAATTTGATTTTATGAGGTTTATTATGTCGCATATTTATTTAGGCGGCACAACTCACGAGTCATCAAAAATTTGATCTGTTATGAACTATACATTTGATTATCTGGTTTTCATTGGTCGCTTTCAGCCTTTTCATCTGGCACATATGCAAACGATTAAAATTGCATTAGAGCAAAGTCAGAATGTGATTTTGGCATTGGGTTCTGCACAAAATGAACGCAATATTAAAAATCCGTTTAGTGCTTCTGAACGTGAACAGATGATTTTGTCCAACTTTTCAGCCGCAGACCAAAAGCGAATCAAGTTTGTTCATGTGGTTGATGTGTATGATGATGAAAAATGGCAAAAACTGGTGAAATCCCTTGTGTCAGAAGTGGTAGAGCCAGAAGCTAAAGTGGGTTTAATTGGTCATTTTAAGGATGAATCTTCATACTATCTGCAGCTTTTTCCAGAATGGGAGATGGTAGAACTTGCCAGCCTGGTTGGAGCAATTTCAGCGACCCCGCTGCGTGAAGCTTATTATCGTGGCGAAATTATCGAATCTGCTTTTCCACTGGGCACCAGTGAGTTTTTACACAAATTTCAGAACACGTCTACTTATCAACAATTGCAGCACAAATACCTGACACAAGATAAAACCAATCTTGAAAAATCTTAGTAAGCTTTTAAGTAGGAGCAAGAAATTGCAACGACCTAGGAGTGGATCAGATGAATATCCCAACCACGTTGAAAAGTGTCTTTATTGCTAGTGCAATCAATTTGAGTCTCGTTGCACATATAAATGCACAGGAATGGACATTTACTCCACAAACTTATGTGGGATTTGATGTGAAGTCGATGGGTTTTTCTATCGTAAAAGGGAAATTTGAGCAGGTTCAGTCCAGTATGAGCTTTGATTCAGCAGCACCACAAAATGCCTCAGCCCAGTTTGTCATGGACGTAAACAGCGTGAGCTTGAGCATGCCTTCACTGAGAAATATGATCTTGGGTGAAGATTTATTCTATGTAGACAAATACCCCACTGCGACTTTTAACAGTCATGAATTTATAGCTTTAGGCGATCATCACTACAGTATAAAAGGGGATTTGACCTTGCGCGGTATCACCCAGCCGGTAACCCTTGATACGGTTTTAAAACCCAATACAGCCAATCCACAACTTTTAGATGTTGAATCTAAAGCGGTGGTGAATCGCAGTGATTTTGGAATGAAAAAAGCATTCGGTGGTATAGGAGAAAAAGTGAATATTGAGGTAGATGGACAATGGGAAACAAGATAGTTCATGTATTTAAAAAACCGGCTTAAGATAGTTTTAAATTTCCGGTTTTTTACGTTTTTGGATAATTTTTTTATTCTTATAACGATAAACGCGACTAATACTCTCAAGCCAATTCTTACAGAAAAATTATGTTAAATCTTTCTCCATTAGTCATTAATGATTTTACAAAAACTTCAATAAACTGATATAAAAATAAAAAAAAGCAAATTCGAAAACTTAAAACAAATTTAATCTGAGGTTGGATTGTAAATCTAAACCTGATCAATAAGAAATCAAAAAAGGTGGATTTAAATTTGAAAGCAACAATAAAAAATGGACTTATTATCGTAGCAATCGGTTTAGCTGTAAGTAGCCAGTCCTTTGCACAATCATGGATTTTAACCCCCAAAAGTAATGTTGGTTTTGAGATCAAGTCGATGGGGCTTACAGTGGTTAGGGCTAAATTTAATCAAGTTCAATCGAGCATGGAGTTTGATGTTAAAGCACCGCAAAATGCATCGACACATCTTGTTATGGATGTTGATAGTTTGAGCTTCAATAAACCATTGCTGAAACATATGATTCTGGGGGAAGACCTATTTTATGCAGCAAAATACAAAACGGTAAGATTTAAAAGTATCCAATTTAAGGACTTAGGCAATGGTAAATATAATGTTTTAGGACATTTAACCCTGCGTGGTGTGACTAAGCCCTTAATTTTTGTAACGACATTTAAACCTAATCTTTCTAATGTCAACTTGCTTGATGTCCAAGCTTCTGCAGTGATTAACCGCAGCGATTTTGGTATGAGAAAAGGTATTGGAGGCGTGGGGGAGAAAGTGAATCTTCAGCTTTCGGGCCAATGTGAAACTAACTGAAATTGCATTTGCCAATGTTAAAAAATCTTTTTATAGCTTTTTTTTAATTCGTATACCGTGATCCAAGTTTATTATTACCCACAATTAAAAATCTAAGGGCAGGGTAAATATAAGAATCTTGATTGCATAAAAGAGCTCACAAAAAAGAAGCAGGATAAAAGCCCGAACCTTTGGGCTTTTATAAATCCAGTAACAGTGCCATTAAGCTGCTTGTAGGGCTTTTAAGTCTTCTAGTACTTGTTCTGCATGACCGGCCGCTTTCACTTTACGGTATTCTTTGACTAATTTGCCGTTATGGAAAATAAAGGTTGAGCGTTCAATCCCCATGACTTTTTTGCCATACATGTTCTTTTCTTTAATCACATCAAAGAGATTACACAACACTTCTTCTTTATCACTGATGAGATTAATCGTCAGATTTTGCTTTTCGGTGAAGTTTTGGTGCGCTTTAACCGAATCGCGTGAAATACCCAGAATCGTGGTATTTAATGCATCAAACTGATCTTTCAAACAGGAAAAGCCAATCGCTTGCGTGGTACAACCAGGTGTTGAATCCTTCGGATAAAAATACACAATCAGCCATTCTGATGGCATTTCAGTCAGGTTGATTTCTCCAGTTGTGGTTGGAAAAATTTGATTAGGCAGGGTAATAGCAGACATAGGTTCATCCTTATCAAGTTGAATTTGTCATATTGATCTTAAATTTATAGGTTGATGATAACGACTTTTGAGCAGTTAATGCAGAACTGATGTTTAATTTTAAAATATAAAAAAGCCTGCAATTGCAGGCTTTTTATTGAAGCTAAATTAACTTATTTTTTAGGTTGTTGAGCAGATTTCATTGCTTCTTCAGTTAAGCTTTTAAGCTTGCCTGTAAGTTGCGGACCAAAACAAGTTTGAAGATCTTTATTTTGTTTTTGAACAAAAGCTAAAGTTGCAGGGCTTTTCTTTTGGTTAATGGTACTTTGAATTTCCCATTTTTGAGCATTGGTTAATTTACCGTCAGCTTCAACCGCACAAGTACAGTATTTGCTTACTTCTGCTGCTGATAATTTTTTACTTTTACCTGTTTCATCTTTACAAACATTAATTAAAGCAGATTTTACATTAGTGCTTTTATAAGCTTCTTGGAGCTTGTTTGTTTCTGCAGCATTTGAAGCAGTTGCCATGAATGCTACAGCAGAAACTAATGTAGAAAGAATAATGTTTGATTTCAAATTTTTCATGTACTGTTACCCTGTTATGACGGTATATAACGTGTTGGATCTGCAATACCAGCGTCAGCAAAACCCTGTTTACGTAAACGGCAGCTATCGCATTTGCCACAAGCACGTCCTTGGTCGTCTGCTTGGTAGCAAGACACCGTTTGACTGTAGTCTACGCCATGTTCTATACCTAAGCGAATAATATTTGCTTTGGATAAATGTAACAGAGGTGTTTCAAATTTAAGAGGTTTGCCTTCTACGCCATCTTTAGTTGCCAGGCGAGCCATGCGTTCAAAAGCATCAATAAATTCAGGTCGACAATCAGGATATCCTGAATAATCAACTGCATTGATCCCAATCACAATGGCTTCTGCACCAAAAACTTCTGATGCAGCGAGCGCATAAGATAGAAATATTGTGTTACGTGCTGGAACATAAGTTACAGGAATACCTTCTTGTTCATGTTCTGGTACATCAATGCTGTGGTCTGTTAACGCAGAGCCACCCAGGTTACCCAAATCAATATTAATGACACGATGTTCTACACCAGCGCGTTGTGTTAATGCTCTAGCAGCATCCAGTTCAGTGGTCGAACGTTGACCATACATAAAACTTAAAGCAATACATTCATAACGTGCTTGCGCCCAAGCCAAACAAGTTGTTGAGTCTAAGCCGCCAGATAACAAAACTATGGCACGAGGGCGCATATTCAAATCTCCAAACAAATATAGGTATTCAAGAACAGAAATAAATTAACGACCAGTTTCATCGTTCCAGAGCAATTTATGCAACTGCAATTGGAAACGAACAGGGAGATGGTCTTCTAAAATCCATTGTGCTAAATCACGTGCAAGTTGAGGCAAACGCACTGCACCTTTTTCAACTGCAAAAGCGGGTGAGAACCAAATGGTACTGACTTTATCGGCAAGTTTGTATTGTTCAACCTGCTGTTTTGACCATTCATAGTCTTCACGATTACAAATCACGAACTTGATTTGGTCATGCTGGGTTAAGTGATCGAGATTACTAAGCAAATTCCGTGCAACTTCTCCAGAAGTTGGGGTTTTTAAATCGAGTACTTTAGAAACTCGATGATCAACCTTAGATACATCTAAAGCTCCACTGGTCTCGAGTGACACTTCACAGCCAAGATCGGCTAAACGTTGCATCAGAGGCAAAGCATTGGGTTGAGCAAGCGGCTCACCGCCAGTCACACAAATATACTGTGTTTTAAAATCGAGTGTTGTTTTAATAATGTCGTCTAAGGATTGACGTTCGCCACCTTCAAAAGAATAGGTGGTATCACAATAAGTACAGCGTAAAGGGCAACCGGTTAAACGAATAAAAACCGTCGGCAACCCCGCAGCGTTGGCTTCACCTTGCAATGAATAGAAAATCTCCGTGATGCGTAAACCCGCAGACGGATCAGAAACAGGAATAGCGGAAGATCGAAGAGTATTCATAACAAAAATTTACCACACCAAAAAACATGAGAGTACAAAAAACAAAAATCTCTACGATCATGTCTGACCGTAGAGATGAGGAACGATTAAAGTTCCGCAACAGACTTAAAACAAAATTAATCTTCGCGTAATAAATCGTTCAAGCTAGTTTTAGCACGCGTTTTCGCGTCAACTTTTTTCACGATAATTGCAGCATACAGGTTGCAAGTACCATCTTTAGAAGGAAGGCTACCAGAAACTACTACAGAACCTGCAGGAACACGGCCGTAATGGATTTCGCCAGTTTCACGGTCAAAGATTTTAGTCGATTGACCAATGAATACGCCCATTGAAATCACAGAACCTTCTTCAACGATCACGCCTTCAACGATTTCAGAACGTGCACCAATGAAGCAGTTGTCTTCAATAATCGTTGGGTTCGCTTGTAATGGTTCAAGAACACCACCAATACCTACACCGCCAGACAAGTGAACGTTTTTACCAATTTGTGCACATGAACCCACAGTTGCCCATGTATCAACCATTGTGCCTTCATCTACATATGCACCGATGTTCACATAAGAAGGCATCAATACAACATTTTTCGCTTGGAATGAACCTTTACGTGCAACTGCTGGCGGCACAACACGAACACCCGCTGCTTTAAACTGTTCTTCAGTCCAATCAGCGAATTTAGTCTCTACTTTGTCATAGAAACGAAGATCACCAGACTCAATGGTTTTGTTATCGTTTAATTTAAAAGATAACAAAACTGCTTTTTTAAGCCATTGGTGAACAATCCATTCACCATCAATTTTTTCAGCTACACGAAGTGTGCCGTTATCTAGGCCAGCAATAGCTTGTTCTACAGCACTACGAACTTCAGCAGGGCAATCAGCCGCGGTGAAATTTGCACGATCTTCAAAAGCCTGTTCAATGATTGTTGAAAGCTGAGACATGATCTTCCATTTCCAAAAAAATTTTCCAAGATTTTACACTATATTGAGACAAGAATAGATGAAAAAGTGACTTTAGATCGGAATTAATTATTAAAGATCTATGAATGGCTCTACTAAACAAAAGCTAAGGAATTTATTTGAGATGTTTGTAAAATATCAGTGTGTTAACACAACGCAAACAATACAGTGAATAATGCAATATCTTATTAAGCTGGGTAGATCGATTTAGGCGAATAATATAAAAGTTTTTATAAAAATAATTATTATTAATCAGTAGTAAAAAGTATTTGTATCAAAATTTAACAAAAACCAAGCAAATTTCGAATAAAAGTCGATCAATTAATATTTTATAGTTCTAATTATTAGAAAAGCACTAATGATGAAAATAGCAATTTCTTTGAGGAGATCGACAATGAAAACTTTAAGTACGATTTTAGCAGCAACTGTTTTGACTGCTATCGCAGGAACAGCGATAGCTGATGATGCAGTAGTTCAAGATGGTTATTCATTTGATCGTAATCAGCTTATTCCAACCGGTGTTCGTGCTGAAGTAGGGACAACGGGTTATGGCGGTGCCTTACTTTGGACTGCAAACCCATATGTAGGTTTGGCACTGGGTTATAATGGTGGTGATATCTCTTGGTCTGATGATCTGTCTGTAGACGGCGTAAAATATGACGTTGATATGGATAACAAACTTGCATACTTAAATGCAGAAATTCGTCCTTGGGGTGCCAGTGAAAATCGTTGGGCACAAGCTTTATATATGGCTGCAGGTGTAGGCTACTTAGACAGTGAGTATGGCTTAAAATCACAAACTGGCAGCGGTACAATTGAAATTGATGGCAAGCCGACTAGGTTTAGTTCGGTAAATGGTAATGTGTCATATGAAAATGACATTTCTCCATACCTAGGTTTAGGTTTCGCTCCAAAAATCAATAAAAACTGGGGTGTGTTTGGTGAAGTCGGTGCTTACTATACTGGCAATCCAAAAGCGAGCTTAACTGGTGTGGGGGGGACAGATGCAGACCAAACTTTATTAGCTGAACATGAACGTAATATTGAAAATGATGATGAATATCAATGGTTACCAGTGGGTAAAGTAGGTGTTAGCTACCACTGGTAATTTAAAGTTATCATCCTTTAAAAAACGAGCTCCGGCTCGTTTTTTTGTTTTTATAGATTAAATAATTTTAGTTAAAAGCGATAACCTGCTTTGACCCCATAAGCGACAGCATTGTTATTGTTTACCGAAGATAAAGGCCCAAATAAACTGCCTGAACCATTTTGAACTTGCTGAATTTTTGCTTTATTCAGCTTTAAGTATTTCATGCCGGCAGCAATAAATAAATGAGAGTGAATATTATAAAGGCCCCCTACACCAAAACTATAAAAACCATCTGAAGGACTTAAGGTAGAAGCAGGATTGCCGGTACCACTATCTCGTCCTATATCGGTCATCAATGTCCATTTGTCATTCAATATATGCGCCAGACCTAAAGTTGTGCTCCATTGATCTGTTTGATAATTCACTAAAGGAACAAGTGTAGCGTTACCTGAACTCATCAAGGGAGAAACAATTTTAAAATTCTGCCAATTCACCCAACGCACTGATCCATAAATTAAATTATTGGCTGTTATGCCAGATTGAAACTCAAGGTTGACTGATTGAGGTGTTTCTATAATTGTGTTCTGGTCGGAAGCTAAATTGAGTAAAGGGATAACTGGAACTGTGCTTACTTGTTCCTGAAATTGTTGCTTATGTCGAATTTTAGAGCGATAAGTCAGTGAGGTTCTAAGCGCATATTCTGGTCGCTGATAACTAGCGCCAGTAAGCCAACCACTCGCGGAATCTTTTTTTATCTCCCCGATATAATCAGCCAGTATGCCCATCGATTGACCTGAAATTTTCAAATGCATTTTTAAGCTTTGATAACTTAAGCCTGTATAGATGTTCCAGGATTGATTGGGCTGATAGCCTATAAGCGCCGTGAGATTGTTGCTATCCACTTTAAAGTCGACCGCATTGACTAAAGCATCTGGACTCGTGGCAACAGGATCTAAAGCGTAACTCACATCTGCACCAAAAGGTTGGTCATAAATCAGACCTGCGGACCAATTGGAATCCAGTTGTAATTTTAAGGCCGCGCTAGATAGATAAAAGTGATTCACAAAATTTTGGGTAGAGGTTTCTGTATATATTGATGGATTATTGGCTTCAGGGCGGTAAGTATTCCCAGAAATATTGGCATCAACAAATGCGGTTGAAAATTCAGCGTAATGGTTTGGTTGTAAAAATGTCGCAATGCTTTGGTTTGAAGTTTCAAGGGCTGCGGAAAATACATGCGTAGGCAAAAAAATGCACAGAGTTATGCTAAATGCCGTAGCTTTCATAAATAACCCCAAATTAAATAATGACTTCGCTTATATATTTTGTGTGTAAAACCTGATAACACACCATGTAATTGAATTTTTTTATTCAGTGGGTGTACTTTATGTCGTTTTATTGAGGATGAGCAAGCCTAATTTTAAGATTATTTATACTTTAATTTTTGAATGGATAAATTTTTTATATTGCTGATAAGTAAAATAATAGAAAGGTGAGTTAAAATGAAAAAAGGGATATTGTGATATCCCCAATCTAAATAATTATGTGATTTTTTAATCTTCTGGATAAGCCACTCGTTTCAGTGCTTTAATGTCTGCTTCTGGTGAGCAGAGTGAAATAAACTCATAACCATAGCCACGAAGTAAATGACCTTTACGTACTGCAATCCAGGTGGTGTTTACGCCAAAAATATCGGTTGGAATCTGCTTCAAACGGTAGTCACGTTCTGCATCATAAGCGACATTATTAACAATACCGACGCCCATATTTAGTTCAACATAGGTTTTGATGACATCGGCATCGAGTGCTGACATCACAATATCCACATCAATTCCTGCCTCTTCAAAGGCTTTATCAATTTTTGAACGACCTGTGAAACCGCCATGATAAGTAATAAGCGGATATTGCGCCAAGTCTTCTAAAGTAATATCTGTTTTGTTCGCCAGTGGATGGTTTTGTGGCGTGATAATGCTGTGTTGCCAAGTATAAAAAGGCACACTTGCAAGGTTATCTTCAGTGGTTAAAGATTCGGTTGCAATACCAATATCGGCTTCTCCTTGAAGTAACATTTCAGTGATTTCAACCGGGCTGGCCTGTTGCAAAATCAAATGTACTTTTGGAAATTCTTTTTTAAATTGGTTCACGATCGGCGGTAACACATAACGTGCTTGCGTATGTGTAGTTGCAATCGTGAGCGTACCTTCATCGACGCGGTTAAAGTCATCTGCAAGACGTTTAATATTGTCTGCATCGACCAGCATGCGTTCAACGATACCCAGTAAAGACTGGCCCGGTTCAGTTAAACCCAATAAACGTTTACCTTTGCGGATAAACAGTTGTACACCCAGTTCATCTTCTAAATCTTTAATGTGTTTACTCACACCCGATTGAGATGTGTAAAGTGCTGCTGAAGCTTCAGTTAAATTAAAGTTTTGTCTAACGGTTTCTCGAATAATTCTTAATTGTTGGAAATTCATAATTCTTTGTACCTTAAAAGGGGATGGGGCTTTTTTGCCCCATCTATTTATTCTTAAGCGACGTCATTGGCAAATAAATGCAATGCAGTTGGGCTTAACCACACAGTTTGATTTGGTTTAAATTGATGTAATTTCGCTTCTTCAGAGCTAAGCGAAATTTCAATTAAATTGCCTTGGCGATCCTGAAGTTCTGCAAGCACTTTACCGGCAATCCAGATTTCACGTAAGAAAGTGGCTTGAATGGCATTTTCTTGCGGAGTGGCATGAATGCTGAGTTCGTTTGGACGCGCAAAGGCAACAATTTCACCTTGTGGTGCATCTTTCACTTGTGGCAATTGAATGCGGTCTTCGCCAAGATGGATGATACCTTGCTGATTTTGACCTTCGAAACGATTGGCCTGACCCAGGAAGTCGAAAACAAACGGTGTTGCCGGTTTTTCATAAACTTCACGTGGTGAACCAATTTGCTCTACATTGCCTTTGTTCATCACGATAATTTGATCCGCCACTTCTAAGGCTTCTTCCTGATCGTGGGTGACAAAAATAGAGGTGATATGTAATTCATCATGCAAGGTACGTAACCAGCGGCGCAGTTCTTTACGTACTTTGGCATCGAGTGCACCAAACGGTTCATCCAGCAACAGCACGCGAGGCTCAACAGCGAGTGCACGAGCCAATGCAATACGTTGACGTTGACCACCCGATAACTGAGCCGGGAAACGATCCGCCAAGAAACCCAATTGAACCAGATCAAGTAAACGGGTGACACGTTTTTTGATTTCCGCTTCAGAAGGGCGGGTTGAGCGCGGACGAACACGTAAACCAAAAGCAATATTGTCAAATACAGTCATGTGACGGAACAAAGCATAATGCTGGAATACAAAACCGACTTGACGTTCGCGAACATGCACATCGGTGGCATCCTCACCTTCCAGAATTACTTGACCACCATCGGCTGATTCTAAGCCAGCGATGATGCGAAGCAGGGTGGTTTTACCACAGCCTGATGGACCCAATAATGCCACCAGCTGACCATCTGGAAAATCCAGTGAGATGTTTTTAAGTGCATGGAATGCACCAAAGTGTTTTTCAATATTTTTAACTTGAATACTCATGATGTCATTCCTTAAGAAACTTGTGAATCTTCATTACGTTTGTTTTGCTTTTCTTGGCGTATTTCAACCCATGTTTTTAAAATCAGGGTCACAATGGCAAGTAAAGCCAACAGCGAGGACACCGCAAATGCAGCACTAAAGGTATATTCGTTGTAAAGAATTTCGACGTGTAACGGTAAGGTATTGGTTTCACCACGAATGTGACCCGACACCACCGATACCGCACCGAATTCACCCATCGCACGGGCATTACACAGAATCACACCGTAAATCAGACCCCATTTAATATTCGGTAAGGTCACTTTACAGAAGGTTTGCCAACCTGAAGCACCGAGTACAATTGCGGCTTCTTCTTCTTCAGTCCCTTGCGCTTCCATTAACGGAATCAATTCACGAGCCACAAAAGGAACGGTAATAAATATGGTTGCAAGTACAATGGCAGGCACGGCATACAACACTTTGATGTCGTGATCCATCAGCCAGTTGCCCATCCAGCCTTGAGTACCAAAAATCAGGACCAACATCATACCTGCGATAACAGGCGATACAGAGAAAGGGATGTCAATGATGGTGGTTAAAATGGATTTACCACGGAAGTTGAATTTCGCAACAGACCAGGCTGCAGCGACACCAAACACCACGTTTAATGGCACGGCAATGGCAGCGGTCAATAACGTCAGTTTTACTGCAGATAAAGTATCTGGATTGATCAAGGCTTGGAAATAAACTGCAACACCTTGTTTAAAGGCTTCAACAAAGACCAGAATTAAAGGCAGAATCAGACAGCTTAAGAAAAAGATCAGCGCAATGGTAATCAGAAGATTACGTACCCAGGTTGGTTCACGGGTTGCATCACGAGATTGCAGTTTTTCTGCTAAAGCATTGCTATTGGTGATTAAGCTCATGGAGCAGTTCTCCCTGTACGGCGGCTTGCCCACGCTTGTAGCAAGTTAATCAGGAATAAGATCGCAAAAGAAATTAACAACATCACCACCGCAATCGTGGTTGCACCTGCGTAATCATATTCTTCTAAACGAGAAATAATCATCAGTGGCGCAATTTCAGTTTCATAAGGCTGGTTACCTGCGATAAAGATGACTGAACCATATTCACCTACACCGCGTGCAAATGCCAATGCAAAACCAGTCAGTAGCGCAGGAAACAAAATCGGCAAAATGATTTTGGTGATAATCTGAAAACGGTTTGCACCGAGTGCTGATGCAGCTTCTTCCAGTTCGGTTTCCAGGTCACTTAAAACAGGTTGTACCGTACGTACCACAAACGGTAAGCCAATAAAAATCAACGCAAGCGTGATCCCGATTGGGGTATAGGCCACTTTAATGCCAATTGGTTCTAGGTACTGTCCAATCCAGCCTGTAGGTGCGTATAAAGAAGTCAGTGCAATACCTGCGACTGCTGTTGGCAAGGCAAAGGGTAAATCCACTAAAGCATCAATAATTCGTTTGCCAGGAAAGCTGTAACGAACCAAGCACCAAGCCAATAACAAGCCAAATACCACATTAACTAAGGCTGCAATGAGTGCGGCACTAAAACTTAACTGCAAAGATTTTAGGATACGTTCTGAACTTAAAATTTCCCATAAACCGTCCCAGCCAATGCCCAGTGATTTAATAAACACTGCAGATAAAGGAATAAGAACAATTAATGACAAATACGCTAGGGTAAAGCCTAGAGAAAGACCAAATCCTGGCAGCACTCGGGATCGCTGCGACATGATTACTCCTCAAAAGAGAAAATGCTGACCAATAAAGTCAGCAAAAATAAAAATTTAATTCGGCACAAGCATAATTTGCAGACTTTAAATTGCAAATTTAAAATAACACTTGCTCTCATCAGAAAAATTGATATGTTGCAGTACATTTTCTGAAATCAGATAATCATAAATTTCAGGAAATGGACCAAAACCGGAAGCAACATTAATATGTCCGACTTGACCCAGATTAATTGGATTGAGTTTCCATGCTTGGGCCAAGCATTGGGCATCTTCAAAATTTAACCAAGGGTCATTTTCACTAATCAGTAAAGTGGTCGGCACTGCAATTTTTAACTGATGAAAATAACGTTGATAATCTTGCTGGCTATCACGTGCAAAGCCAGCTTCACCAAAACGTGCAGGATTCGCCGGTGCAACCAAAATCAAATTTTTAATTTTTTGATTTAATTCCGGATGCTGAGCGAGTGCTGCAACAGTAGTTAGGCAACCAAAACTATGCGCCACGATTTGAATATGACCTTGAATCGGGCGAACGGTATTTACAAATTCGCTGATCCAATTTTCAAGTACCGGATTATTCCAATCCTGTTGCTGTACACGAGAGCATGACATGAGTTGTCGTTGTAACCAAGATTGCCAGTGGGCAGGTTCACTGCCACCTACGCCTGGAACAATTACGGTATGAATCATGTCGAAGCTCCTCTATCTGTCCAGCACGATTATTTCGCGCTATTGGCTTTTACGATTTGGTCAAAGATGCCACCATTTTCAAAATGCGCTTTCTGAACTTTATCCCAACCACCAAATTCCTGCTCAATGGTGACTAGTTTAAGTGGCTTGAATACATTGCTGTATTTTGCTAACACTTTTGCGTTACGTGGACGGTAGAAGTTACGTGCTGAAATCTCTTGCCCCAATGGTGAATACAAGAAGTTCAAGTACCCTTGCGCCAAGTATTTGTTGCCTTTTTTCTCGGCATTTTTTTCTACGATCGCAACAGGTGGCTCAGCCAGAATAGACAGGCTAGGCGTTACGATTTCGAATTTACCGGGCTGTTCACGAAGCGCTAAGTGCGCTTCATTTTCCCAAGCCAGTAATACGTCACCGATCCCGCGTTCAGCAAATGTTGTGGTTGCGCCACGTGCGCCAGAGTCGAGCACTTTGGTGTTTTTATAAATTTTACGCACGAATTCTTGAGCCGTTTTGTCGTTACCACCGGCTTGGTGTTTTGCCCATGCCCAAGCTGCTAAATAGTTCCAGCGTGCACCGCCAGACGTTTTAGGATTTGGAGTGATAATGCCTACCCCTGATTTAACCAAATCTCCCCAGTCTTTTAGACCTTTCGGGTTGCCTTTACGTACCAAGAATACGATTGTAGATGTATAAGGTGTTGAGTTTTGAGGAAGTTTCTTTTGCCAGTCAGCAGGAAGCAGTTTTGTTTTTTGTTCAATGACATCAATATCAGCAGCAAGAGCAAGCGTTACGACATCGGCATCTAAACCATCAATCACCGCACGTGCTTGTTTACCCGAACCACCGTGAGATTGCTTGAAGTTGATCTTTTGACCGGTGCGGCTTTCCCAGTATTTGCCAAACTGTTTATTGACATCTTCATAAAGTTCACGGGTTGGGTCATAAGAGACATTTAAAAAGTCCTTTGCTAGCGCACTAAAAGATGTTGCCGAGATCACTGCTGCTAAAACCCCTAACTTTAATTTTGCTGAAATGCTCATGCCAACCTCAATATTCTTAACTGTTTTGTAACATGAATGCAGAATAGCGCCATTCTTTATGCATAAAAAATAATAAAAAATGAATTTTATATGAATAAAAGAGATAAATTAAGCTTATTCTGGATCCACAGCATTGGCCTTATCAATAAAGCCAATGCTGCTCTTGATCTTCTAGGATTATTTGGTGCTATTTGCTTTCACGATCTGGTCGAAAATGCCGCCATTTTCAAAGTGAGCTTTTTGCACTTTAGTCCAGCCACCGAATTCCTTGTCAATCGCCACCAGTTTCAAAGGTTTGAATACGGATTTGTATTTTGCCAAGACAGTGGCATTGCGCGGACGATAGAAGTTTTTAGCTGCAACGGTTTGACCTGCAGGTGAATAGAGGTAGTTTAAGTAAGCTTTAGCCACAGTGAGATTGCCATCTTTCTGTGCATTCTTTTCAACAATGGCCACTGGCGGTTCTGCCAAAATAGACAATGATGGCGTGATGATTTCAAACTTGCCCGGCTGTTCACGAATCGCTAAGTGCGCTTCGTTTTCCCACGCCAGTAATACATCACCAATGCCGCGCTCAGCAAATGTGGTGGTTGCACCACGTGCGCCAGAGTCGAGTACTTTGGTATTTTTATAGATTTTACGTACAAATTCTTGCGCTTTTGCATCATTGCCGCCTGGTTGGTGTTTTGCCCAAGCCCAAGCTGCTAAATAGTTCCAGCGTGCACCGCCAGACGTTTTAGGATTTGGAGTAATAATGCCGACATCTGGCTTAACCAAATCGCCCCAGTCTTTAATGCCTTTCGGGTTGCCTTTATGTACTAAAAATACGATGGTTGATGTATAGGGGGTAGAGTTATTTGGAAACTTTTTCTGCCAGTCTTTAGGCAGCAGATTTGAGTTTTCTGCAATGGCATCAATGTCTGCGGCCAATGCTAAAGTTACGACGTCTGCATCAAGGCCATCAATGACTGAACGTGCTTGTTTGCCGGAACCGCCGTGTGATTGTTTGAAGGTGAGCTCTTGACCTGTAGACTTCTTCCAATACGCACCAAATTCTTTATTATAGTTTTCATACAATTCACGGGTGGGATCGTAAGAAACGTTTAAAAAGTCTTTTGCAAGCGCACTAAAAGACGTTGCCGAAATAAGTGCTGCTAAAACCCCAATTTTTAATGAGCGCATTTTTGCTATCCTTTACATTTAAATTATTTATGTTTTGTACAAGGCGGAGGATAGCGTTATCTATTAGGCTGAAAAAATAATAAGAAACGAATTTGATATGAATAAAACTGCTATCAATTCAGCGTCGCTATTTTTAAACTAAGTCATCATTCACAGGATGTTTGCATATGCCATGTTTTAAAAATGCACAGGAAATAAACGAAATTTCATTATTGGATCGTGCTTTCCATTATGGTGATGGCTGTTTTACGACTGCGCGTGTTCGGCATGGCAAAATTGAGCTTGAAAACTTGCATATGGCGCGACTGCATTTAAGTTGTGAACGGCTGCTGCTAAAAGCAGATTTAAGCTTGATTCAAAAAAGCTTGGCTTTATTGCAGCAGCAATTTCTGGAAGTGAATGGCACGTTTAAAATCATTATCAGTCGTGGTGAAGGGCAGCGCGGATACAGCTTGCCTGATCATCCTGCTGATGTATGGGTATTTTTTTATCCTAAAGTGGTTGATGATTTTCAAGTTGAAAAAATAAAATCGGGTGTATTACAACAAGCACTGGGACTGACCATGCCCAGCCTGGTCGGTTTAAAAAGTCTGAATCGTTTGGAACAGGTATTATTAAAAAATGAGGCCGACCAACGGGGATGGGCCGAAGCACTGGTGACTGATGTGCAAGGCACTGTTGTTGAAGGAGTAAGCAGTAATTGTTTCATTCGATTAAACAATACATGGATTACCCCAGAACTTCGTTATAATGGCGTCCATGGTGTAATGCGGACAGAAATTTTATCTCGTATGCAGCAGCAAGGTATTCATTGCGAACAGCGTTTTATTGATATGGAAGAAATTTCAAAATTTGAAAGCCTGTTTTTCTGTAATGCCTTAAGTCCAATGAAAGTTGTGACTGAACTTAATCAGCAAGCTTTGAATGTTCAAGCATGTATTGAACTGTTTAATATCCTTCAATTGACTCAGATTCGTTAATATGTACAGCACAAACAAAAACTCAAAAAAGAAAGCCACAAAAGTATTTCCATTGAAAGGTTTCATCGTTCTATTCATGGGTTTCGTGGTCATGGCTTCAGTCATCTTATGGTCAAGCTTATTTAAGGCTTATCCTGTCGAAGGTGAAAAGCAGCTGCTGGCGATCGGAACAGGTGATACCTATTCAGGCTTTATTAATCGTTTAGCCAAAGAAGATAAAGTCAGTTTCCCGATTATATTAAAGCTTTATCAAAAATTTATCATTCATGACACTATGAAAGCCGGTGTATATGAAGTGCGTCAGGGCATGACGATTCGTCAAGTGATGGATATGCTCGCGAATTCTGAAAATGCACAAATGAATCGCATTCTGGTGATTGAAGGTACGACCTTTAAGCAGTTAATTGAACTTTTAAAGAAAGATGATTTAGTCACCAAAGAAGTGCTGAATCTTCCGCAAGATCAGATGCTGCAAGCGTTGAATATTCCGTTTAATCATCCTGAAGGTCTGTTTGCACCGGATACCTATTTCTTCGCCAAAGGCGAAACAGATAAAAAGATTCTGACAGATTTGTATAACCGTCAAATGAAATCTTTGGACGCAGCATGGGCAAATCGCGCCTCTGACTTACCTTATAAAGATAAATATGAAGCCTTAATTATGGCTTCAATTGTTGAGAAAGAAACCAGTCTCGATCGTGAACTGGAACAAGTTTCTGGTGTATTTGTGCGCCGTTTGAAAATGGGGATGCGTCTGCAAACTGATCCAACCGTGATTTATGGTATGGGAGATAACTATAAAGGCAATATCACCCGTACAGATTTGCGTACACCGACTGCCTATAATACCTATACTAACAGTGGTTTACCGCCAACACCTATTGCCTTACCAAGTCAAAAAGCAATTGAAGCAGCGATGCATCCAGATGCATCAAACAATATTTATTTTGTGGCAACCGGTAATGGTGGGCATAAATTTACGGCAAGTTTGGATGAGCATAATCGTGCAGTGCAGGATTACTTGTCAGTTTTAAAATCGAAGCAGGAGTGAGGGATGTTTATTAGTTTTGAAGGCACTGAAGGTGTCGGGAAAACCACACTCATTCGTAAAATTTATGACTATTTGGAACAGCAAGGTCATGAAGTAGTCTTGACTCGTGAACCGGGCGGTACCCCAATGGCAGAGCAAATCCGTTCGCTGTTGTTGTCGGTCAATCATGAAGAAAACATGTCCAATGATACTGAACTGCTATTAATGTATGCTGCCCGCGCGCAACATTTACAGCAAGTGATTGTACCGGCACTGGCTGCGGGTAAAACAGTCCTGTGTGACCGTTTTACCGATGCCAGTTTTGCCTATCAATGTGCGGGACGTGGTTTAAGCAAAGAAAAATTACAGCTATTAAATGCCAATTTTGTCTCGCATATGCCGAATATCACGTTTTGGCTAGATGCACCGACTGAACTGGGCATGTCACGTGCACGTGAACGAGGCGCACTGGATCGCTTTGAGCAGGAGAAAGCGACTTTCTTTGAGAAAGTGCGTTCAGGTTATCATGAGCTGTGGGAGCAACAAGGTGAACGGATTAAGCGTCTGGATGCTACTCAAACACCAGATCAGGTGTTTGAACAGGCAGTGGCTTATCTGAAATAACTTTTTAGATTGAAACAAAGATCAAAAAGATCAGTGCTTAAGGTGAGTTATTCTTTTATATTCAACATCATCAGGGATGAAGATAAAGCATAAATGAAAAGTACCAAAGCAGAAATTATTTCTTTTTTACAGGCTGAATTTCCACAAAGTCTGGAAAAATGCGAAATAGAAACAGTGACTGAAAAAGCTGCATCCATTATTTATCATGTGGGTGCTGCTGATTTAAGACCGGGTGGAACGGTGTCGGGACCAACCATGATGACCGCTGCTGATTATGCGCTTTATATTGCGATACTAGGCGAGATCGGCATTGTCGCGTTGGCTGTTACGACCAATTTATCCATCAATTTTTTAAGAAAGCCTACAGCAGAACAGGATATTCGTGCGGTTTGTCGATTAATGAAAGTCGGCAAGGCACTGATAGTCGGGGATGTATGGTTATATTCTATGGATACGGAAGAACCGATTGCGCATGCTGTAAGCACCTATTCCATACCACCTCAACGATAAATAATAAATAAATGTTATGTAGCATTAAAAAAGCCGAACAGAGATGTTCGGCTTTTTTTTGTTTTTACAACTTTTAAAAACTAGGCTTCAGCATTGACCAATGGTGTTTCTACTTGAAAGCTAGGTGGAATTAGGATGGTTTTACGCAGTTCAGGTCCAAGCTCAGGATAATCCAGGGTGTAATGCAAACCTCGTGATTCCTTACGTTCCATCGCACAGCGCACAATCATCTCCGACACCAAAACCAGATTACGCAGTTCAATCAGGTTTTTGCTGACTTGGTAATCCTGATAATATTCAGTGATTTCCCGTTTCAGCATTTCAATCCGGTGTAAGGCACGTTCCAAGCGTTTGGTGGTTCGCACAATCCCGACATAGTTCCACATGGTTTGACGCAGTTCATCCCAGTTTTGCAGAATCACCACATCTTCATCCGGATTCATTACCTGAGAATCATCCCAAGCCGGTACATCTGGAGAGATATAATTGGTGTTGAACTGACTTTCGATATGTTTTGCAGCACTCATTCCATAGACAAAACATTCTAAAAGTGAGTTACTGGCCATTCGGTTAGCGCCATGTAAACCCGTATAAGAGGTTTCACCAATGGCATAGAGTCCCTCAATGTCGGTCTGGCTATTTTCATCGACCATCACGCCGCCACAAGTATAGTGAGCTGCAGGAACCACCGGAATCATGTCCTTGGTAATGTCGATCCCTAATTCAAGTAAACGTGCATATAGGGTCGGGAAGTGCTCTTTAATAAACGTTTCATCTTTATGGGTAATGTCTAGCCAGACATGACGAATCCCCAAACGCTTAATTTCATAGTCAATGGCACGTGCCACAATGTCACGTGGCGCAAGTTCAGCACGTTCGTCAAAACGCAGCATAAAACGTTCACCATCAGGTAAACGTAAATAAGCGCCTTCACCACGCATGGCTTCAGTAATTAAAAATGAACGCGCTTGAGGATGATAAAGACAGGTTGGATGGAACTGGTTAAATTCCATATTGGCAACGCGGCAACCGGCACGATAGGCCATGGCAATACCATCACCGGTCGCAATATCGGGATTGGATGTATACAAATAGGCTTTCATTGCCCCACCACACGCCAGAGCGGTAGAAGGTGCTAAAAAGGTATGTACTTTTTCAGTTTTTTCATCCAGCGCATATAAGCCAAGAGCACGATTGCCTTGATCTTTTAGCCCTAATTTTTGCGAAGTAATTAAATCAATCGCAATATAATTTTCAAAAATAGTGATGTTGTGTTTTTCTTGGGCGCGTTCAACCAACGTGGTTGAAATGGCACGACCGGTTGCATCTGCGGCATGAATAATACGTCGCTGTGAATGCCCGCCTTCACGGGTTAAATGCAATTGTTCTTGCTCATCTAAGGTGAATTGCACACCATGCTTTAAAAGGAAATCAACTGAAGGTTTGCCACCTTCTACTGTCTGTTTTACCGCCTCAATCTCACAAAGTTGTGCGCCTGCAATCATGGTGTCATCAATGTGCTGTTCAATTGAGTCGGTTTCATCCAGAACAGCTGCGACACCGCCTTGCGCATAAAAAGTACTGGCATCTGTCAAGGTCGATTTTGCCAAAACTGCAATATTGAAATGATCGGGTAGCGATAAAGCCAGACTTAAACCTGCACCGCCACTTCCCACAATGATCACATCAAAATGATGCGTTGTGTTTAAATTAGACATGTCAATCAGCTAATTCGAAAAAAAGTTCGCTAATGACACCGCTTTTTTGATCAAAAAACAAGAGCAAATATGCTAATGTATGATGAGAAAAAGTAATAAACCAACAAACTTTTAAGAAAACTTTAAGCTGTTGTTTATACAAATATAATCAAACATATTATTACCCAAGATAGACAAAGTTTATGCTAGAAACTGTCTACACATATTTATAATGAAATGGAGCGAATGCTTTATATGAAAAATCGCTATGTACAAAAAGGAATTTATGCTGCGGTATTTACGATAGCTGCAGCGCAAACACAAGCAGCATCCCCAGTAGATTTTTCCAATCTGGTAGAACAAGTTAGCCCGGCAGTTGTGAGTGTAAATGTCGTTAAAAAAATGACAGAGCAAGAATTGCTACAGCAGCAGGTTCCTGAAATATTAAAACGTTTCTTTGGTAATCGGGTGATTATTCCACAGCAACAAGCCCCACAAGAAAAAACGGGTTATGGCAGCGCATTCTTTATCAGTAAAGATGGTTACCTTTTAACGAATCATCATGTGGTAGAAGATGCTTCTAAAGTCACGATCATGCTGAGCGATCGCCGTGAAATTGATGCGACTGTGGTCGGAAGTGATGAGCGTACCGATGTTGCGCTTCTAAAAGTCAATGGTTCGAATTTCCCTGAGTTACGTACCGGTAATGTCGATCGACTCAGAGTGGGAGAGCCGGTACTGGCTATTGGTTCGCCGTTTGGCTTTGACTATTCTGCATCAGCCGGTATTGTCAGCGCAAAAATGCGCAACATGATGGGAGAAACCTCGGTTCCATTTATTCAAACCGATGTGGCTTTGAATCCCGGGAATTCGGGTGGTCCACTGTTTAATCAAGATGGTGAAGTGGTTGGGGTAAACTCACGAATCTTTAGTGGTACTGGCGGATATATGGGTTTGTCATTCTCTATTCCGATTGATGTGGCCATGGATGTGGCAGAGCAGCTGAAAAAGAATGGCAAGGTCACGCGTTCATACTTAGGAATAATGCTGCAAGATATTGATCGTACCCTTGCAGAATCTTATCACCTGTCCAAACCAGAAGGTGCACTGGTGACACAGGTAGCGCCAAATTCACCCGCAGCCAAAGCCGGCTTTAAGTCGGGCGATGTAATCTTGAAATATAATGGTTCACCCATTTCAAGAACTTCTGATTTGTTGAATTATTTAAACCGGACTACGCCTAATCAAGTGATTCAGTTGCAAGTTTTACGCGATGATAAAACCCGCAATATCTCGGCGACCGTGACGACTGCTCCAGATGACACCCCGGCAAAAGTGGAACAAACCGCCCAACAAAAAGGTCCTGTGATCGGCGTTAGCATTCGCAACCTAAGCGCTGCTGAACAAGCACAGCTGGATATTAAAGGCGGTATTTTGGTAGAGGAAGTGAAGCGAGGCGGTATTGCTGCACAATCGCGCCTGACTGCAGGCGATATCATTACTCAGATCAATAATAAAACCATTCTGAATAGTGAGGATTTCATCAAATCTGTATCTGAGTTGAAAAAAGGTTCAATTGCTCGGGTTTCGATTATTCGTCAAGATCAACGCGCAATTTTGGGAATGCGTATTGAATAGTCTCAATAAATAAATGAACAGCAAAACCACTCTGAAAATGAGTGGTTTTTTTATATTTTGCAATTTTACTCGATCTTAAAATTACGTAGACTGTGGTTCCTTGAGCGAAATTTTTGCAACGAGTACGGGTTTAAAGAATATATGAGCACAGTTTTTGATTTAGAAATGACCGTTCAAGCAGATCATATTGACAGTTTGGGACATGTGAATAATGTGGTGTATATGCAGTGGATACAGGAAGTTGCGACTGCACATATTGAAGCTTTGGGTTTGGGACTTAAAGAATACCTTGAATTGAAGCATGCAATGGTGGCGATTGAGCATCATGTGCAATATCGTAAAGCGGCTTTTGAAGGTGAAAAGATTATTTTGCGTACCTGGTTGAATGATCTCAATGCACTGTATTCTTTTCGTCAATACGTCTTCTATCGTCCTCAAGACCAAAGTATTTTATTTACAGGAAATACCAAATGGGCGTGTATTGAAATCGCAACAGGTCGACCAAAACGCATGTCACCGACGTTTACCCAAGCCTATCAACCGATAGCAGCTGAGATTAACCCGCTAGATTTCACCAATATTAATTTAAAAGGTTAATATTGATCCCTACATTCCTGTCAACTACGGTTTAAAAGACTTGATTTAATTGCTGTCATTACATTCATATATCAATACTTGAGCGAGGATAGTTTATAGCAAAGTTTTGCAGAAGAAACCGACTATTTTTAAAAGCTCTCTGTATTTTTAACTATCTACTGCTTATACTGTGCAACATCTTCGGAATATCCTTTTTTGCACGTCATAAATACTTTGTTTGTTCGAGTATGTGATTGTGTGTTCAGATTTAGAGTAGTTTATGGCAGTTGCTAAAAAGTCAGTTAATATCAATAATATACGAAATTTTTCGATTATTGCACATATCGATCATGGTAAGTCGACGCTTGCAGATCGATTTATTCAAACCTGTGGTGGTCTGCAAGCTCGCGAAATGCAAGCGCAAGTCCTTGACTCTATGGACATTGAGCGTGAACGCGGAATTACCATTAAAGCTGCTTCCGTAACCCTGTATTACACCCATCCAAATGGTCAAGAGTATCAATTGAATTTCATTGATACACCGGGACACGTTGACTTTTCCTATGAAGTGTCACGCTCGCTAGCAGCCTGTGAAGGTGCTTTACTGGTGGTAGATGCGGCACAAGGTGTAGAAGCACAGTCTGTTGCTAACTGTTATACCGCGATTGAACAAGGTCTTGAAGTTCTTCCTGTTTTAAACAAGATTGATTTACCTCAGGCTGAACCTGAGCGTGTAATTCAAGAAATTGAAGATATTATCGGGATTGAAGCGACAGAAGCACCGACCTGTTCTGCGAAAACAGGTTTAGGTGTTGAAGGTGTTTTAGAAACACTGGTCAATGTGATTCCGCCACCGGTCGGTGATCGTGACGCTGCTTTACAAGCCTTGATTGTCGATTCTTGGTTCGATAACTACTTAGGTGTAGTTTCTCTGGTTCGTGTTAAAGAAGGTCGTATCCGTAAGGGTGACAAAATGCTGGTCAAATCGACTGGTCAAACCCATATCGTGACATCAGTGGGTATTTTTAACCCTAAGCATACTGAAACAGGTGAGTTAGAAGCGGGTGAAGTAGGTTTTGTGATTGCCGGAATTAAAGATATTTTTGGTGCGCCAGTGGGCGATACCATCACTTTAGCTACTACACCAGATGTTGCTGTATTACCGGGTTTTAAAAAGGTTAAACCACAGGTCTATGCAGGTTTGTTCCCGATTGATGCCAGCGATTTTGAACCATTCCGTGAAGCGTTGCATAAATTACAAATTAATGACTCTGCGTTGTTCTTCGAACCTGAAAGTTCAGATGCCTTAGGTTTTGGTTTCCGTTGTGGCTTCTTGGGCATGCTACACATGGAAATTGTACAAGAGCGTTTAGAGCGTGAGTACGATTTAGACCTTATCAGCTCTGCACCAACGGTAATTTATGAATCGTTAATGAAAAATGGCGAAACCATTTACATCGACAGTCCATCGAAAATGCCCGATGGTTCAACGGTTGAAGATTTACGTGAACCGATTGCTGAATGTCATATCTTGGTTCCTCAAGAATACTTGGGTAACGTCATGACATTATGTGTTGAACGTCGTGGTGTTCAAAAAGAAATGAAGTTCTTGGGTAAGCAAGTGTCTTTGACCTTTGAAGTGCCTTTGGCTGAAGTGGTAATGGATTTCTTTGATAAATTGAAATCATGTTCACGCGGTTTTGCCTCGCTTGATTATAACTTTGTGCGTTTTGAAAGCTCATCATTGGTCAAAGTGGATGTGTTGATTAATGGTGAAAAAGTGGATGCTTTGGCGATGATTGTTCATCGTAATGATGCGCGTCACCGTGGTATTGCACTGGTTGAAAAAATGAAAGAGCTGATTCCACGTCAGATGTTTGATGTCGCGATTCAGGCTGCAATTGGTGCACAAATTATTGCGCGCTCGACTGTAAAAGCTATGCGTAAAAACGTATTGGCGAAATGTTATGGTGGTGACGTTTCACGTAAGAAGAAACTTCTATCCAAGCAAAAAGAAGGTAAGAAACGCATGAAGCAAGTGGGTAGTGTTGAAATCCCGCAAGAAGCGTTCCTGGCTGTATTGAAAGTAGAAAGATAATAAGATTGAGGATATAAGCCCATGGATTTTGATTTTAATTTAATCCTTGTACCAGCCACATTAATTTTCTTTTTGGTGTGGTTGTTGGATAAGTTTGTCTTTAAACAAAGACAAACTCTAGGCAAGGATAATGAAAATTTCATTATTACATGGGCTTATGACTTTTGGCCGGTGTTGGCAGTGGTCTTGATCCTACGTTCATTTTTATATGAGCCTTTTAATATTCCATCAGATTCGATGGTGCCGACATTAGAAACCGGTGATTTTATTCTGGTCAATAAATTCAACTATGGAATACGTTTACCTATCGTAAATACTAAAGTGATTGAGGTGGGTGAACCCGAACGTGGTGATGTAATTGTATTCCGCTATCCACCACAACCGACCATTAGTTATATTAAACGTGTAGTGGGTTTGCCAGGTGATCATATTGTTTATGATCATGGTCAGCTTTCAATTAATGGTAATAAGGTCGCCAAAGTTCCAGTTGAATTTAGCCGTGAAAAAGACATTTTAGATACACCAATGTCGATTTATCATCAAGAAACACTGGGTAAGCACACCTTTAAAATGCGTGAGCTTGAGGGTGTAAATGTCGCACGCCAAGCGCCGTTTATTAATTATGTTGAAAATGGTAAATACTCGGCTGAAAATGGTTTATATTGGGAAGTCAAAGTTCCAAAAGGTCATTACTTCGCGATGGGGGATAATCGCGATCAAAGTGCTGACAGTCGTTTTTGGGGCTTTGTACCGGAAGAAAACTTAACGGGTCGTGCATTCTATATCTGGATGCATAAAGAGCCTGGTTTTAAATTGCCGTCATTTAATCGTAACGGTAAAATTGATTAAGCATGATTGGAAAAATAACAAATGCGTAAAAATCAACAAGGTGCATCATATATTGGAGTTTTGGTTGCAATTATTGGTTTTGCTTTTTTAGCAAAAATTGCAATTGCAGTCTGGGGACCGTATCTGGATGATCGTTTAATTGATAATCAGATTACGGAGTTAATGCAAAGTAGCCCGAAAAACATTTCACCTTCTGAGTTTGAGAAACAGATAGGGCAGCGTTTCGATATGAATGGCATTCGTGATATCAAGTTTAAAGATATTGCACAAGTCATCAATACCGATGGTCTGCAAGTGAAAAAAGAGTATGAGATAAGAAAGCCTTTCTTACTCAATATAGATTTAGTGTTAAAGTTCGAGAAAAGTTTTGATCAAAGGTCAGTCCAAACTAAGTGATATGCACTTGGTCAGCCGTATCGGTTATCAGTTCAAACAGCCTGAATTATTGCAGCTTGCACTGACACACCGATCGGTGAGTCATAAATCTAACTATGAGCGTCTAGAGTTTTTAGGCGATTCGTTGTTAGGGATGATCATTGCCCATTATTTGTATCAAGCCTACCCTCGTGAAAATGAAGGGCGTTTAACGCGTATGCGTGCCACATTGGTTCGTCAAGAAGCATTAGGCAAAATTGCAAACGATTTGAAACTTGGTCCGTGTTTAATCTTAAGCACAGGCGAGTTGAAATCGGGTGGACATCATCGGGAATCTATTCTTGCTGATACTGTAGAGGCGATTATTGGTGCAATTTATGTCGACTGCAATGATTTAAAAGTCTTGCAAGAGATCGTACTGAAATGGTACGAGCCATATTTAGACCATATTGAGCCTACAGACCAACTCAAAGATCCCAAATCACGCTTACAGGAATATTTACAAGCCCGTAAAAAGCCTCTCCCTATTTACGATGTTGTGGATATTCAAGGCGATGCCCCGAATCAGCATTTCAAAGTGGAATGTATTATCGAGGGTTTGCCTGTATTGTATGGTGAAGGATCCAGCCGTCGCTTTGCTGAGCAAGCAGTAGCGGCAGATATTTTAAAACAATTGGAGCAGTAATCTGCATGACTACACATTCTGATCACATCGATGCTGATCACGAGCCGCAAAGCAACGGCAACGACCTGATTAATGATTTTTTCAGTTCACAAGGCACAACTATCCCTGCAGATTTTAAAAGTGGATTTGTAGCTATTGTGGGGCGTCCAAACGTGGGTAAATCTACGTTAATGAACCATATTTTAGGTCAAAAACTTTCTATTACTTCACGTAAGCCGCAAACGACCCGTCACAAGATTGTCGGTATTGATACACGTGAAAAGTCTCAGGCAGTCTTTGTGGATACGCCGGGGATGCACAAAAAAGAAGTCCGTGCCATCAATAAAATGATGAACCGTGCGGCATCTTCTGCACTACGTGATGTGAACTTGGTGCTATTTGTTGTAGATGCTCAAAAGTGGACTCAAAACGATGAACTGGTTTTGGAAAAGCTTAAAAATGCAGAAATGCCCGTTATTCTAGTAATCAATAAAATTGACACTTTTGAAAATAAAAACAGTGCCTTGCCATTGATTCAAGAACGAGCGAAGTTGATGAATTTCGCAGAAATTGTTCCTGTTTCAGCTTTGCGTGCCTCAAATCTTGATCATTTGCGTGACACGATTGAAAACTATTTACCGTTTCAGCCACCTTTGTATGCATTGGATCAAATTACCGATCGTTCAGAGCGCTTCCTTGCCTCTGAAGTGATTCGTGAAAAGATCATGCGTCAGTTAGGTGAAGAGCTGCCGTATGATTTAACAGTACAGATTGAGTCATTCAAGACTGAAGAAGCGACTGTTCATGAAAAAACCGGTCGTCCAAAACCAGCATGTATCTATATCGATGCAACGATTTTTGTTGATCGCCAAGGTCAAAAGGCCATTGTGATTGGTGAAAAAGGCGCGAAGCTGAAAAAAATCGGTATGGATGCGCGTGCTGATATGGAAAAAATGTTTGAACAAAAGATCATGCTGACACTTTGGGTTAAAGTGAAAGGCGGTTGGTCTGATGACGAACGTGCATTAAAAAGTTTAGGTTATAGCGATATCTAAACAGTTTTGATAAGCAACTCTTTTATAGGTTTATAGGGAATAGTGATGATCAAAGTATTGGCAGTTGTAGCATGTGTTTTATTTCTGCAAGGCTGTATTCATAAACTTGTCACTGTCCCTGTAAAAGTGGCTTATAAAACCACGAAGGGTGTGGTTAAAGGAACTGCTGCCGTCGTGGGTGCGGTCATTCCTGATGGGGATGATGAAGAAAGTGATGACGACTCTAAAAAGAAAAAAGATTAGACTTGATTATTCATGCGAAATGAAGAATTGCATGGCTATTTAATCCATCATCGTAAATACCGTGAGCGCAGTCATATCGTGCATTTGTTTACGCAGGAGCATGGTCGTGTTGATGGAATCTTAAGACAAACGCTACCTCCGCAATACCAACCGATTTGCTTGCAAGCTTCTGGAAAATCGGATCTTAAAAATTTTACTAAACTAGAAATTGTCAATCAGCCGGTTTTTTTCTTTGGCGATGCCTTCTTTTCTGGCTTTTATTTAAATGAACTTATTCTTCGTTTGTGTCCAGTTGAAGTCGAAATGCCACAGACCTTCGTGCAATATCATCAGACCTTGCAACAACTGCAGCAATTGGCACAACACGAAAACCCTCATCTTTTTCTCAGACAAATTTTGCGTCAGTTTGAACATGCACTGTTAGAAGAATTGGGCTATGCACTCGACTTTAGTACTGATGCTCAGCAACATGAGATTAAGGCAACTCAAAATTATCAATTTCTGCTCAATGAAGGTTTTATCCCCACCGCACAACAGTCACGCTCAACTTTATCGGGACAGCACATTCTGTCGATACGTGATTATGAAAAGGGTAGGGATTTTAACCTGGAGCAGTTACAATTGTTGGCGCAACTGTATCGGCAGATGATTACCTCTCTTTTGGGAGAGCGACCACTGAAAAGCCGTCAATTGTGGGTTCAAAATACTCAATCTAAATCTCAATCTTAATTTTTAATCATGGTTAGGAAATTTTTATGGCTGCATTGCTTGGTGTAAATATTGACCATGTGGCGACATTGCGACAGGCGCGCGGAACCACTTATCCAGATCCAGTCAAGGCTGCATTGATTTGTGAACAAGCCGGTGCAGAAGGGATTACCCTGCATTTACGTGAAGACCGTCGCCATATCCAGGATGATGATGTGCGTCGTATGCGTCCGTTATTGAAAACGCATATGAATCTGGAAATGGCTGTGACCGCTGAAATGGTTGAATTTGCCAAAGAAATCAAGCCACATCATGTTTGCTTCGTTCCAGAAAAACGTCAGGAAGTGACCACTGAAGGTGGTCTGGATGTTTTAGGACATTTTGAAGATGTCAAAGCAGCCACCCAAGCCTTAACTGCGATTGGTTGTGAAGTGTCCTTGTTTATTGATGCCGATATTGCACAAATTGATGCCGCAATTGCTTGTGGTACGCCGACCATTGAAATTCATACCGGTGCTTATGCAGATGCAAAAACAGCGGAAGCACAACAGCACGAACTTGAGCGTATTGTTCAAGGTGCAGAATATGCAGCCTCTAAAGGTTTGTTGGTGAATGCAGGACATGGTTTAAACCTTGAAAATGTCACGCCAATTGCTCAAATTCCGCAAATTCATGAACTCAATATTGGTCATTCCATTATTGCCGATGCTGTGTTTGTGGGTTTAGCTCAAGCCGTTCAACAAATGAAAGCTATCATTAAATCAGCAAGATAAGTTTTTAGAATTATGTCTTTAATAAATTATGATGATCTTATGAAGCCAGTTCTTGGCTTCTTGGGATGTGAAACGCCAAAAGCATGGTTGGATGAAGCAATGAATAACTTAGAGTTACTCATGCAAGATCATGCCAATTGTGAAAAGAAAGCAGCAGGTACGGCCATGAACCTGATGTTTCGCTACACGTTCTTTACCGATTTACAGGTTAAGCTGGCACAGTTGGTGCGTGAAGAAATGTTGCACTATGAACAAGTGCTTGAACTAATGACCAAACGTGGGCAGGAATGGCAATCAATTAGTGCAGGTCGTTATGCAGGTGGATTGCGTAAAGAAGTACGTACTTATGAGCCTGAAGCTTTAATCGACATTATGATTATTGGTGCTTTTGTAGAAGCGCGTTCATGTGAGCGTTTCTATGCGCTCGCACCGCTTGTAGATGAAGACTTAGGTAGATACTATCGTTATCTGCTGAAGTCTGAATCTCGTCACTTTGAGGATTACTTGGCATTGGCATTGGATGTCGCTCAAACCTCAAAGTTAAAAAATCCTAAAGAAGATATTCAGCAGCGTATTGCACACTTTCGTGAAGTTGAAAAAAACCTGATTTTAACTCCGGATAATTTATTTCGCTTTCATAGCGGTGTGCCGAGTAAAGCCGCTTAATCTATAGTTTTTGATCTATCATTCTTTAAAAAATCCTCTATTTGAATAGGGGATTTTTTTATATCGGGTCATTTTTAGAATCTTAAAATAAAAATGCCAACCTAAATGGATTAGATTGGCATCATTCAATCAGGCTGATTTTTATTTAGACTGAATTAAGCTTCGATGGTTTGAACGGCAATTTTCTTGGCAGGATCGACTTTACGACGTACCGCTGGAACAGGTTCGCCATAGTATTGACGGTCAGCAAAGTAGCTTGAACGAACCATCGGGGCTGCCCAAATATTTTTGAAACCGAGCTTTTGACCATGTGCAGTATAGCGTTCAAATTCTTCTGGTGTTACGAAGCGGTCAATCGGTGCATGCTGCTTGGAAGGCTGTAAATACTGACCGATGGTGATGTAATCCACATCATGCGCGCGAAGATCATCAAGCAGTGCCAGTACTTCTTCTTCAGTTTCACCCAAACCAACCATCAATCCACACTTGGTTGGAACGTCAGGGCAATATTCTTTAAACATTTTAAGCAGGTCTAATGAATGCTGATAGTCAGAACCTGGACGCATCGCTTTATACAAACGTGGTACAGTTTCAATGTTATGGTTGAATACGTCTGGCGGGCATTCCGTCATAATGCGTAAAGCCACATCCATACGACCACGGAAATCTGGAACTAGAATTTCAAGTAAGGTTTTTGGACTTAATTCGCGTGCTTCCTTGATACAATCTACAAAGTGCTGAGCACCACCATCTCGAAGGTCATCACGGTCAACAGAGGTGATTACCGCATATTTTAAACCCAGGTTGGCAATCGTTTCTGCCATATGACGAGGTTCATCTGGATCAAGTGTATTCGGACGACCATGTGCAACGTCACAGAACGGGCAGCGACGGGTGCAGATATCACCCATAATCATGAAGGTTGCTGTACCGCCACCAAAACATTCCGGCAGGTTAGGACAAGCCGCTTCTTCACAAACTGTATGTAATTTTTGTGCGCGTAACGTGGTTTTAATCCGTTGAACTTCATCAGGAGCCGCCATTTTGATGCGAATCCAATCCGGTTTGCGTGGCGTTTCAACCGTAGGTACAACTTTTACAGGAATACGAGCGACCTTCTCTGCGCCACGAAGTTTGACACCCTGTTCTGGTTTACGGTTTTCAGACATATTCAACTTTTCCACTGTTTTTGACGGGGGAGATGCGAGACATAATAGCCCCTATATTATAGCGAACTTAGGCTGAAATAGGGCAAAAACGATATTCATTTAAAAAATGTGGTTATCACTCAATATATGTCAGCTAAATACACCAAATGCATGGGAATTACGTCATAATATAACTCAGATTGATTAAAGATAGATTTTGTTTAAAGGAGCGTTGAATGCCACGTAAAAAAGAGGTCGTTAGTGGAACTTTCGTTAAATACGACGCGGTAGTTCTCGGTTCAGGCCCAGCTGGTGAAGGCGCAGCAATGAAACTTGCTAAATCAGGCAAGCGTGTTGCAATTGTTGATATTCGTGAGCAGTTAGGTGGTAACTGTACTCATGTAGGAACTATTCCAAGTAAAGCATTACGTCAAACGGTATCGAGCATTTTACGTTACCAGCGTGACCCAATGTTCCAGAAAGTGGGCGACTGGAAACAGTTCACCATGAAACAAGTATTGCGTAATGCACATAAAGTGATTCAGCAACAGGTTGAAACACACTCGCGTTTTTATGATCGCAATAAAATTGATATTTATCATGGTCGTGCATACATCCAAGATCAAAATACCGCACTAATTTTCAGTGATGACGGGATTAAAGAAACTATTGTTTTCCAGCAATTGGTGATTGCGACAGGTTCGCGTCCATACCGTCCAGCGGCGCTTGATTTTAATCATCCACGTGTATTTGATTCAGATAAAATTTTGGATCTGGATTTTTCAATCCAAAAAATCATCATTTACGGTGCAGGTGTTATTGGTTGTGAATATGCATCGATCTTCATTGGTCTGGACCATAAAGTTGATTTGATTAATACACAGCACAAATTGTTGAGTTACTTGGATGATGAAATTTCGGATGCCTTGTCTTACCGTTTGCGTGAACAGGGTGTGTTGATTCGTCATAATGAACAACTGGATCATCTTGAAACATTCGATGATCACGTGGTGATGTATTTACAAAGTGGTAAGAAAATTAAAGCTGATGCCATTTTGTGGTGTAACGGTCGTTCGGGTAATACAGATGGTTTAGGCCTTGAAAATGTGGGTATTAAACCAAACAGCCGTGGTCAGTTAACCGTAAATGATCAGTACCAGACTGAAGTGGAAAATATCTACGCTGCCGGTGACGTGATTGGTTGGCCATCGCTTGCTTCTGCTGCTTATGACCAAGGTCGTTGCGCAGGTTCAAATATGAGCGGTGAACATGTTGCACCAGTAACGGATATTCCGACAGGTATTTATACCATTCCGGAAATTTCATCGATTGGTAAGACTGAACAGCAATTGACTGAAGAAAAGATTCCTTACGAAGTAGGGCAAGCGTCTTTCCGTCACTTGGCACGTGCGCAGATTACTGGCGACACTGTCGGTGAGTTGAAGATTCTATTCCATCGTGACACTCTGGAAATTTTGGGTGTCCATTGTTTTGGTAACAATGCTTCAGAAATTATTCACATCGGTCAAGCGGTGATGAATAGTGGTAACAACACGATTAAATATTTTGTTGAAACCACCTTTAACTATCCGACGATGGCGGAAGCGTACCGTGTGGCAACATTGAACGGTATGAACCGTTTATTCTAAGTCTGATTTAAGTCTTGGATTGAAAAACCCGTAAGTGAAGGCTTGCGGGTTTTTTTATGCAGCGCATAAAGCGAAATTTTGACAATTATACAATGAGCATTTTGAGGTAGAGTTCATCAGCAGATTTCATCAAATCGGCGGGCTGTATTTTTTTGCGATAAGCATTTGGGAAATTAACTCATTCCCGTTTTCTGGGTTATTGAATGACAATATGCACAGATTTTTTTAATGTTTTTTACTCATTTCAGAGAGTAACTCAAGTTGGATTTCTTGTATTTCAGCCAGCCGATCCCACTGATGCATTAACAGATGATCTAGTTTTTCATGCAAATGTTGAATTTCCAGCTCGGCTTTTAAGTTAATTTGATAATCATTTTGTGAGCGCAATCGGTCTTTTGCTTCTTGTCTATTTTGGCTCATCATGATTACCGGTGCTTGAATAGCTGCTATACATGACAGGATTAAATTTAACAGGATAAAAGGATAAGGATCAGCAGGATGTGAGACCATCACCACCGTATTAACAATAATCCAGATGGCTAAAAAAATAGCAAAACAAATCAGAAAGGCCCAACTTCCACCAAAAGACGCAATTTTATCTGCCAGTCTTTCACCAAAAGTCCAGTTTTGGTCGAGTTTGGTTTCAACATTTTTTGTGATGAGTTCATGCTGTTGCATGCTGTTAATCACTTCATACTCAAGATCAGTCACTTCACCTTTTTCAGACTTTAACAATGAATGAACATACTGAATTCGATACTTGGTTAAATCTGCCTGGCAAATATAACTTTGAGGTGACCATTCAGGAAAATCCTGTGAAATTACTTCTGTAATGACTTTGCGTACTGTACCCATCGGGATAAGACTTTTTAGCGGAAAATGTTTTCCACAAACCAGACATTTATAAGATTCATTTTTTTCACTCATGATCGCTCTCTTTTCTAATCATCCTGAAATTATTGGATAAACACTATTGATTGTATTTTAACCATGTTTGGATTTTTTCACTGCCTATATTGTTAATTTTTTCTACGCTAAATATTGGATTCGATAAGTTCCTGCTAATGCGGTTTAGTCATTTTACAACAGGAGATAAATTCATCCACAGTTGAACTATATCCAGTGAACCTTTGATTTTGGAAAAATTTTTGGCATGATTTTTTATGTAAAATGTCTCGAATAGCAGTCATTTATTGCACTTCATTTTCACCAATTTTTACCGTAATTACCTTCGGATTGATGATGTTCTAACTCACCATCCTGAATAGTGGTGACAGTTTCAAAACCACGGTATGGATGCATAACTAAGCAACCAGATAAGGGAGAGTTAGGGTGCGAAGTTTGCTGGAATATTGAATTGAGCAATTTAAATGGTGAGAGGTGCAGAACAAAAAATTTGAACATTTTGAATCTTGGTTATTGTTATTTCAAGATGTTCAAAATCGGGCATTTTTATTGTTTTTATTATTATTTTTATTTAAGCAACCTTTAGAAAGGACGGCCTCCTGCAAGACTGATGCGTTTTAATAAACGGCGTTGATCGGCAGGGAAGGGACGTCGTGAATGTAATGTGACTTGATTGTCCCAAAAGACGATGTCGCCTTGTTGCCATTGATGTTCATAGCGAAATTCTGGCTTGAGTAGATGTTCGCGTAATGAAGCGATTAATTCACTCCCAGCCTGATCATCATAATTCACCAATTCAACTTCACTTCGTGTATTTAGCCAAAGCGCTTTGCGACCACTTTCCGGATGCGTGCGTACCAATGGATGTGGATAAGCGTGCTCAATAATCGGTTGATCTTTAAAGCGGTATAAAGGACTGCTGCCATAACCATTGTTATCCTGATCTTTCACCTGCTGTCGACGGACAAATGGGTTGTAGGTGATTAGTTGTAATTGATCAATATGCTGTTTGGTTGCCTCATCGAGTGTTTCATAGGCTTTAATGGTATTGAACCATGAGGTTTGACCGCCATCTTCTAGCAGTTCAATGGCATAGAGTAATGAACCGAAAGAGGGTTGTGGCGTCCATTGATGATCGGCATGCGGAGTCAGTTCGCCATGTCCGGTATAGTCACCTTGACCCACGGCATTAGACACAGGAACAACATCGGGGGGAGTGCCCGTATCCGATTGCGTTGCAAGTACTGGATTGTCTGCACTTGGGCGGAAAATAGAGCCAAAATAACTGGCAAAGGCCAAGTACTGTAAATCATCCAGACTTTGATTTTTGAAAATTAAAATCAGGTGTTCAGCCAGAGCTTGTTTCAGTCGGTGAATTGTTTCACCGGCTTGGGCTTTGCGGGCATCCAAACCAAAAACAACCGCACCTAATGCTTCACCCTGTAATGGAATAATGCTGATTTCTTTTGGGTTTTGAAATTGTTCTGCCTGATGCCAACGTGGTGCATCATGAATGGCTTGGGATAGTTGGGTAAGGCTGGTCATCTTTTTCTCAAATTATTTTGCTGTGAAAAAAATCTAATCAAAAATGACCAAAATGCAAAATCAAAAGAAGTGCTAAACTTATGAAATAACAACGAAAAATAATTAAATTTATGATTATTAAACTTTTAATATAAACAGCAAAATAAAGCAGTTTTTTTGCTGTTTAAGTGCTGATTTTTAAGCATTAATGTGGACAGAATGCCTGATTGAAATATTCAAACAGTTGCGGTGTTTTGAACCACAATAGAATGGCTAGACTGAGTAAACCCAACACTGCTAAGCCAATCAGGATTTTTAAGCCACGTAGAGAATCAGTCATGAATCACAGCCTCCTCATTGACAAAGAAATGCACCAGTACACCCACCAGACTAAGCACGATTGAAAACATCCAGACCATATTGTAGTTGCCGGTCATGTCGTGATTGACACCACCGAGCCATCCGCCAAAGAATGAACCGACTTGATGGGTAAAAAATACCAGACCACTGAGCATGGAGAGGTATTTCACTCCGAACATACTCGCCACAATACCGTTGGTTAGCGGCACAGTCGATAACCAGAGTAATCCCATAATCACACCAAAGCCATAAATTGTCCATGTGCTTAAAGGCAGCGCCAAAAAGGCGATAATCGCAATCCCGCGCAAACCGTATAAACCCATGAGTAATCGAGGCTTGGAATATCGTCCACCGAGCCAGCCTGCACTATATGTACCGACAATATTAAATAAACCAACTAAAGCCAGAAAAATAGTACCGGTGGTGGCATTAAAACCATGATCAATCAGATAGCCGGGTAAATGAATGCCGATAAACACCACCTGAAAACCGCAGACAAAAAAGCCTAAGGCCAAGAACCAAAAGGGGATATGGTTTTTGGCAATCACCAGGATTTGTTTAAAACCTAAAGCGGGTTTATTGAGATCCACTGATGCCTGAGGCGCGACATACATAGGTGCTTTTAACATCCAGGCCAAGGGAATAATCAGGGCAATAAAAATCGCACTGACCACCAAGGCTGCTGACCATCCAATACTTTGTAAAAGTAGCAGGGTTGAGGGCAACATAATGAATTGCCCAAATGAACCTGCGGCACTGGCAATCCCCATCGCAAGGCTACGCTTTTCAGGATGCGCGGCACGTCCCACAGCAGAAAGTAAAACCGGGAAAGATGTCGCAGATAGGGCTAAGCCCAAGATTAGACCGACACTTAAATTTAGCATTAAGGCTGTGGAACTGAAGGCCATCAGCAATAAACCGATGCTGTATAAAGCACCGCCCACTGCAACTACAATTTTACTGCCATATTTATCGGCAAAAGCGCCGGTGATGGGTTGTACCGCACCCCAGATTAAGTTCTGCATCGCAATGGCAAGACTAAAGACATTATGTCCCCAGCTAAACTCATGACTCATAGGTACAAGATACAGCCCAAAAGCATGTCGTACCCCTAGGGATAACGCCAGAATCAGCGCACTTCCAATTAACATGTAAATAAGAGGTTTGGAAAAACGGGTATCTGACATAATTCATCCATTCTGCGATTGCGATGTCGCTATGTTATTCGATTTTGAAAAGGGAAACGATTCAATAAAACTTAAACAAAAGATAAAATTAAATTATAGCAAGTTTTATGAAATCAAAAAAAGACGACATAAAGCCGTCATTTTTCTCAATGAAAAAATTAGAAGCGAATACCTACACCTGCATAAGCCAATAAAGGGTTAATCTCAATCTCGGCTTTGGATCGGATTAATGCACCGTGGGTCGCATCGGACACGGTAATCGTGGTTTCATTTTTCATATGCGCGTAGGAGACTGAACCGACCGCGAACCATTTATCATTAAAGTCATAGGTAAAACCTAAGGTGGCAATAGGTGTAATGGTATCGGTTGCTTCCAGGTTCACTTGAGGATTGGCTTTGCTTAGTTTGCCCTCTAGAGAAGCCCCAGCATTACCTTGTTTAATATAGGCAATCATGTGACCGGCTGCAATTAAATCCTGTTCGGTACGCGGGTTGATTTCCAGTTCATTAAAGTATGCATACATCACGCCTAAACCGACATAAGGGCGGAATTTATTAACACCGGTTTTCCCAAAGTGATATTGGAATTCAAAGGCAGGTGTCCAGGCACGAGCTGTGGCAGCAGCGCCATGAGCTTCTAAATCCGTAATAAAAATATCGTTTTGCAAATCAATATTGAGAAATTCTAAGGGTAAGTTACCAATTTGCGGTGTGGCCACAGCAGAAAAAGGTGCATAAATTTTGCCTTTACCCTGTAAGTCGACTTTAGGGGGAATACCGGCTTTCATTTCAAAGGAAACGTGATCAGTAAAGAAGTAATTGGTCATGATCCCCAAGGTCATGACATCATCTGCCTCCAGACCTGTACCTGAGTTATTCCATTCCTCCAGTCCCTGAATCTGTGAGCTACCACTGAGTCCGCTTCCCAACTGACCTTCGGTAAAAAAGCCTATTCCTTCTAATGCAGTCGCAAGAGCTTTTTGATTTACATTCGGATTAAGGTTGTTTAAGACGGTGTCGACCTGAATATCACCATTCTTGGAAACTTCACCATTTTTAACTGCAGTATTGACTTGGAAGGGTTGGGCTTTACCTTGCGGCATAACATGTAGCGCGCCGACAGAAACAGAAAAGCGTTTAAAACCGTCTCCATCTTGTAAACTAAAATAAGGGGAATTGGCATAGCTTATTGCAGGTACAGCAGCAAGAGACGACATAATACAAAATAACGACTTGTTCATTCAGGGACTCCATGTCCATTTTACGTTTATAAGTTTTTTTCTGGTTTTGATTATATGATTGAAAAATCACCTGAATGTTGCTAAAAAATATAAGTCTGGTTGTGTTCCTGTAAATAATTAGATGATTTGTTTCAATAAGATAGCTAATTGACTTATTGGTAATAGAAATATTTTTGCAAAATTGATCAGTTTTAAATGTAGTTAAATATTCGATAATTAAGAAAATATTCATCTATTTTTAGAATATTTTGAGTGTTTTATTTCTCTTATTGCTGTTGAATAATTTGAGCATCAATCGGGATGAAATACGTGTTTGAATTTGCAAAAAACAGCGCATTAAACGATTTAAAAAATCCGATCTCGCACTTAAAGGCATTTTTCCGTACAATATGCCTCAGAAATCCTTGAGTGAATCACATGAGCACCCAAAATACTCCCAAGAAAAAACCATTGGTCAATTTGCCTTTTCCTGTAAAAAAAGAGACTGAGCAAAATACGGATGAAGTGTTAGAGGAATTACGTCCACGTCCGCAGCGCTATGCTGATCGCACCTGGATGCCACCTCGTGGCACACGCCGTTCGATGGGTAAGCGTTAAGTTTTCAAATAAAAAAGCCATGGTTTTTGCCATGGCTTTTTTATTTGGGTATTACACTTTGCATGATTAAAGATCATTAAGTATTGGTTTTCTTCTATTATGCTTAAGATAATGATTTCTTTTGTCCTGATACATGGCCATGTCAGCCCGTTTTAGCATATCTTCCATGCGTTCATCGAGATGATTGGTCGCATAACCCATGGATAGGCTAATCGGTTGATTGGAATAAAATTGGTTATCTACCAATAAAAGTTCTTGCAGGCTTTGCAAACAGTTTTGTAGCGCTGCTTCATCAGCACCCGGCAACAATATGACAAACTCATCGCCCACCAATCCGGCAGGCAGAATAAAGGGTTTGATGAACCACCTGGTTTAATACGTTGCCCATGCGTTGTAATAAGCTATCACCCGCATCATGACCTAACTGATCATTGAGTTCTTTTAATCCATTCATATCCATAAAAATACAGGATACGGGATGCTGCCTATTGCGTTGTAACTGATTTAATTCAGTTGTATAAAAAGAACGGTTATACAGTTTGGTCAGCACGTCGTGCTTACCTAAATATTCCAGATACTTTTCAGCTTTTTTACGCGCGGTGATATCGGTGAGTGCAACCTGAACCATTCCCCAATTATCCAGGTAATCGGGGAAGACTGTAAATTGCAGCAGTACGTGGCGGATGCTGCCATCTAACGCATAATTCACGGCTTCACGCTGATGGTGAATATTGCCATTCCAAAGCTCGATTAATTGCTCTCGAAAGGTTTGAGTCATTTCCTGAGCAAAAACTTTATGCATGTTTTTAAACAAAACCTCTTTATTCGGTGCGCCAAATAATTCCAGTGTTGCCTGATTGACATCAATAATCAAAATCTCTTTGATGCACTCATGCACGAAATCATTATGCACATCTAAAAAAGTGCTGAAGTCTTCAATACCTAAATCACGTAATTGATCTAATTTAATTTTGATCCGGCTAAAATCTTCCACCCAAAGTGAGGTCGGTGAATAAATAAAGCGGGCTTCCGCGAGATGTCGGCTTTTTTCTTCAAGACGGCAGGCTTCGGTATAAGCAGTAATATCTTCAGTCGTAATTAACAACAATGATAAATCGTGTTCATGTTGCGGCAGTACAATGCCTTTGAGCTGGATATCGAGACGTTCACCGGTCAGGGTGTAGTTCACCGCGGAATTGGAAAACTGGGTTTCGCCATTCCATAAGGCAAGCAGTTCCTTGACATGGGTTTTGCTCATGTCTTCTTTAAAGACTAAATCAAGATTTTGATGTAAATGTTCAAAGTCCTTGGCTTGATACAGTTCCAGGGTTTTAGAATTTACTTTTAATAATTTAATTTTTCTTGCACATTCAAGTATTCGGGATTCATCTTGTTGTAGAAAATCTAACAGATCTTGGACACCCTGTTCACGCCAAATATCAAATTGTTTTTTAACTTCACTATAGTCTTCAAGCCACATTGCAATGGGAGATAGTTCGAAAAAGGGGGAGTCCAGCATTTCCATTCAAGCAGCTCTTATTTTTTATTTAAGTTTAAGAATGAAGTATAGAGTGAAAAAAATAATTTGGAAATAATGTGATAAGTAAAATAATATTTTTGCTTAATGGTGGTTATGTCACGAATTACAATTCAGCAGAGCTAAAAAAAGCCAATTCGGAAATTGGCTTTTTAAAAAGAAATATTAAAATTAACGACTTTTTTTGCGTGCTTTATTTTCAGGTTTAGGTGCAGGAATTTCCCGTTCACCTTGCCAAACATCAATAAAATCTTTTTCATTAATATTGTACAGTTCGAGTAAAGCTAAAATCACACCGCCAAACATCATCGGGCCTTCAGAGTTACTTTGCCATTCAAATATTTTGCCATTTAGAACATGTAAAATATCTGAAATTTCAAAACTACGATCACGGCCATTGCTGTCGGTTGGGTAGATTTGCGTATTTAAAATAATTCTTGCGGCACTTTTTTCATTTTCAGATAAATCCAGACCGGTAACAACGTCATCATCACGGGTTGAAAAAATCACATCATCGTTAAAAACAGTTCTTAAGAAATGCCGGGTCAGCTTGGGTAAAGCTCTTTCGACAAAAGGACGGAACGAACTTGGGAAAATTACATTATGTGAAATGCCTTTGAACATAGGCGCAATTTCTTCGGTTTTATAGCCTGCGATCCCACAACCAATTGAGGTGATAAAATAGGTCATCTTGGGATGGTTTTTGGTGTAAATCTTGAAATCATCAATATAGTGCTGAATTTGCGACAAGGGCATTTGTTGCAAATGCTCGTTCATGGTCGGAATGGCATAGCTTTGCCCGGACCAACCGCGACCTACACCTGTCATTGCACCAAAGTGCTCAAGCGCAGTACGTGCAGCTCCACCTGCATGCTGTCCTGCCATATTGCTGCCAAAAACAAACACAGTATCTTCAGGTAAGCTTTTTACAATATTTTCATCGTGATAGTGATATGACATAGCTAAATACAATCGTGATGGTCTTTCATTCATGTTGCAATTGAAATGGCAGATGGTCAAGTGAAAGATCAGGATTTTTAAAATTAGAATGAAAGTTAGCGTCTCTGATGAGAAAAAAGATGATTTTGCAAGAAAAGAGGTTTTGCAAAGATTTTAGCTGATCTGATGGGATAAAAGCATCTAAGTAGCCCGAATCCTGTTTAAGCCAATGATTCCATTACTCGAATAGTTGGAATAATTACTTTGATGACCTTTCATCAAAGTAAAATGTAAGGCATATAAAGCAAGTTGATGGCTATTCATCAAGTGGATCATGCGCTGGTACCAATGTAGACTTTTATCTTGTTTTAATGACGTAAAAAATGCTTTGAATTTATTGAAATGTGAAAATTTATACCAAATCGCAATAAAAATAATTTCTGAAAGACTCAGCTAAGTAGTTCGAATTTTTATACAGTGATGATGCTGTTTGAGAAACTTCCAGTAAATGGACTCAAACTTTAGAAAGAAATCGTCAACTACACAGAATAATTCGGTGCTATTAAATATAAGGACTAGAGTTGTGAGTTTTGTGTGGTAACTCAACTGATGGTTCTAGTCCTTCTATTTTTCAAGTCAATTTCTTATCCGAGATTTGGGTTATTTAAATTGAATCGACCCATTGGCGTTCACGGTGATTTTAGATTCACCCGCTGCTACGTCTTGAGCATCGACAGCTTCAGCACCTGAAAATTTCGCCATGTTGGCACGCATCATGACCGGTTGTGGGTACTGACCACTGGTATTCAAATTAAGATTAACCAGGTTATAACCCGATTTATTCCAGGCTTGGCTGAGCATTTGTGCACGTTGCTGGAAGTTTTTTGAAGCTTCAACCATCAGCTCATTCTCAACTTTTTTACGTTGTGCATCTGAAACGTTAAAGTTAATCGATTGAGTCTGGAAGTTTTGTTGAAGTTCACCGATCAATTGGCTTGCTGCTTTAAAGTTAGTACTTTCAATCTGAATTTCTGCACGACCACGCCATTCTTTTAACTTGCGGCTGTCATTGTCATAAATTGGATAAGTGGTTTGAGAACCGGTTTCTACTTTAACCTGTGGATATTTTCTGGCTAAAGCCATGGCTTGATTCATTAATTGCGTGATTTGTGACGCAAGTTCTGCAGGTTGTTTATGGCTTTTTTCAATGTATAAAACTGCATGCATTTCATCATTTGACACTTGGCGTGCGGCTTCTGCTTGTACATTGACGACGTTGTAATTCAATTGTTCATTTTGTTGAGCAAAGGCAGTTGCACTGAAAGTAGAGGCTAAAACCAGACTTGAGAGAGTTAAATAACGCATTTTTTTGACCTATTTTTGTAAGTGAAATTTGAATCTATATTGATGATATTAAAGTGTGTTTATGGTGAATTTTAGTAGAGTTTGTTGTGGTATTGTAAAGACAAGCTCAAAAAATCCCCTCCATTTTTATTTATGAAATTTAAGAAAAATTATACACTTATAACTTAATTTGAAAGAAGTTTTACTTTATTACACGACTTTACCAATAAAAGCATAAGAAAATGAGGTTTTCTTTCCCCTGTCACAATGTAAGATGATAATTCAACCTCTAGATTAGCTTGATATTTTTTTTGATGAATTAGGACGGATAAAGTGCCGAAAGTTGTTTATTTTTTAGAAAAATTCGGTATCATCCGCCCTCTAGTTATGACAAATAAATTGAAGTCTAACTAGAACTATAAAGCACCGAGTCAAAAGACCGCAAGTCACCCGACTTATTTCTTTTAACCCATATCAGAGATGGTAATTCGATATGAGCGTTTCTTCTGTAAATCCTGCCCCTAAGTCTACTAACGAATACTATTTGACTCGCCAAAGCCAGATGGAATCCAATGTTCGTAGCTATCCACGTAAATTGCCGTTAGCGATAGCAAAAGCCTTAGGCTGCTGGGTTACTGATGTTGAAGGTACTGAGTACCTCGATTGTTTAGCTGGGGCAGGGACATTGGCTTTGGGCCATAATCACCCTGCGGTCATCCAAAGTATTCAAGACACTTTAGCAAGTGGCTTGCCATTACATACTTTAGATTTAACAACGCCTTTAAAAGATGCTTTTACTGAAGCATTACTTGAGCAATTACCTGGTGGTAAAGAAGAGTATTGTCTACAGTTCTGTGGTCCGTCTGGTGCAGATGGTACAGAAGCAGCAATTAAATTAGCAAAAACCTATACAGGTCGTAGTACTGTGATCAGCTTCTCTGGTGGCTATCATGGGATGACGCATGGCGCTTTAGCCATGACAGGTAACTTGTCTGCTAAAAATGCGGTAAATGGCTTAATGCCAGGCGTACAGTTTATGCCGTATCCGCATGAATACCGTTGCCCATTGGGTCTTGGCGGTGAAGCAGGTGTAGATGCTTTAACTTACTTCTTCGAAAACTTTATTGAAGATGTAGAAAGTGGTGTAACCAAGCCAGCAGCCGTGATTCTTGAAGCAATCCAAGGTGAAGGCGGTGTGGTTACAGCCCCAACCAAATGGTTGAAGAAAATCCGTGAAGTGACTGAAAAACACAACATCGTGCTTATTCTTGATGAAGTTCAAGCCGGTTTCGCACGTTCAGGTAAAATGTTTGCCTTTGAACATGCAGGGATTGAACCTGACGTTGTGGTGATGTCAAAAGCAGTCGGTGGTAGTTTACCGCTTGCAGTACTTGGTATTAAACGTAAGTTTGATGCTTGGCAGCCTGCTGGTCACACAGGAACTTTCCGTGGTAACCAATTGGCGATGGGTACTGGTCTTGCAACGATCAAAACCATTAAAGAGCAAAATCTTGCGCAAAATGCACAAGAGCGTGGTGACTTCTTACAAGCTGAATTGAAAAAATTAGCAGTTGAATTCCCATGTATCGGTAACGTACGTGGCCGTGGTTTGATGATTGGTGTTGAAATTGTGGATGAACGCCAACAAGCCGATCACATGGGTTCATTACCAGGTGATTCTCAATTGGCTGCTGCGATTCAAGCTGCATGTTTCGACAACAAATTGTTGCTTGAAAAAGGTGGTCGTAACGGTACAGTGATTCGTTTGCTTTGCCCACTCATCATCACGCATGACGAATGTGTTGAAGCGATTGCTCGCTTTAAGAAAGCAATTGCTGAAGCGCTTATTGCTACTCGAGGCGCATAATACATGGTAGATTTTGCAGAACACCGTAAAGCGTTATTCTGCAATGATGCAGGTTCTATTGCTGACTATCAGTCAGCAATGGACGAAGCGGTAAAAGCCGTTTCAGCATGGTTGCAAAACGACAAAATGTACACTGGCGGCAGCATTAAAGAGCTACGCAGTGCAATTGCATTTCATCCTTCAAAAGAAGGGATGGGTTTACACAAATCTCTTGAGCGTATGGTTGAGCTTTTCTTAAATAAAAGCTTGAAAGTACATCATCCGAATTCACTTGCGCATTTGCATTGCCCGACCATGGTCGCGAGCCAAATTGCAGAAGTGTTGATTAATGCAACCAACCAGTCTATGGACTCATGGGATCAAAGCCCTGCCGGTTCATTGATGGAAGTTCAGCTGATTGACTGGCTTCGTCAAAAAGTCGGTTATGGTGCAGGTCAGGCAGGTGTATTCACTTCTGGCGGTACGCAATCGAACTTGATGGGCGTTTTGCTTGCACGTGATGCTTGCATCTCGAAAAACTGGAAAGACGAAAACGGTAATCCGTGGTCTGTTCAGCGTGATGGTATCCCTGCGGATGCGATGCGTAACGTTAAAGTGATTTGTTCTGAAAATGCGCATTTCTCTGTGCAAAAGAACATGGCGATGATGGGCATGGGCTTCCAGTCTGTAGTGGCTGTTCCTGTGAACGAAAATGCACAGATGGATGTTGTTGCTCTCGAGCAAATCATGGCGAAACTACAAGCAGAAGGCAAAATCGTTGCATGTGTGGTTGCGACTGCAGGTACAACCGATGCCGGTGCTATCGATCCATTAAAAGCGATTCGTGACATCACCAACAAGTATGGCGCGTGGATGCACATCGACGCAGCATGGGGTGGGGCACTGATTCTTTCGAATGAGTTCCGTACAATGCTGGATGGTATCGAGTTGTCTGATTCTGTGACACTTGATTTCCATAAGCATTATTTCCAAACCATTTCTTGTGGCGCGTTCTTGTTGAAAGATGAAGCGAACTACCGTTTCATGCATTATGAAGCTGAGTACTTAAACTCTGCTTATGATGAAGAACATGGCGTTCCAAACTTGGTGTCTAAATCATTACAAACAACCCGTCGTTTTGATGCGTTGAAATTGTGGATGACGGTTGAGGCACTCGGTGAAGAGCTTTATGGTTCAATGATCGACCATGGTGTGAAGTTGACCCGTGAAGTGGCTGACTACATCAATGCAACTGCTGGTTTAGAGCTGCTGGTTGATCCACAATTTGCTTCTGTATTGTTCCGTGTGATTCCTGAAGGCTACCCAACAGAATTGCTTGATACATTAAACCAGAACGTGGCAGATGAATTGTTTGCACGTGGTGAAGCAAATATTGGGGTAACTAAAGTGGGTGATGTTCAATCATTGAAGATGACTACACTTAGCCCTATTGCAACTTTAGATAACGTGAAGAATCTTTTACGCTTAGTGTTAGAAGAGGCTGATCGTATCAAAGGTCCAATTCAAGCCGGTACATATAAACCTGCCATCGACTAATCGATGTAGTTGTTTATTGTATTAAAGAAAAGGAGATCAATTGATCTCCTTTTCTTATTGTAGGCCTAACTTTTAGCTCTATTTAAGGAATTTATGCGACGGCACCGTCTCATATTGTGAATAAATTTTTAAATTGAGTTACTTAGAGGGTGCCTTGCTTTTTAAGGATGAAAAGTAGCAAAAATCCTTTGTTGCACTTAAGGAACTTCCTTTTGAAATCATTTTAAGATTGATTGATACTCGTAGAAATCTAGGCCGCAAAGAGCGGACTAAACCCCATTTTCCTCAGTAGTTTTCGATACATACTTGAACTGCGATCTGCTGGAAAGTGAGCTTCTAATGATAAATCCAGTGGTAGATATTCAGGCTTTTGATTTTCTACGATTAAACGATCTTCCTCAAAAATTTTTAAATTAAACTCATAAGCATCTTCAACTGGTAAATCTTTGTCATAATTACGGCAAATCGGTGCAAATAGCCGTGTCGACCGCGCTGTCATGGGAGATGCTGCATTCATAATGACTTGTCGTGCATCGTTGGGAAAATGAATGGTTAAAGTTGCGGTAAAGGGTAAGCTGATTTCAAAATGTCTGAGCCATTTAAAATCTTGCTGACCACGTTGATCTAGTCCAATCGGATAACGTCCAACACCACTGATATAATCTGCAGAAAAGCCATAATCGGTTTCAGTCGTTGTATAGTCTGGTACTTCCACATTGTCCGGATCGCCAAAAGTATCTGGATGCACCCAGGCAAAATGAGCCACATCAATAAAGCCTTCGAGCTGTCTTCCTGCAAAGCAGTTAATGTCTACTTGGGGGCAGACTAGTTGCTGGTATTCAGCATCATCCCAAAAGGGCATGACTGGAATATTGGGTTCAGCATCTTTTGCTGCAGTCAGCGAACACCAAATCAAACCATAACGTTCCACCGCAGCATAAGTTTTTAGATTAAAGCGAGCTGAAATCTTGTGTTGAGGATGTGCTGGAATACGGTTGCATTTGCCTTCACTACCAAATCGTAAACCATGATAACGACAGACTACACCTTGACCATCATTTTTCCCCAAGCTTAAAGGGACACCCCGGTGAGGGCAGGCATCTTTGGCAACAATTAACTCACCATTCATTTTATAAATCACCAGTGGCATATCCAGTAACGTGGTTCCCAGCGGCTGATCGGTAATATTACGGGCTAGAGCAATCGGATACCAATGTTGCGCTAATAAATGCCAATCATGTTCCTCAAACGTCATATGTACGGGTAAATCAGGATTAAAAGTGGTAATATTTTTACTATTCATAACTGAATCTTTTTTTCTTGATCTTGAGTTTGAATATAAAACAGCACTCCATTCTATGAAATTTCAATTAACTTGATTGGTGATTGCAAAAATTAGAACAGTGAGGCAATTTTGAAAATCAAATAAAGGAAATGAACATAAGTCGTCATGGTTTCATTTAGGTAGGGGATATGGGCAGCAGCAATCGACTAAGGTCAGGGTGTTATTAAAAGAGGTTTTTTAGACTTTTTCTTTGTCAGTAAAAATTTAATCAGACACTCTTTGTAAGTTCAAAAAATAAAATAGATATGAAGTAAATTTATCAAAATGATGGGATACATAAATCAATGCTTGAATAATAAGCAATGATTTTTGATGACAGTAAATGAATTATTACAATTATAATGCTGTAAAAATAAAAAAATTATCAGATTAAATGTGATGTTATTTATTGATTTATATAAATTTATAATTATAAAAAAAAGACTTTTTTAATTATCATTAAAACGTCACATAGCTGTAACTTCTTTGTCATATTATAAAATCAAAATGCAGCTATCGAAAAAGTACAAAACTTTATAAAAAAGTAGCGTACTTCAAAATTGCATCTAATGAAGAGAGAAGAGAATGCGCTTAAATCACATCGCACTTGCTTTAGTAGTTTCAGGGGCAGCTGTAGCAACAACAGCAAATGCAGCTCGTGACACCATCCAGATCGCTGGTTCTTCAACTGTTCTACCTTACGCAAGTATTGTAGCAGAAGAATTTGGTAACACTTTTCCACAGTTTAAAACACCTGTTGTAGGTTCTGGTGGTACATCTGGCGGTTTGAAGCAATTCTGTCAAGGCGTGGGTGACAACACCATCGACATCGCCAATGCATCTCGTAAAATTAAAGATTCTGAATTAGCTGCATGTAAAAAAGCAGGCGTGAATCAAGTGATTGAAATTAAAGTGGGTTATGACGGTATTGTATTTGCGTCTAATTCAAAGAAAGCGTCTTATAAATTACGCCCACAACATGTATTTGCAGCGCTTGCAGCAGAATTACCGTCAAACGGTAAATTGGTTGCAAACCCGTATACACGTTGGAACCAAATTGATAAAGCACTTCCAAATGAACCAATTACATTGGTAATTCCAGCATCTAACCATGGTACACGTGAAGTGTTCCAAGAAAAAATGGTTGAAGCAGGTTGTGAATCTTACGCATATTTCAAAAATTTAGACAAAGATGCACAGAAGAAAGCATGTTCTACTTTCCGTAAAGACGGCAAAGTGATTGAAATTGCAGGCGACTATACTGAAACACTGGCACGTTTAAAAACTTCTCCAAGTGCGGTAGGCGTATTTGGTCTAGGTTTCTATGATCAAAACCGTGACAAATTACGTGTAGCGACAGTAAACAATGTTGTGCCATCAGAAAAAACGATTCTGAATGGTTCTTACCCAGTATCACGTCCATTGTACTTCTACGTGAAAGGTGAGCACCTTAAATCAATCAAAGGCTTACAACAATATTCTGAATACTTCTTAAGTAAGAAAGTTTCAGGTAAAGGTTCTAAGTTGGAAAAAGCGGGTCTGATTTCAATGTCTGATAAAGAACGCGCAAAAATTCTTGCAGCTTTAAAAGCTGGTAAAGCAGTTAAGTAATTAGAAATGAACGAGCTGGTGCTAGAGAATTTCTAGCATCAGCTTTTTTGCATAGACAAGGTTTTTTCAAAGCATGAAAATTGAAAAAATGCCGGAGAATACATGAATCTGCTACTCATAGGTGTGTTATTGGCATTGATTGCCGTAGCCTATCAAATCGGGTTATCTAAAAGCCGTAGCCTGGCAGGTAAGGGAAATAACTCTGCGAAGTTGCACTCTCGACCTGGATATTACGGTGCGTTGGTGGCTTTATGGTGTGGTATCCCTGCTTTTTTAATTTTACTGGTTTGGAACATTGTCGAACCGAATATTTTACGACATGTGATTTTAAATAATATACCTGCAAATATTGCAGCAACATTAGATCAATCTGGCATGGAAGTTGTGATTGACCGTGTTCAGGCCATTGCCTCTGGTTTTGGGGTCAGTGATAAAGCTGCAGCCTATGAAATTGCCGCAGCACAACAGTTATCAAGAATTGAAAACATTAGTTCTTTTGCTAAATTGGCCGTGGTGATCTGTGCCGCTTTAGCGGGTCTGGTTTTGGCAAAAAAACGTGTAGCACAACAATATCGTGCACGTAACCAAGTTGAAAAAACCATTAATGTGGCTTTAGCCTTATGTTCTGGTGTAGCAATTTTAACCACCATCGGTATTGTGATGTCGATGTTTAGTGAAGCCATGCGCTTCTTTAACTTCGTCAGTCCACTCGATTTCTTCTTTGGTACAGAATGGAATCCGGGTTTTAGTACATCAGGAAATGCCGAAGGAAGTTATGGCCTGTTGCCGCTGCTTTGGGGCACGCTGATGGTCAGTGGTATCGCTTTATTAGTTGCAGTACCAGTTGGTTTGATGATTGCAATCTATTTGGCTGAATATGCATCCTCTGGCTTTCGCTCTTGGGCAAAACCGGCGATTGAAGTTCTAGCCGGCATTCCGACCATCGTTTATGGTGTGTTTGCATTAATGATTATTGGTCCATTCTTTAAAATGCTTGGAGCAAGCATTGGGCTAGAAATTAATGCCACCAGTGCCTTAACCGCAGGTTTCGTGATGGGGATTATGATTATCCCGTTTGTATCTTCACTTTCAGATGACATTATTACCCAGGTACCTCGCTCGCTACGTGATGGTTCTTTAGGACTCGGTGCAACCAAGTCGGAAACCATTCGTCAGGTAGTGTTACCTGCAGCCTTGCCGGGCATTATTGGTGCATTTTTACTTGCAGCATCTCGTGCCATTGGTGAAACCATGATCGTGGTTCTGGCGGCAGGGAATAGTCCATTACTGCATGCTAATCCGTTGGAAGCGATTTCAACCGTGACCATTACTATCGTCAATCAACTTACAGGTGATACCGACTTTGCCAGCCCACAAGCATTGGTGGCATTTGCATTGGGTTTAACCTTGTTTGTGATTACTTTAGGTTTGAACATCGTTGCACTGTATATCGTGCGTAAATATCGCGAGCAATACGAATGAGTACTTCTAATACATCTTCCATGGATCAGGCACGTGATCCACGCGTTTCTGCTGAATTGCGCGAAAAACGTAAACAAAGAATTAGTAGTTCTTTGGCAAAGCGTCATCGCAAAGAAAAAATGTTCCGCATATTCGGCTTCTCTGCAGTCATTACCGGTCTGTTCTTTGTGGTACTGCTATTCGGAAGTATTCTGGCAAAGGGCTTACCGGCATTTTGGCAAACCAGTATGACGGTTCCGGTCTATTTTGATCCGACTATAATTAATGTGGGTGCGAAGCCTATCAAAAAAGCAGGCGAATCTCCTGCCCATTTTCAAGAGCGCTTTATCGCTTGGCAAACTGAAATGGGGATGGTTGATTGGGATGCTTTAATCGTGAACGGATTAATTGCAAAAGACCCAAGTATTGCGTCTAAACGCGATGAGCTTGCAAGTCTGTATACCAGCTCAGAAGCTTACCGTGTACGTGATATGGTACTTGCAGATCCAGCATTGGTTGGTCAAAAGAAAGATTTGAATATTTTGGCCGATGCCAATGTTGATGTATGGTTAGCAGGAAATATTGATCGCTCATTACCTGATGACCAACAGCAATTAAGCCCGGAAATTCGCCAACTGGCTGATGATTTAAAAGCCAAAGGTGTGCTTGAAAATACCTTTAATACCAATATTTTCACTAATCCAGACTCGCGTAGTTCTCCAGCAACTTCTGGTTTGGCCGGCGCATTCATGGGCTCATTGTTCATGATGTTGATCGTGATTTTTATCTCGATTCCAATTGGTGTGGCATCTGCCATTTATCTGGAAGAATTTGCACCGAAAAATTTCATTACTGATGTCGTGGAAGTGAATATCAATAACCTTGCAGCTGTACCATCCATCGTATTTGGTCTGCTGGGTGCTGCCATTTTTATTGGCTGGATGCAGTTACCGATTTCTGCGCCTTTGGTCGGTGGTCTGGTACTCAGTCTGATGACACTTCCAACCGTGATTATTACCACACGTGCATCGCTTAAAGCTGTACCTCCATCGATTCGTCAGGCGGCATTGGGCTTGGGTGCTTCTCGAGTACAAACGGTATTTCACCATGTATTGCCATTGGCGATACCGGGTATCTTAACCGGTGCAATTATTGGTGTGGCACAAGCCTTAGGTGAAACAGCACCGCTGCTCCTGATTGGTATGAGTGCCTTTGTTGCGAGTATTCCGGCTTCACCATTGGATCAATCCACAGCATTACCGGTACAAATTTTCTTATGGCAGGGCAATGAATTACGTAACTTCTTCGAAGGACGTACCGCTGCTGCAATTATTGTCTTACTTGCACTGATGGTGGGCTTAAATAGTCTGGCAATATGGTTACGTAAGAAATTTGAAGTACGCTGGTAGGAAAGGGCAATATATGAATACTGTAACAGCGATGTCAAAAACAAATTCCTTAGAGCAGGATGAATCCGTGAATCAAGATCAGAAACAATTTACCTCACCCGAAGTAGATAACAAACGTCAAGGCACTTCATTTGTTTCGCAATTTGATACCCATCCTTCGGCTAAAAAAGAAAACCAAACATCCAATGTTAAAATAAGCACTTCGGATGTCCATGTTTACTATGATCAAGCAGAAGCCATTAAAGGTATTGATATCAATATCTATGAAAATGAAGTGATTGCTTTCATTGGTCCATCCGGTTGTGGTAAATCGACTTTTCTACGTACTTTAAACCGTATGAATGACACCATTGATTCGTGTCGCGTGACGGGTAAAGTGATGCTGGATAACCAAGATATCTATGATCCAAACCTGGACGTGGTATTACTTCGTGCTCAAGTCGGCATGGTGTTCCAAAAACCAAATCCTTTCCCGAAATCAATTTTTGATAACGTAGCTTATGGTCCAAAACTTCATGGTTTGGCGCGTGACAAATACGACCTGGAAGAAATTGTTGAAAACAGCTTGCATAAAGCTGGTCTTTGGGATGAAGTCAAAGACCGTTTAAACCAACCGGGTACGGGTCTTTCAGGTGGTCAGCAACAGCGTTTATGTATTGCACGTACTATCGCGGTGAGCCCAGAAGTGATTTTGATGGACGAACCATGTTCAGCACTGGATCCAATTGCAACGGCAAAAATTGAAGAGCTGATTTCAGAGCTTTCGACGCAATATACCATTGCCATTGTTACTCACTCGATGCAACAGGCAGCGCGTGTATCTGACCGTACGGCTTACTTCCATCTAGGTGATTTGATTGAAGTGAACTCGACTGAAAAAGTCTTCACTCAGCCAGATCATCAGTTGACTGAAGCTTATATTACTGGTCGTTTTGGTTAATGAAATGATAGTAGTGAAAAAGAGCCGAAAGGCTCTTTTTTATTGAATCATCAATTTTTAAATCAAATATTTTTGTTTAAAAACGAAATGCAACGTGTTCCGCTAGCCATCATTTAACCTTTATTTTTTATCCGATGATTATCTTTAGGCATGTATTTTTATGCTGGGAAAATGTCTTGCTGTCTAAAGTGCTTAAGTGAAAATAATCTCTGCAATTGGATGATTTATAAAATTCATATTGAATTTTCAATCTTTTGACCTCATGTTAAAGACAACTGCAGATACAATTAGAGAAATCATTTTATATGTTATTCCATAACCCTAAATTGCCGGCTGAAATTCGAATCAGCCATTTAAATGCGCGCGTAAATGAACAACGTAAAAAAATTGCGCAAGCCACAGCATCTAAATTTGAACTCTTGCAACTCACTCAACAGCTTTCAAAAGAAGCCAAGTTACGTAAAAAGAATAATCAAAAAATTTATGTACTCGATTTTAAGGGTGATACCGCTGCATCTGCTGTAGAAAGCTTACGTGAAGAAATCACCCTAATTTTAGCGACAGCAAAAGCAGGGCGTGACCGTGTGGTTGTTCGCCTGGAAAGTCCGGGTGGTATGGTGCATGGTTACGGTCTGGCGGCTGCACAACTGGTGCGTCTGCGTGATGCTGGTTTTAACCTGACGATTTGCGTCGACAAGGTTGCAGCTAGCGGCGGTTATATGATGGCGTGTATTGCCAATGAAATTGTTTCTGCGCCATTTGCCGTTGTGGGTTCAATTGGTGTAGTTGCTCAAGTGCCCAACTTCAACCGTTTATTGAAAGACAAGCATATCGATTTTGAGCTTTATACCGCAGGTGAATTTAAACGTACCGTAACCATGTTTGGCGAAAATACCGCTGAAGGTAAAGCGAAATTTGAAGAGGAATTGCAACAAACTCATGAGTTGTTCAAACACTTTGTTGAAAAATATCGCCCACAACTGAATGTTGAAAAAGTCGCAACAGGTGAGCATTGGTATGGAAAAGATGCGCTTGAATTAAACTTGGTCGATAAACTGCAAACCTCAGATGAATATCTGCTGGGTTTATTGGCACAGCATGATGTGTATGTGCTTGATATGCGTCGTAAACCAACTTTGGGTGAAAAGCTGGGCTTGCAAGCTGCACAAATGGCAGATGGTTTGGTGCCTGCAGTGATGAATAGGGTCATGGAAACATTGTCAAAAGCGAGTGCGAATGTCATTCAACTGCGTGATCCTAAGCTTTAATTTAAATTGATCTTCTGATTTTAAAATGGCGCTCTAATGAGCGCCATTTTTTTGACTGTGTCTTAATATTCAGCTCAGCTTGAGCTGCTATGCTGCGACTAAAATACAGTCAACCAAGGTTTTTTATGGCTCAGAACACAACAATATCTTCTACAGATTTACTGATTCGATTTTTGCATATCATCATCATTTTGAGCTTTACTGGGGCTTATCTCACGGGGGATGCAGAAGAATGGCATCAAGTGCATATGGCATTTGGCTATACACTCGGTATTAGCCTAGTCTTAAGAATTTTATGGCAATTTTTTGCTCCTCGACTTGCCCATACTCAGCCTTCGGGAGTGAATCGACGATTTCATGTGATCAAGCCATTTGTACAGCGCTATTGGGCGCAACCGCAGCAATGGCTTTCCCCGACATTTTTAAAAGCAGCCAGTTCTAGCCTGTTTCAGCTGAGCATACTGGGTGTTTTTTGCCTGTTGCCCTTAACTGTGCTGGCAGGATTTTTAACCGACTATACGCAGAGCCACAGTTTAAAAGAAGTGCATGAATTATTCGCCAATCTGTTTTTAGCGAGTGTATTGCTACACTTAGCAGCACTGATACTGAATAGTGTTTTGCTGAAGAAATGGCTGGCAAAGCGTATGTTTTGGGGGACAGAATCGCATTCATGGTTCACCCTGTTTACTTTAGTTCTGTCACTGGGCGTGTTGGTCGCTTTTTGGTTGTGGTACTTTAGCTAGGCTTTTATACCGACACCAGCACAGGTGAAGCAGACCGTAGCTTGCAGCCCCAAGTGTTGCAAGCAGCATATCCATATGTGCATCCCAGACATCACCCTGCTGGCCGTTGTAGTTTTCAGCATCTTCAGGCGATAAACCAATGGCAATTAGCCATTCAAGCCATTCATAAATTAAACTGGTGGCCATGATAAACTGGACCACCAATAAAAACAGCGTGAAGGGTTTAGCCTCAGGCAGCCATACATGAAACAGTCGCAGTAGCACGGGGTAGAGCAGTAAACCACATGCAAGATGTACTAAACGGTCATACATATTGCGTGACCAGCCCATCGATTGATTGAGGTCAAAACTGAACAGTTGAATTAGCCATTCGTTATAGGGCACATAGGAGTACAGGTAATGTGCTCCTACAATATGAATCAGTAAAAAAATAAGATAGAGCGCAAAACTGTAAAAACTCAGGCCAATTTTCTTTTGGGTAAACAACAAGGCAGCGAGCATAAATACTGTGCCGAGCTGATGCAGTATATATGCTTCAAATTCTAAAGGACGAATACTTGCAATCACTATGGCAATGGTTATAAAACCTAAACCAAGCCAGTGTTTTAAGGTGAGTTGGTATTCAATCATCTTATTGTTTTCGACTATAAAGTAGTGGAATTATAATAAAAAAGCGAAGCCGAAGCTTCGCTTTTTCTGGCTAAAATTTAATTAGATTTTAGCGATTAACTCTTTAATTTGTTTCGCTTGCTCAGCTGCATTACCTGTATAGGTTGCAGGTGTCATCTCAGCCAAACGTGCACGATCCGCCGCAGGAACAGCTTCAAGTTCATTACCATTTACGAAGTTCACCATCATTTCGCGAGTCATCGCTTGACCACGAGTCAGGGCTTTTAATTTTTCGTATGGTTTTTCTACGTTATAACGACGCATAACGGTTTGAATTGGTTCAGCCAATACTTCTTGAGCATGGTCTAAATCTTCAGCAATACGCGCAGCGTTAAGCTCTAATTTGCCAATACCTTTTAAGCAAGCCTCAAAAGCAATCAAGCTTTGCGCAAAACCAACACCCATGTTACGAAGAACAGTAGAGTCAGTTAAGTCACGTTGCCAGCGAGAAATCGGAAGTTTTTCACCCAAGTGAGCCAATACAGCATTGGCCAAGCCTAAGTTACCTTCAGAGTTTTCGAAGTCAATCGGGTTGACTTTGTGCGGCATAGTTGAAGAACCCACTTCACCTTCTTTCAAACGTTGTTTGAAGAAACCTAAAGAGATATAACCCCAAACGTCACGGTTAAAGTCGATCAAAATCGTGTTGAAGCGACGTAACGCATCAAAAAGTTCCGCCATGTAATCATGTGGTTCAATTTGAGTAGTGTATGGGTTGAAAGCTAAACCTAAAGATTCAACAAAAGCTTGTGAATGTGCAGGCCAGTTAATTTCTGGATATGCTGAATAATGGGCATTGTAGTTACCTACAGCACCATTGATTTTACCGAGCAATTCAACATGGTTAAATTGCTTGATTTGGCGTGCAAGGCGGTAAGCCACGTTTGCCATTTCTTTACCCAAAGTGGTTGGGCTTGCAGTTTGACCATGTGTACGAGACAACATCGGTTGTTCAGCGTGAGTTTCAGCCAAAGTTGCAATTGCATCGATGATGCTTTGCATTGAAGCAACCAGAACATCACGACCATTTTTTAACATCAAGGCATGCGACAAGTTGTTGATGTCTTCAGAAGTACATGCAAAGTGAATGAATTCACCAGCATCTTTCAATTCATCAATGTGGGCAATTTTTTCTTTAAGAAAGTATTCAACCGCTTTTACATCGTGGTTGGTGGTACGTTCAATATCTTTAATGCGGTTTGCATCATCTTCAGAGAAATCAGCCACGATTGCATCTAGAGCAGCATTGGTTGCTGCTGAAAAAGCTGGAACTTCAGTGATTTCAGGACGGTTTGCAAGCGCTTGTAACCAGCGCACTTCAACAGTCACACGAGCATGGATTAAACCAAACTCAGAGAGGAAAGGACGGAGAGCATCACATTTGCTCGCGTAGCGTCCATCTAATGGAGAAAGTGCGGTTAAAGCGTTCATAGCGATTCCTTAAACTTTGGAATTGAGGGGCCGAATACGTTTCAAAAATGTGTTGCGTTGAAAATTAAAACGGAGCAAACAGGGCACGAAATGCAAAGAATAGCGGGACTATTTTTAAATTTCGTAACACAGTTTGAGATTGTTTTAATTTCAACCCTTCGGGACTCGAGTATTTTTTATGCTACTTAGTTATGTTTTGCTCACTTAGAACAACTAAGTTTTACAAACCATGCCTCGCATCATTAAAAAAATACTCATTGTCTCAATCGTTTTTGCAGCATATACGGTCCCTATGTAAAACAAAGCCCGCACAGCATCAGTTAAACCACCTGATACTGTAAACGGGCAAGATCTTGAATATCTTGGAGCAGCTTACGCTTACTGAAAATCATGCCCCATGAACTGCCCCCCATCTGGCGCCATAAGTGTGCCAGTTGTAGGCCAGTAAACAGGGAAGCGCGAATACGGTTGGTATGAGAAGTATCTTTAAACGCTTGGGCATTGCCTTTGACCATAATGCGAGGATTAATTTGTCCTGCAGTTTCGACATAGGTTTGAGCAAGATTGGCAAGAATACTCGGATGTAAATAATTATTATCAAAAAATGAAAGTTGCTTTAATATTTTTTGTTGTGACTTTTCAATAATTTCCACAAATTTTGGATTGCTATAAACTTTTTTCTCTAACTGTAACAAGGCCATGGCATAGCTCATCGGTAACTTGGCGCTAGATAATTTAGGTAAACGAGATTTGGGAGAGGGGTTAAACGGTTGGTTAATACTATTTTCTAAAGTTTTTAAACCGAGGGAAATATCGGCAAGTTGATTAAAAAAATCTAAGGTTTGGCAGGATTCATTGGCGGTAGGGCGGATATTCAGGCTGGCTTTAATGAGTTGCTCTAGATAGAAGCTACCGCTTTCACCAATACTCTGCTGTCCGGACATGGCGGTCATGTGGGTCAGCTGTGTCGATTGAAACACAGCTGCCAACGCCAAAGCACGGTTTTGGCGTACATTCAAAGTTTGAGGCTGTTGAAAGGGTAACTCAGCCATGCCTATCGCTTCCTTTTAAATAAAATCAGGTTTTGGCGCATTGGTATGATGAATCACACCGCCACCTAAACAAACTTCATCTGCGTAGAACACTACACTTTGTCCTGGAGTCACCGCACGTTGCGGCTCGTCAAATTCAACGCGTACACCATTTGGCATATCGGCATCTTTATAAATAACACAATCTTGATCGGGTTGGCGATAACGCGTTTTCGCAGTGCAACGGAAACCAGTCTTTGGAATCTCTTGCTCACCCGCGACCCAGTCAATCGCTTCACTCCAAAGTATAGTACTTTGCATCAGTGGATGCTCATGACCCTGACCAATGACGAGGCGGTTGTTTTCAATATCTTTATAAAGAACAAACCATGCACCTTCAGATTCGCCTTTAAGACCACCTAAGCCGATGCCGCCACGTTGACCGAGCGTATAGTACATTAAGCCGTGATGTTCACCAACCTCTTTACCTGTATCTAATAGAATTTTTCCAGCTTGGGCAGGTAAATACTGTTTTAAAAAGTCATTAAAACGACGTTCACCAATAAAGCAAATGCCGGTTGAATCTTTTTTCTTCGCTGTTGCAAGACCGAGTTCTTCAGCAATACGACGAACTTCCGGTTTTTCAATTTCACCCACAGGGAACAAAGTCTTGTTAATTTCACGACCATGTACCGCATGTAAGAAATAAGTTTGATCTTTGTTTTGGTCAAAGCCGCGTAATAAAGGTGCGTATTCTTCACCACGCGAGTTGGTCATGGTTTCACCGCGACGGCAGTAATGACCTGTTGCAATAAAGTCTGCACCCAGATTAATCGCATGATCTAGAAAGGCACGGAATTTGATTTCTTTATTACACAAAATATCCGGGTTTGGCGTACGACCGGCAGCATATTCAGCCAGGAAATGTTCGAAAACACGATCCCAATATTCCATGGCAAAGTTGGCGGTATGCAGTTTGATGCCAATTTTGTCGCAAACAGCTTGCGCATCGGCAAGGTCTTCCATAGCCGTGCAATATTCCGTGCCGTCATCTTCTTCCCAGTTTTTCATGAAAAGTCCTTCAACCTGATATCCTTGTTGAAGAAGAAGTGCTGCAGAAACAGAAGAATCTACACCACCAGACATACCGACGATGACACGTTGTTGCATAGGATTAAGCATCCAAAGTTGAAATTAAGGGAGAATTTTGGTGCTCGTAAATGAGCGATAAAGGGTATTTTTTGCCTGAAAGAGCATCTTCAATGGCTTTAATTACCAAGGGGCTACGTGCACGTGCCGATTCTTTCAGTTCATCCAAAGTCATCCAGACTGCGCCAATGATTCCTGTATCTAATGTTGCATGTTCATCATGCGCTATCGATTTTGCTAGAAAGCAGAAACGGAAATAGGTGCGATCTGGAAACATTGGCGGGGTATAGGTATAAATACCAAGCAGTGATTCAATATTCACTGTATGTCCGGTTTCTTCCATGGTTTCGCGAATGGCAGCATCAATAATGGTTTCGCCACATTCGACATGACCCGCAGGCTGATTGAACACGGTATGTGTTACACCTTCCGTATGTTCTTCAACAAACAGAAATTTTCCGTCTTTTTCGACAACAGTTGCAACCGTAACGTGAGCAGTCCAAGCAGTCATTGAAAAGCACCAAGGAATAAAAGGGCTATTCTACAAAATTTAGAGCGTGGTGGCTATGCTGATCTGAATTGAAACTTCAGTTGGTTAATTGATTTTAAATTTAGCTGCTAGTTCTTGTACTTTCTTAAACAAGAATAAATTGCGTGATTTATTTTGAATTAAAGCCAGATATTCATTTCGAGCTTTGTCCAGTTATCCATATTCTGCATAAGTAATTAATTTAGCAAAAGGAATGCCTAAAATTATTTTGTTATTATCAAGAAAATAAATAAGTTTTTGTTTAGAATTGGTCTTTTCAAAAAAGATAAATATTACCATCTAAATTTTCGACCCTTTCATTACTCAAGTCATTAAAATGTGTATTTTCATTTAAGCTATACCGAATCTCAGCGTTATTCGGTCATGCAGCAATTTGGTAACGACAAGTATTCAGATTCAGTTGAAAAAGTAGAGATATTAGTATTTGAAAAGTTGTAGTCAGATAGCCAATATTCAGGTGAAAAAATACCAATATCTATCGTAAAATTAATTTCATCTTTAATATTTCATTAAATTTAACTTTTATTAGGTACTAAACCTAGTTTTTTTGACATCTAAACTTTAATTCAGTAGAACCTAGTCTTGCAGGAATAGCGGGTATAGTTTTTTCGTCCAGAATTATCATCGTTTGATTGTTTTTTTTACAAAAGTCATTAGCTTCTCTATATACAGAAGCTTTGTTTTCTAAAGATACTCCTAGCCCAGGTGTGCCATCTTTTTTGCCAATAAAATAAGAATCTGTACCAATAGGGATGACTCCTGTACTTGCACAGCCAGTAATTAATAGTAACCCGACACAGAGAAAATGCTTCATATATTTCCTAAAATTAATCAACTGTAATAGTTATTTTGCACATGTTTAAATATTAAATGGTATGCAATGTAACCTGTTGTTTATCATATCTTTAATTTTTTGCATTTAAGACGAATAAATATTCATTTAGAGATACCTTGTTTTTAATGCTTATTAATTCTATCGGCTTATATAGCTTAATAATTAATGCGTTTCATCTAAATAATTATTCGCCACTTTTACATAATGACGCGCTGAATAAGGCAAAAATTCTTTTTCTTTCTCTGTAAGCGGACGGACTTTCTGTACCGGACTACCGACATATAAATACCCACTTTCCAGACGTTTACGTGGTGGAACCAAAGAGCCTGCACCAATCATCACATCATCTTCAATAATCACATCATCTAAAACAATGCTGCTGATGCCAATCAATACACGATTGCCAATGGTACAGCCATGTAATTTCACGTGATGTCCAATCGTGACATCTTCGCCAATAATTAGCGGTGATCCTTCAGGCTTGTCGGCTTTTTTATGACTCACATGCAGCATCGCATGATCTTGTACATTGGAATTTTTACCAATATGAATATGATTCACATCACCACGAATCACCGCAAAAGGCCACACCGATACATTTTCAGCCAAAGTCACATCACCAATCACCACGGACATGTCATCAATGTAGCAAGTGGTATCAATTTTAGGATGGTGATCTAAATAAGGGCGAATATTCTTTTTCATCATGCGTATTCAGTGGTAATGGTATGCAGTCATTATAAAATAAAAAAAGCACCCATACCGAAGTACGAGTGCTTTATCTTTAGTTTAAGGCTGAATTAAAACTTTAAATTTAATTAAAACAAGTTACTAAAGAATTGTTTGATATGGTCGATCATTTTTGCAAAGAAACCTGCTTCTTCAACGTCTTGAAGTGCAACAAGAGGTTTTTCTGAAATGACTTTACCATTAATGCTGGCTACATATTTACCAACCACCTGACCTTTTTTAAGCGGTGCAGTGAGTTTAGGTTGAACAACCAGTTGGGTTTTGATCGCGTTGGCCTGACCTTTTTGCATAGTAACATTGAAGTTTTCAGCTAAGCCAATTTGAACGTCATTGCTTTTACCATACCAAACTTTCGCTTTAGCCAAGACCTGATTCGCAGGTTGAACTTTAACGGTTTCAAAGTTTGCATAACCCCAAGCCAAAATTTCACGTGTTTGAGATGCACGCTCGTTCATGCTTGGCGCACCAAAAATCACTGAAATTAAACGCAATGGACCACGTTTGGCAGAAGTGGTTAAACAGTAACCTGCTTCTTCAGTATGACCGGTTTTTAAACCGTCTACACTTGGGTCGGTATAAAGCAAGGCATTACGGTTGCCTTGTTTAATGCCGTTAAAGGTAAATTCTTTTTCAGAGTAGATTGGGTAATATTTTGAGCTGTCATGAATGATATGTTGTGCAAGTGTCGCCATATCTTTTGCAGTCGAGTAGTGACCCTCAGCAGGCATACCGGTTGCATTGATGAAGCTGGTATTGGTCATACCGATACGTTTTGCTTCTTCATTCATCATGTGAGCAAAAGTGCCTTCATTACCAGCAATATGTTCTGCCATGGCTTTAGAAGCATCATTACCTGACTGGATGATAATCCCGCGGAGCATTTCCAATGCTGTTGCAGTACCGTTAAGCGGTACATACATACATGATTCCGTGCTACTGCCACGACACCATGCCGATTCGTTCATACGAACTTTTTCATTTTCCGTAAGATCACCACTCAACAACTTCTGTTCGATGATGTAACTGGTCATCATCTTGGTCATTGAAGCAGGGGCTAATTTTTCATTTTCATTTTTTGCTGCGAGGATTTGCCCCGTCTCATAGTCCATCAAAACATAAGATTTATTATTGAGTTCTGGTGGTGCAGATAAGACAGTTGCTGCGTATGTGAAACTCGGTAAAAGTAATAATGCAGCAAGGGCGCTTTTTCTGGTCATTCTAGGTGGTTCCAATACGTGAATAAGGCACAAAGAGCCTAGCATTCTAGGATAAAGCTAGGCCGACTTCTATGGGGAAATCGGCTTATTTCAAAAGTATTGTAACCAATTTGTGTCAATTGTTATAAGTCGTCAGTTCTTGGCAAATTTCTTGGTTTTTCGAGTCACCGGCTTTTTTCGCATCAGTACGAGCTTCAGCTAAAATGGATTTAAATTTTTTCTCTTTACTCAGCTTAGATAAAGCTGAAACAGCATCTTTTTCCTGGGGTAAATATTCCTGCGCAAGTTTGGAATATCCTCTCGAAAACTGTGCATCATCTTTCACCAGACTTGGGCAGACTTCTGACAGCACATAAATGGCTGCAAGTTCTTGTTGGGTCACTTTTTGAATCGGTGTGACTTCAATATTTTCATCTTGTTGTTTGGCAGCGTGAGTCACTGAAAGGGTCATTACAGCAGTGGTGAATAGACCCAAAGAAAGAGATTTGAACATGGATGATTTCATTTAAGTAGACCTAAATTATTTAAAAATATAACAATATAAATAAGCTTAACGATATTTTTAGTAATTGTAAGTACACAAATGTATTGAAGCTGTTGAAAATTGAAGAATCAATGAATGAAATTTGACTTATATTTGTTTTATAAAAAATAGGGCATGAAGCTGGATAATCTGCATGCCCATTTATAGAATGCTCAATAAGTTGAGTATTCTAGACAGATGATTTGTTGTGAATTATGCGTCGTAATTGATTACGTCATCACAAACTGATTTTTGTTCATCTTTACTGGTTTCTTTTGCAGCTTGACGCGCTTCATCAAGAACAGACTTATATTCTGTATCTGCTTGAATTTTGTCGTAAGTCATCGATTTATCTGAATAATCTTGCAGGTAAGACTGAATGAGCTGATGAATATTGTGATCAAATTTTGCATTTTTACCAACAATTGCAGGGCATACTTCAGCCATAACTTGAGTCGAAGCAATGTCTTCTTTAACAATGGTATTGGCTTCTGCTTGAGTTAAGCCTTCATCGGCTAAAACAGCTTGTGATAGTAACGCTGCAAAACCTAAACCCAAGAAGCTACGAAATGAGATCGTTGTAATCATTTTTTAGTCACACATTTTGAATGGATGTCGAGGGTTAAATATATATAATTCTTTATCTTATTCAATCAAATGTTCTGACCAGTCATTTTTTCAAACCGTTACGAGATTTTTTAAGTGAATATATTAATTGCCAATGATGATGGTGTTTTTGCTCCCGGTATCCAAGCGCTCGCGCATGCTTTAGCTCCTTTGGGGCGCGTTGTTATTGTTGCACCAGAAAGTGAACGCAGCGGTTTTTCCAGTGCTTTGACTTTAGATCGACCTTTACGTCCCATTCAAATTTCACCCGATGTTTGGGCGGTGAATGGTACACCGGCAGATTGCGTGTATCTATCTATGAATGGTTTATTTGATTTTGAATTTGATCTGGTGGTTAGTGGTATTAATAGCGGTGCCAATTTAGGCGATGATGTTCTGTATTCTGGAACCGTTGGTGCAGCTTTTGAAGGTCGTCTAATGAAACAACCTGCAATTGCAGTCTCTATGGCAGGGCAAAATGTTCGTTCTTACGAGCACCCGAAAGATTATGCTGTCGCTGCACAATGGGTGCATGATTTTATTGCGTCAGGTTTGCCTGTTTTACCTCCGCGTCACATCTTTAATGTCAATATTCCGGATGTAGCTGAATTACAAGGTTCAAAAATTACCTATCAGGGTAGACGCAGTCAATCCAAACCCATCACCAGTCATGTAGATCCACGCGGTCGTCAAGTGTATTGGATTGGTCTTTCTGGCGAGGCAGTCGCGGAGCCTAAAAAAGGCCTGACTGAAATAGACTCGGATTTTTTTGCCGTAGCAAATGGCTATGTCAGCATCACGCCGATTCAAATGGATGCTACAAATTATGACATTTTAAGCACATTACATGCACAGTTTTCCAAATAGTTGCAAGTAGTGTTATAACTTTGTGAAAATGTAGAATTGAAATAATTTTTTATATATTTTTTTGCTAATCTTGGCGCAAATCAATAAATACATTTGTATGTAGAGAGGAAGATTAATGCACGTGGTGTCACAATATCGCTTATTTGCTGTGCCTTCAGCCTTGCTGAAAACCATTGTATTGTCTACAGCTGTTATTTCCACTGTCATTTTGAGTGGCTGTGCTTCAAAACCACAAATTCATAATGCAACCCGTTATGCAGCTGCACCAGACTACTATACCGTTCGATCTGGAGATACTTTAAGTGGGATTGCTGCACGTTATGGTTTAGCTTATACCAGCGTTGCTGATATGAATGACATAACGCCGCCGTATCGCATTTATGTTGGACAGTCTTTACGTTTAAAAGATTCTGGTTCACGTCGTACCACCACGACGCAAGCTGTGACACAAGCTGCACCGATCCAACGTCAAACCGTTCAACTTCCAACTACTCCAGCGAAAACCACTGCACCAGTTGTAGCCAATGTTCCAACTGCACCTGTGGCATCCTCTAAAGTATCTGCGTTACGTTGGGTCAAACCAAGTAATGGTGCAGTACTGCAAAACTTTAATTTAGCCAATAATATTAAAGGGATTCGCTATACAGGCAATGTGGGTGATGCCGTTTATGCAGCAGCGGATGGACAAGTGGTTTATGCAGCAGACGGTTTAAAAGAATATGGCAACTTGATTCTGATCAAGCATATTAATGGTTACATTTCAGCGTATGCACATAACAGTAAAATGAATGTGAAAAGTGGAGAAAATGTGACGGCTGGGCAGAAGATTGCGGAAATGGGTTCATCCGGTACAACCCGCACTATGCTTGAATTTCAGGTTCGTCTAGATGGCAAGCCTATTGATCCGACTAAGGTATTACCTATTAATTAAATAAAATAATGCATTACTTAAATTTCACCGTATAATACAATGAGTTGCTTTTATCGAAAGATAAAGCATCTCATAAGTTCAGAGGGAAATTTATGTTAGATCAACTTCGAGCAATGGGTGTTTTTGCTTGTGTTGTAGAAAAAAACTCGTTCAGTGGTGCAGCCCGCAATTTAGGCATCACCACCAGTGCTGTAAGTCAGCAAATTCGTTCTTTAGAACATGAGATGGAAGTTACACTTTTACATCGTTCTACCAGAAAGTTGAGTTTAACTGAAGCGGGACAAGCTTTTTTCCACAGCTGTCAAGAGATGCTCGCTGCCGCAGAGCGCGGAAAAATACGAATTAATGAGCTGCGTGATGATCTTGTTGGTGATTTACGTATTGCAACTACGCCAGAATTAGCTGCAAATCATGTCATTCCAGCATTGTCACATTGGATGTCTGCTCATCGAGGTTTGGCAGTCCATGTAGAAGCTGACAATCAATATATTGACCTGATTGACGGTCGTATTGATATTGCGTTGCGAATAAGTTCAAAAATTGAAGATAGTAATTTGCATGTGGTGCCGCTTGCTCGAGTTGAGCAGGTTCTGGTTGCTTCACCGAGTTATTTGAATCAGTCAGCACCTGTTTCACGTCCTGAGGATTTAAAGCATCATGATTTAATTCCAATGAATGTGATTAAAAATTATCAATCTTTGTCATTCCAGCATGGTGTGACAAATGAAGACATCAGTTTGGAGATGCGTTCGAGATTGACCTCAAATAATGTCTTGGTTGCCAAAGCATTATGTCAGCAAGGACATGGTATCGCTCGAATTTTATATTTAGATGCACAAAAAGATTTAGTAAATGGCGCTTTGGTTGAAGTTTTACCGGAGTGGAGATTACCAAGTTTTACCTTGTATGCCATTATTTCAAAACATGAACAACAGCCGATGAAAATTCATCGTTGTTTAGAGGCATTAAAACAATATTTCTGCCAATTACCCGGTGGCAGAATTTATCAAGAAGCTTCATAAAAGCCGATGAGTATGAAAAAAAGCCGCTATCAGCGGCTTTTCGTTTTTGAACAATTAAAGAATTAAGCTAAAAAGGCTTTAATCATTTTTACAAGACGAGCAATCAATTGATCTGCTTGTTCTTGAGTAATGTTTAAAGTAGGTAGTAGGCGAACCACAGAACCCGCAGTCACATTAATAATTAAATGATATTCATCACGGGCAATATTCACTAGTTCACCACATTCTTTCGGTAACTCAATCCCAATCATGAGACCGAATCCACGGACTGTCACGTTTTGCTCACTCAGCTGTTGAGTCAATTGCTCAACGATATAGCTTCCCATTTTCGCAGCATTTTCAACCAGATTTTCTTTCTGAATAAGATCAATCACAGTATAAACAACACGTGAACCCAATGCTGTACCGCTATAAGTTGAACCATGGCTGCCCGCAGTCAGTACACCGACACCGCGACCCTGAGTCATCACAGCACCAATCGGGAAGCCATTACCCAAACCTTTTGCAGTGGTTAAAACATCTGGAACAATATTGGTATGCTGGTAAGCAAAGTATTTACCGGTACGACCATTACCTGTTTGAACTTCATCAAGCATCATCAACCAGTTATGTTGATTACAGATTTGACGGATTTCTTCGAGATAGCTAAAACCTTGAGGTGCGGTATTGACACCACCTTCACCTTGAATCGGTTCAACGAAAATCGCCACGATGTCTGGGTGGTTAATTGCTGCTTCCTCAATAGCTTCAATGTCACCAAAAGGTACGCGAATAAAACCTTCAACCAGCGGACCAAAACCTTCCTGAACTTTTTTGTTGCCGGTTGCAGCAAGGGTCGCCATGGTACGACCATGGAAAGAACGATCCGCAACGATAATTTTAGGATTGGCAATGCCTTGCATTGATCCAAATTTACGGGCAATTTTAATGGCACCTTCATTGGATTCTGCACCGCTGTTCGAGAAGAAAATTTCTTCCATGCCTGAAACTTCAGCAAGTTTTTGTGCTGCAGCAGTTTGCCAAGGCACTTCAAACAAGTTACTGGTGTGAATGAGGGTTGCCGCTTGATCAGCAATGGCTTCAGCAATAACAGGATGAGCATGACCTAGACCACATACAGCAATACCTGTAAGTGCATCAAAATATTCAGTGCCATCTTCTGTATAAAGATAAGAACCTCGACCGCGAACAAAGCTGATCGGCTGACGGCCAAATACTGGCATCAAGTGTGAAGGTTGATCAGATTGCACTGGGGCAAGGGTAATGTTATTCATGACTAACTCTTATCTGTTAGGTGGGAAAATAAAGGTTTATCTAAGCAAAAACTGCTACAGAATAAAAGCCCAAATGTAAATAAAAATGGAAATATTGCTTTAGTCATACTGTTTTGTTAAGTTTTGGGTATAATGCGAGGCAGATTAGTTGAGGATTTATCAATGACTGAACAAGCACGCGACACTGAAGCGTTAATTCGTGACCAAATTGCTAAACATGCAGTACTTCTTTATATGAAAGGTACGCCGCAATTCCCACAATGTGGTTTCTCTGCACGTGCGGTAGAAGCACTCAGTCAAATTGGTCGTCCATTTGCTTATGTAAACATTTTGGAAAACCAGGATATTCGCGCTACTTTGCCGCAAATTGCAAATTGGCCTACCTTCCCACAATTGTGGATTAATGGCGAATTAATTGGTGGTAGCGATATCATGCTAGATATGTTCCAAAAAGGTGAATTAAAATCTTTGGTAGAACAGCACAGCCCAGCACCTGAAGCTTAATTCAGTTGTGAAGTGATAAAAAAAGCGCCTTATGGCGCTTTTTTTAATGGGTTGGTTTAATGGTGCTTTTTAAAGAAGCAGATTACTCTGCTTCTGACTTATCCTTGCTGGTGTTTTTAGATTCGACCACATCAGATGGAAGCGGTTGTTTTTCTGCTTCTTCTTTCAGCTTTTTTTTGGCCTTTTTCTTTTTTTTCTTTTTCTTGGTCTCTTCCTCAAACGCTGCGCCATCTTCAATGGCCTGCCAATATTCAAGTTGCTCCATCACAGCAGCATAAATTGAATTTTTGCTATAGCGACCTTTTTTGTTTAGGGTGCCGACAGGGCGAGCCATCAAAATTTCTAAAGCCTGATCAATGGTCTGAATGGCATGAATATGGAATTGACCTTTTTCAACCGCTTCAATGACATCGTGTCTCAACATTAAATGTTGCATGTTTTGGCGTGGAATAATTACACCTTGTTTGCCGGTTAAGCCCTGTAATTTACAAGCATCGAAGAAGCCTTCAATTTTTGCATTTACACCGCCAATCGGTTGGACCTGACCGAGCTGATTCATTGAACCGGTGATTGCCCAGGATTGGTCAATTGGCAGTTGGCTAATGGCTGATAGTAGTGCAGAAAGTTCAGCCACGGTTGCACTGTCACCATCTACCTGACCATAGCTTTGTTCGAAGGCAAGGGCAGCAGAGAAATGTAGAATCTGTTCACGGCCAAAGTGTGCTTTGAGGAAACTCGACATCAATAACACGCCTTTGGCATGTAAGGAGCCACCGAGTTCCACACTGCGTTCAATATCAAGAATATCTCCGCCACCTTGATAGACCGAAGCAGTTAAACGCGAAGGCAAACCAAATTCCACATCTGCATACTGAATCACAGAGAGGGCATTAATCTGTCCTAAACGATGTCCTTTGGTTTCAATGAGCTGTGTGCCACGAGACAAATCTTCCCAGTACAATTCACGTAAATAACCGAGGCGGTACTTGCGATGATCGAGCGCAGTATTGATATGTTTATCGCTAACGATTTTGTCACCCGATTTTTCCGCATGATGATGTGCTTCGCGAATCAAATCACCCAAAGTCAAAGCATGTAATGACAATGAACTTTGGTCTTCTGCCTGACGACTTGAATCGGTCAGTAATGCAGCTAAAGCAGAACGGTCAAAAGGGAGTAATTTGTCTGCTTGCACATAATCGGCAATCAGCTGCATATACGCCTGCTCATTGCTGTCATTACGTTGTAATGTATCGGTAAAGTCGGCACGAATTTTAAATACACTGCCCAGTTCTGGTTCGACTTCCAGAATTTCATAATAAACTTCAGGTTCTGCAAGTAAAACGACTTTTAAATTTAATGGGATCGATTGTGGTTCAATTGAAATACTGCCGGTTAAAGTCAGCATATGTTCCAGTGAAGATAGTTTCAGCTGTCCTGATTTTAATGCACGTTTTAAACCTTGCCATGCATAAGGCTGTTCCAGCAGTTGCTCCGCTTCGAGCATTAAAAAGCCGCCATTGGCTTTATGTAGCGTGCCTGGGCGAATCAGGGTGAAGTCTGTGGTAATGGTGCCATTTTGAGTAAGCTGTTCGACATGACCCAACAAATTGTAATGTGTTGGGAAGTCTTCAAAAATTACCGGTGCGCCAGAATTTGGCTTGTATGAAACAATGATATTGGCTTGATAACGTGCCGGCACGCGGCTAAATAGCCCAGGCGTAAAGTCATCTTCTTCTTGCTCAAGCACAATTTCGACATTGTTAATAATGTCTTCGGCATAATATTTGAGATAGTCTTTTAAACCTTCGACTTCACCAAATTTATTCAGGATTTGCTCGATACGCGGCATCACCACTTGTTTGGCAATATCACGGTTTAAGCTTTGTACTTTGTCACGTGCATCATCTTCCAAATCGCCTAAGTGCAAGCCTAAGCGTTCCAGTTTTTTGTCCATGTAACGCATGTTGGTTGAAATTTCAGCACGTTCTTTACTGTTGAGCGCATTAATTTCTTCTGGCGTCATTTCTTGAGGGGAATCATCAATGAAATGTACAGGTACAAAACAATGTTCTTCATGACGTGTAATCAGTTTCAGATCCAGCGCTTCACCTTCTTTGGTGAGTTCAATCAGCGCTTGTTGTTGCTCATCCCCGATTTGCTGGCGAATCAGTTCAATTCGATTGTGATAAATTTCTGCGGTAAAACGGCGTTCTAATTGCTTTAAGATGGTTTGCCAAGTCTGATGCAACAGCGTTTGAAATTTCGCTGCTTGACCGGAAGGAAGCTCTAACGCAATCGGTTGACGCGGCAGTTTGAAATTATTGACGTAGACCCAGTCGTTTGGTGTCGGCATGGTTTTGGCGTGTTGTTGCAATAAACGCTTGATCATGGTGCGTTTGCCGAGGCCCGCCGTACCCACAGCAAAAATGTTATAGCCTGAATAAGGTAGAGCAATACCTGCTTCTACAGAGGCACGTGCGCGATCTTGCCCCAGAAAATTATTCAGGGGTTTCAGTCGACGCGTTGACGCAGGAATTTTATCGTAATTAGGAATATGCGTCAGTTGTTCAGATTTCAGTTTGGTTTTTTCTAAAGTGCTTTGTATTTCTGGTTGTTCAAATGCTGAAGTTAAAATGTTTTGGCTCGGTTGTTCAATGTTGCTGATAATATTGGCAGATAAAGAAGAGTTCATTTGCTCGAGTCTTTGGGTCACTGTGAAAATCCAAAACGAAATATTGCGGTAGAGATTTAAAGGTATACAGGTTTGCTTGAAAAATTCAAGCAGACATGACGGTTTAATCGATAAAATAAAATAATGATTTCGTAAATATTGTTGAAACCTATCGCATTACGCGTTTGAATAGCGGCATTGAGTTTTTGCAGAACATAATAAATCAATGACAACACAATCTACTGGATGGAAATCGGCCTTTACAGCCTTTCTTGATCGCCGTGCCCTTATTATGCTGTTTTTGGGTTTCTCCGCAGGTATTCCGATATTACTGATTTTTTCAAGCCTGTCTTTATGGCTCGGAGAAGCCGGAATTGATAAAAGTGCGGTGACTTTTTTTAGCTGGGCGGCTCTGGGTTATTCCTTCAAGTTTGTCTGGGCACCGTTAATTGATGAATTACCGGTTCCGCTATTGACCAAAATACTCGGTCGGCGTAGGGCGTGGTTGTTGATTGCGCAGGTACTGATTATCTGTGCCATTTGTATTATGGCATTTTCAAATCCTGCTTTAGGGCAAAGTTATTTGTACCAAATGGCCTTTGGGGCAGTACTGTTGGGATTTTCTGCTGCTACCCAAGATATTGTGATTGATGCGTACCGTATTGAACTGGCAGAAATTCAAATGCAGACGGTGCTGGCTTCGACCTACAATGCCGGTTATCGCATCGGAATGATTGTAGCAGGGGCAGGAGCATTATTTTTAGCAGCATCCTTAGGTACTGCGAAAGGCAACTATATTTATAGTGCCTGGAAGATTACCTATTTGGCTATGGCTGCGGTCATGCTGGTGGGTATTATCACCACATTGGTGATTCGTGAACCGCAAGTGAATCGGGTCTATAAAGATTATAAACGTACCGATTACTACCGTTTGGTCGCGGTATTCTTTGTGGCCGTAATCAGTTTTGTACTGAGCTATATTTTCTCTGGTAATTTAACCGAAGCCCTTAAATCACAATTTGAAATTTCAGATTCTTTCTTACTTTTTTGCTTTGAAGCTTTACGTTTTATTGGTTCTGCTGCTGTTGCGTTATTGGTGGGTTCATTGCTGGTGAAAATGGGTGCTGTCAACAAACAAATGGCATTTGAAACCTGGGTCAATCCGATTGCTGATTTCTTTAAACGTTATGGCGTAAAACTGGCGTTAGTGCTGTTGCTGTTGATTGGTTTTTACCGTATTTCCGACATTATTGCCGGCGTAATCTCCAATGTATTTTATCAAGATTTAAACTTCACCAAAGAGCAAATTGCCGAAGCGGTTAAAATTTATGGGGTGATTTTTAGTCTGGTTGGTGGTTTCTTAGGTGGTTTGCTGGCACAGCGTATGAACATTATGAAGTTGATGTTTGTCGGTGCAGTGTTGGCAAGCTCGACCAATCTAATTTTTATCGGTCTGGTAAAATCAGGACAACAAACCAATGATGTCAATGTCACGGTCGGACAGCAGAGTTATAAAGTGCAGTCCGATGAAGTGGGATACTGGAAACTTAAAGTACCGAGTCAGGTGTTGGCACAAGCGGATGAACTGCAAGTTGCCGCACAATATCAGGATGGTTCACAAAATTCAGCAGTGACCAGATTGCCGTATTTAAAGCAGGATGCAAAACAATCCAGCATGCAGATATTGCCTGTGACCAGTGACAATATCATTGCTTTATATGAGAAAAATAATAGTTTGGTGATTCGTGGACAGTATTTTGGGCAACCTTTATCTGAATCTCAAAAAATTGTTTTAAGTTTAGATGGACAAACTTTTGATGCAAATCTGGATAAAACCGGCGTATTTAGTGCGGCAATTCCGGCTGAGGTTTTGATCACTTCAGCTTCTAAACAGCTCGTTGCTGAAGTGATTGAAAATAATCAAGTCTTGTCCACGACTCAGCATAGCTATACGACCAATATGAATTTGAGCACCGCCAAAGATTTAGATGTGGATATTCAGCCTTTACCCGTCGTAAATGCCCAATCCATTGACGAAGTTGAAATTACAGGCAAGGTGATTAAACCTTATAGTTCTCTTTGGTTATATTTCGCCATTATTGTCGATAACTTGGCATCAGGGCTTGCAGGTGCTGCATTTATTGCATTCTTGTCGAGCTTGACCAGTGTGTCATTTACCGCAGTGCAATACGCTATTTTTAGCTCACTGATGACTTTAACCCCTAAGATTTTAGGCGGTTATTCGGGTACTATAGTCAGCAATATTGGTTATCCGAATTTCTTCCTCATGACCACACTGATTGGTATTCCCATTCTGATTTTAGTGGTGTGGGTAGCGAAGTTGTTAAAGGAACATACCGCTCAACAACGCTAAACCAGTCTGTTAAAAACAGATTTTGCAATTAAAAGCCTATTTTATCTTTTTGATGGAATAGGCTTTTTGTTATTTAGAGTGTGATTGAACTATAAATAAAACCAAGATAAGTGATCGGGTTTATATAAATAAATTTATATTAATCATATGTTTGTGTTAACTTAAGCCTTTGGTTTTTAACCGGTAAATTATGAAAAATCAACTTTTGAGCATTGGTTTGGGGATAGCCTTTGCTTTATCAGGTTGTGGAGGGGGGTCGGGTGGAGAGAGTGAAATACACCTGGCGAAGCTGGGCAAGTAACATCACCTAAATTAAAACCATCATCAATGGATGAGGGAAATCCATCCAATCCTACGGAACAGCTCAGTTTATTAAAACAATTCCGTCTAGCAGATGGTGCTTCAGAATTTGGTGCAGCGACTTTTGCTTTAAGCGACTGGAATCCGCGTGCAATTGCCGTTCATGCTGATATTTTGTATATCGCCAACAGTAATGCCGCGGCTCAAATTTTACGTTATGACCTGAAGACTAAGCGGGTATTGACCAGTATCAATCCTGAACAAATTACCGGAATTCAAAAAGTCTGGGATACCTTGCAGGATATTAGTATCTATAAAGACCGTTTATATGTGGCATCTTTTCCATCCAACCGTGTCGATATCTTTGATATTGGTTCGAGTGAACCACAATTTGTAATGTCCTTGGGTACCGGGAATTGGAGCGGGGATCAATTGAATGCCGCAATTGTGCATACCCATGCAGTGGCTGCAAATGACCAGTATGTATTTGCACCGGATATCCAAAGTCGTATCAATGTGTGGCAACAGTCCGAAGTGACCAGTAGCAATCATTTAAAAGCACGTAAATATGCACGGCTTTCATTACCGAATTGCGAACGAAGCTGTGATGTACGTTTAGAAACTGTGGGGGATTTGCTTTACGCCAGTACCGGTAATGGCAATACCTATGTATACGATCTGCGTAATTTGGCACAAGGGGCTTCAAATGTTGCGCCAACACGCCAGCAAAATGGAGTGGCATCCGTTTTTCATCGAGCAACAGACGGCTTGTTATATGCATCCCGAACCTCAGGTGCTATTGAAAGTTTTGCTACCGAGAACTTAGGCACTATTCAGGACGTGCTTCCTGCTGCGATTGATTCGGTCAAATCATACCGTTTGCAAGGACAGGATATAAAGCTGAACTTGGAAAAAGCAGCGGATATCGCCGTCTATGACAAAAATATTCTCAGTTTGATTGGTAAAAAAATTATTGCATTGCCTATGCGAAATGTCGCACAGCAAAAATCGAATATAACTTCAATACCTGTTCAGCTCAAGCAAGCCCAGGCGATCAGTTCTTATAAAGTGCTGCAAGATGAAGAAAGCTGGGAAACATTAATCAATGCCAATCAACGCTATGTGTTTATGGATCAGATTTTATCGGCAGAATTCGGCAAAGATTCAATCCGAATCCAGAGTTATAGTGCGGTGCCGGTAGCAGATTTGGAAATTCGGGCTAAACTTAAAAATACCGAACAATGGTTTGTTTTGGCAAAACTGGATCATCAGGCTTGAAGGTTTAGGCGAGTTTCAGCAAATGCCAGTCGAGTTATTCGATTTTAAAATCGTTTCTGAAACAGATGCTCATGTGCAAAAACTGAATAAAATTAAAGCCAAATGGCAAATCTATTTCGGTGACTATAACCGGAATCTAAATGTAACAAACTGGTATCGTATTACCCCTATATATGCACGTGAATGGATCATTATGATGACCAACTTTGCATATACCTTAAGCAGTCCAGAATTTGAGCATCTTTGGTTCAATCACCAAAAAGTCATGGGACACGACTTCTTTGGTAATGCTGGCAGGGTGGATGGTATTAATGGTTTCTTTAGCCCGGCGGATTACAGCCGTATTTATCAAGCCATACTCAACCGTGGCGGAATTTCACTCGGCATTAGTAATATTGGCGGTGGATTAGGGGGGAGCAACCTTGGGTGTAGATCCCTGGATTTATTATGGTCATTATCGCTGGTCTGGACTGGGTATTGTCGCGCATGAGTTTGGACATCATTGGGGGAGTCATGACAGTGCTTGGGCAAATGATTCTTATGGTTTCCAGCCGATGATCGCAGACTTATTCTTCTATATGCAGCGCCATAAAGACATGCCTTATATCGACCCAAATGTGAATAAGCTACATTTTGCGAAACCAGACCAGCTATATGGTAGTGTGAATACAGGTATGGTCGCTCGTCAACCGGGTACCACACCATTAAATAAAATTGATCATTACTTTGCTAACAATCCATTAACTCAGTAATCAATCGATTAAAAAGCAGCGTCCCTCGCTGCTTTTTTAATGGATAAAATTTGAATTATCTCGCGGCATTGCCTATATTGGCTGTGAATAAATAATGAATAGGAAAATCAAAGATGCGCATGCTGCATACCATGTTACGTGTAGGCAATTTAGAACAATCCTTAAAGTTCTATACTGAAGTACTCGGTATGACTTTGCTTCGTAAACGTGATTATGAAGAAGGTCGTTTCACTTTAGCCTTTGTGGGTTATGGTGATGAAGAACATCATACGGTACTTGAATTGACCCATAATTGGGACACAGAGAGCTATGAGCTGGGCAATGCCTACGGTCATATTGCCATTGCTGTAGATGATGCCTATAAAGCCTGTGAAGAGATCAAGGCGCGCGGCGGTAATGTCGTCCGTGAAGCGGGTCCTATGAAAGGTGGCATCACCGTGATTGCTTTTGTTGAAGATCCGGACGGTTATAAAATCGAACTGATTCAGCAAGATAAAGATGCACGTAATAACTAAGTGAAAACTTAGCTATAGATAAACTAAATAGTCAACATTGAGTTGAAAAACTGGTTTTATTTATTCAGCCCAGTAAGATGAAACTTTACCATCAGGTAAATTCACTTATTGGGCTTTTTTATATTTTTCAATAAATACAGGATGTAGCAATGTTAAAATTGTTGGCATTGGACCGCTTTACCATTTTGCTGATTGTCATGGTGATCTTGGCAACAATAGTTCCAGTATCAGGTCTTGCTGCAAATATCTTTGGGGTGATTACTTCTGGTGCAATTGCGATTTTATTCTTTTTGCATGGGGCAAAATTGTCCAGAGAAGCGGTCGTTCAAGGCATCATGCACTGGAAATTCCATGTGGTGGTGTTTGCTTTCACCTTTGCCTTGTTTCCGCTTTTAGGGCTATTGGCCAAACCGATCCTTTTACCAATGTTAGGGAAAGAGTTGTACTGGGGCTTTTTGTTCATGTGCTTCTTGCCATCAACCGTGCAATCTTCTATTGCATTTACCTCGGTGGCAAAAGGCAATGTGGCCAGTGCGGTGTGCAGTGCTTCATTTTCCAATATTGTCGGGATGTTCATTACCCCAGTATTGGTCAGTTTCTTTATTTTAGGTCAGTCACAACATGGCTTTGACCCAACTTCATCCATTATTCAAATTACATTATTATTACTTGTACCATTTATATTGGGGCAAATATTACGTCCTTATGTTTATCCTTATATGTTGAAATTACCGGGGATCGTCAAAGCATTTGATCAGGGCACTATTTTGATGGTGGTCTATGGTGCTTTTAGCGGGGCAGTCGTTGCTGGATTATGGGACGTTGTGAGTTGGGAAACCCTATTGGTTTTGACTCTGGCTTGTTCAGTGTTTTTAACTATCATTATGTTGCTGGCTTTATACATTCCAAAATGGATGGGGTTTAACCGGGGAGATCAAATTGCAATGTTTTTTTGCAGTTCTAAAAAAACATTAGCCAGTGGTGTGCCGATGGCACAAATCTTATTTATCGGGCAGCCTTTAGGGATGATTGTTTTACCGATTATGATTTTTCATCAAATTCAGCTTATGGTATGTGGTGTGATTGCCAATTATTGGTCTAAGCACAATTTGGATGAATTAAAAGCTGTAGATGAGTTAAAAGAATAATTCGCTATCTGATATTTTTTGCCGTATAATTACGCCCACTTGTTGTGCTTAGCTCTGGCGGTATCCGTCTCGGTGGGCCAAAAGAATGGTCTGTTATGGTGTTGGTCTCGCTTTTTTTGAAGAAGCTTTTTTCCTCATGAATCATGAGAGTGATCAATTGCGATGACAGCATAAGCCTTTCTTAACTTAGGAGTAATCGACGATGCGCGCCGATATTCACCCAAAATATGAAACATTAGTTGCTACTTGTTCATGTGGTAACGTAATCGAAACTCGTTCAGCGATTGGTAAAGAAACTCTTTACCTTGACGTATGTTCAGCTTGCCACCCATTCTATACTGGTAAACAGAAGAATGTTGACCAAGGTGGTCGTATCGATAAGTTCAAACAACGTTTTGCTGGTATGTCACGTTCTATCAAACGTCCTGACTAATACCGTCAAATTAAAAAAAACGGGCAATATGCCCGTTTTTTTATTCCTGAAATTTATGTATTTCGCAGCAAGAAAATGTGTACAAGACTTATTGGTCTTGTACATCAATCAGGTGATCCAGTTTTTTCTGGAAATAATCCCCTTGAATAAAGCGTGCATCAACATTCCAGGCATTGGCGAAAAGCGTCATATCGTTTAATTCACGCAGCATGATTTCAACCGGTTTAATTTCATTGAAAGTTTTGATTTTTTCCTGTAATTCCTCAGTAGATTGCTCTGTATTTAACATTTCAGTCAGTGTGCTGTGTAATGTTAAGCAGTTGATATCCAGTTGACGTAAAGCATATTCACTATAAATAGTATTACCAAAGTCTCGTAATGCTATTTTGGCACCAAACTGGTGTAGCTGCGCTATATATTTTTGCGCATCTGAAAGATTCTGGGTTAGATCTTCTTCTGAAAATTGTAAAATAAGCGGATGGCTTAATTTACTGCGTACAATTGTGATCAGTTTGGAAATAAATTCAGGGAAGGTTCGATCGTGAAATAACACTTCTTTATTCAGATTTACAATCAATTTTGCTTCAGGATATTGTGTAATAAAATTATGCAATTGCTTGCATGATTCAACTAATATCCAGCGATCTAGTTTAATCGATAATTCCGGATCTTCTTTTAGCTCTCTTAAACCTGATAAATCTTTCCAGGAGTTTTCAAAAATGAAACCACTGGTCACTTCATAGGTGTATAAGTTGCTATCTTGCTTGTCATAGAGTTGTTGATATTTAAGATGAATTTCTCCACGCTCTAAGCTTTTTTCTAAAGCTTTAATTAATGAAGATTCAGGTGAAGAAATTAATGACTTCGTTTCTGTACGCTGAATTTCCATTGTTGGAATATCTAAATGCGTTTCTAACTTAAGCTCTGGAGTCGACTCATTTTGTGGTAAAGCCGTGTTGTAAGCAGAATTAATAAATTTTTCAAAATGGCTTTCATCACGAATTTCACTATCTAATATCACATAACCAATTCTTAAATTAAGCGGGTAGCTAGATTGATTGACTGTCAATAATTGTGGCTTGGTGAGTGAGCTTAAACCAATAAGCTTGGATTCTAATTTTGCTTTAGATTCTGCCTGGAATAAACCGGCTAAAATACCTGGTGAAACTTTAAATAAGGGAGCATGGGTTTGTTCCTTTAAAAACTCTTTTATTTGACTGAAATAGTTTTTTGAAGTGATCCAATCACCTTCAAAAATAGCTTCAGGGCAAGAGGCTAAAGAAAAGAGTACTAGTGCATTAATATCAGAAGGCTGTTTGGTAATAGTTCGGTTAATTAACTGATAGGTATTTGGTTTCTGCACATTTTTATCAGTTGTTCTAGATGCTGCATGACTTGCTTCTGAAGTTTCGATATCAATGGTAATTTGTAATGCATCTTCATCCGTAGCGGGTAAAAATTCGATTTTAAGCGGATTTGGAATAGAAACATGATCATTTAGTGTGGCGATTTCTAATCGACCTAAATCAAACTGACCTTGAGTAATTTTTTTAAAGCGTAACTTGAACTCGTTCAAATCTTTCGGTTGTAACAGATCAAGTAAAGGAAGACCGACGATATCTTCCTCATTTTTAATTCCAAACAGTTGTAAATACTCAGGATTGGCCTGAATGTGAATGCCTTCTTGAATAAGCGCAACTGCTTTGTTGCTATCATGTACTAAAGATTGTGCGTGGGTTTGTGCAGACTCTAATTCATCCATTAAATGTTGTTGAGTAAGCATTAAACGACTGAATGAAAGTGCACGAAGTAAGCCAAGATAAAAACGATCTGGATAATCCAGATTTAAAATGTCGTAAATGCCTTTACGAATATAACCCGCATATTGCTCTGCCTGATAATCCTCTGGTTTTAGAAGGATAATCGGTAAGTTCGGTTGTTTTGATAATTGGATTAAACTTAAGGCTTGTTCGTATTTTAAGTCATAGGCACGGCCAAAAATGACCAGATCCCAATTTTGATGTAATTGTTTTTCAAAAGTTTGTAAATCATCCAGCAATATTGCCTGTACAAGATGTCCACTTGACGTTAAAAGATCACGAATTTGGTTAAAACGTATTTGATTATCATCGATAATGAGTAAACGTGTCTCGGTACGTTTTAACTTTTTAGACAATAATGGATTTCTCACTTCAATGCTTCCCATAAATCGTGATTCTTGATTTCATTCATTTGTTTGTTGATGAAGTTTGTGATCAGGTTTTCTTGCTGATCATTCAGCAACTCAAATTCAAAACGAATAAAACTTTGAGTAATAAGCTGTGCTTTGGTTAGGTAAATTTTTAGTTCTTCTTTTCCTAATCGCAAATGAATGGTTTGTTTTTCTCTAAACATGTGCGAACCCGATACAATTAAACTGGTCGAAACATTATCGAGTTGTGAGGTTTGAACGATAAGAGCAGGTTGGTAGTTACTGCCGTTCCGCTCAGTTTTCACCATGACTGAGCAGGGGAATAAATCTTGAGCTAATACTTCAAGCCCAAGTTCCAGACTTTTTTCTGTCGATTGTTTAATCCAGCGAACCACACCGCCACGCCAAGGGCTGTTGGTATTTTCCTGAATTAAAATAAATTCCCCAGTTTTTAAATTTGAAGGTGTAGTACCGGTCCACTTAATTCGGTAACCATTGACACTGATATCCAGCACATCAGCTGGATAGATTTGTTTTGCTTCACGATCCAGAACTTTAGCTGTATTGGTTTCAGCAGGAATATTGGAATTCATGGAGTTGATAAAGCTACTTTCATTTTGGAACTGATAATTATTTTCTAAATCCAAAGTTTCTTGAAAGTTTTTACCTTTAGAGAGGTAAAAGTGCGCCACAGAAAGACTAAAACAGATCTGCAATTGTGCTGAATATTCGTAGCGCTCATGGCGACGTTCAATATTGGTGGTAAGTAGGTTATGGATATGAAAGTGTAATGCTGGGGTCAGAAATAACTTTTCGTTACGCGACAAATAACCTGCCTTTTTAGTTTGGGTCTCAGACAGATGATCTAATAAATGCTGCGTTGAAATATAAATGGTCGGCTTGTAAAGACTCGCCTGATTGGTGTTAAAAACCGGTGGATGATCTTTATTGGTATCTACAATATAGCGAGAAAGCGTGGTTTCTTTCGGTAAAATGTGAACCAGTTTTGCCCAGTCAAAACTACATAAATATAAGCCTTGCATTTCTGATGGGCGAATTTGATGCGTATTGAAAATATCCAATAAAATGAGCTGTGAATAAGCGTGAGCAATCGTTTGTAATTGATGCTGCGTATCTAAAATTTGATTGATATTGGTTTGATAAAAATTATTATTAATCGCACATTCGAGCAATTGATGCGCGACCAGCCATTGACCAAATAACGGTGTGCTATACAACAAATGTTGTTGGTAAAGTAGTAATGCGAGTTGCTGTAATGCGTAATAAGTCGCAACAATTCTGGCAGTCTGTAAACTTTTCTTTTGATTAAAGGCAAAGATAGAAAACTTTTGCAGACTTAACTGGATGTTACAACGTTTTGAAATATCGATATAGATTTTGGCGAAATGGCTACGCAAAAGCATCGCTAATTCAATAATTTGATCACTACGGTCGTTTGTGATCAAACCTTGATTGAAAAAATGCTTTTCCAGGCTGATCAATACATTATCAATCGTTGGGTGCAAGATTTGAATTAAATCAAAACGCAGCATTTCTGGGCATTTAAGTTCTGATATTTCCAGTAACGCATTGAAAAGTTCTTTTGAAGAATTTCCGAGTTGCAGAATGGATAAATTAGATACCCATTCTTGTAGCCCTTTTGCATTAGATGGACAAAAGCTCAGTTGTTCCAACTTTAATTCTGTTGGCGTTTGGAAGATATCTGAAGTACTCATAAGCATCGTTATTATTTAACTCAAAAAGTTGAAACCCCAAAAAGCGGTGTTTTATTTTTTTCGCCCGCTATTTCCCTAACGAGTTTAGGAACCAAATATCCAGGAAGGTTCTCTAAAACATCTTTATATATAAGATTAATCTGCTCAGGACTCACGTCAAAATGATGCGCACCTTTTACTTTATCTAACACATGTAAATAGTATGGCATCACGCCTGCATCAAACAAGCGGTAACTTAAATCCACTAAAACTTGCGCAGAATTATTGACCCCATTTAATAAAACTGCCTGATTGAGCACGGTGATTTGTTGTTGAACCAAGAGTGAAAGTTTAGCGCAAGTAAAATCATCAAGCTCAGCCGCGTGATTTGAGTGTACCACTAGAATAATTCGTAGCCTACTGTTTTTTAATAGAGAAACCAGCTCTTCATCGACACGGTTGGGGATTACGATAGGAACTCGTGAATGAATTCTCAAAAATTTAATTTGTGGTAGCGATTCCAAGCGATCGATCCAAAGCTTTAATTTTCGATTGGATAGCGTAAGTGGGTCTCCACCACTAAAAATCACCTCGTTAATATCGGGTTGGCTTTTGATATAGTTTTTAATATTAAGCCAGTCTTCATTTTTTGGCAGGTTTTCCTGATAAGGAAAATGACGACGAAAACAGTAACGACAATGCACCGCACAAGCACCGGTTAATGTCAGTAAAAAGCGTGATTTGTATTTATGGAGTACACCGGGTTGTTGATTGGCTTGTTCTTCACCCAAAGGGTCGGTGACAAACCCGGGATGATCTTCAAGTTCTAAATGATGCGGTAAAACTTGTAATAGCAGGGGGTCCAGAGGATCAGCAACGTTCATTTTTCCGACGAATGCACGTGGAACACGCAATTTAAACTGTTCAGAAGCCAGAATTGCCCCTGATAATAATTGATCAGACGAGAGCTGAAGTATCTCTAGAAGCTCTAATGGATCCGTAATCAGGTCACTGAGTTGAGATTGCCAGTTTTGCTCTTGATATAAATAGTTTATCATGCTACGTGTTAAAAATAATGCTAGTCTAGCATTAATAGATTTAAGTTAGTAAGTTTGGAGCGAGCCTTTCATGGCCAATTATTCTACAAATGACTTTAAGCAAGGTCTTAAAGTAATGCTTGATGGCAACCCATGTTCAATCATGGAAAATGAATATGTAAAACCTGGTAAAGGTCAAGCATTCAACCGCGTAAAATTGCGTAATCTTAAAACTGGTAAAGTTTTAGAAAAAACATTCAAATCCAATGAAACACTGGAAGGTGCTGACATTGTTGAGGTTGAAATGGATTACCTTTATAACGATGGCGAACTTTGGAACTTTATGGATCCAGTGAGCTTCGAACAAATCACAGCTGACAAAACTGCGATGGGCGATGCTGCCAAATGGTTGAAAGACGATTCAAACGAAAAATGTACAATCATGCTTTTCAATGGTGTTCCATTGTCAGTAAGTGCACCAAACTTCGTTGTGTTGAAAATCGTTGAAACTGATCCAGGTGTTCGTGGTGATACTTCTGGCGGTGGCGGTAAACCTGCGAAACTCGAAACTGGTGCAGTTGTTCGTGTACCATTATTCGTACAGCAAGATGAAAGCGTTCGTGTAGATACCCGTACTGGTGACTATTTAGAACGTGCATAATGGTTTAAAAATAGACTATTATCGAAAGGGATGATTTAAATCATCCCTTTTTTTATGCCAAAGTCTTAGATGAAAAGTAAGTCATGAGGAGTAGAGTCGCAAAGGAAGAAACAGCAGTATACCGAACAATAAAAAATGATCGCTGATTTATGCATTAGATATGAGGGATTTACATGGAAACGATTCAACCGAAGTTAACCATAACTTCAAAAATAGTGTGGCTTCTAGTCGCGATTTTAGGTGCGGTGTCATTCGGGATACTCGCAATCAGCAGAGGTGAACATGTTAATGCAGTCTGGCTCGTCCTGGCAGCCATCTGTGTATATAGCATCGCTTATCGCTTCTACAGTTTATTTATTGCCAATAAAGTTTTTGAACTCAATGCCAGACGCTTAACACCTGCGCATCGTTTAGCGGATGGTCTGGATTATGTTCCAACCAATAAGTATGTCCTGTTTGGTCACCACTTTGCAGCCATTGCTGGTGCTGGACCATTAGTCGGTCCTATTCTTGCAGCGCAGATGGGTTATTTACCTGGAACCATCTGGTTGTTGGTGGGTGTGGTTCTCGCGGGTGCTGTTCAGGACTTCTTGGTGCTGTTTATTTCTACCCGTCGTGATGGTCGTTCACTCGGTGAAATGGCGAAGCAAGAACTGGGTTCCTTTGCGGGTGTGATTGTGATGCTGGGTGCATTAGGCGTCATGATCATCATCCTTGCAGTGCTTGCTTTGGTGGTGGTAAAAGCCTTAACCAACAGTCCATGGGGCGTGTTCAGTATTGCTGCAACAATTCCAATTGCATTGTTCATGGGCGTATATATGCGTTATCTCCGTCCAGGGAAAATTGCCGAGGTTTCAATCATTGGTTTTGTGCTGATGATGCTGGCGATTGTGTATGGTGGCAATGTTGCTGCTGATCCTTATTGGGGGCCGATCTTTACACTTTCCGGTACTCAACTGACTTGGTGTTTAATCACTTACGGTTTTGTTGCTTCAGTTTTGCCGGTTTGGTTGCTGCTTGCGCCACGTGACTACCTTTCTACCTTCTTGAAAATTGGCGTGATTGCTGGTCTTGCAGTCGGAATTATGGTGGCATTACCTGAAATGAAAATGCCTGCGGTAACGCATTTCATTGATGGTACAGGTCCTGTATTTGCAGGTTCTATGTTCCCATTCTTATTCATTACCATTGCTTGTGGTGCCATTTCAGGTTTCCACGCTCTGGTTTCTTCAGGAACTACACCGAAACTCATTGAAAATGAAGTCGATATTCGTGTAATTGGTTACGGTGGTATGTTGATGGAGTCTTTCGTTGCTGTGATGGCGATGATTTGTGCCACCATCCTTGAACCTGGGGTGTATTTCGCAATTAATGCACCCGCTGCCATATTGGGCACCACGGTTGAAAGTGCTGCTGAAGCGGTGCGTACTTTAGGCTTTGTGGTGACTCCTGAAGCATTGACTTTACTTGCTCAAGAAGTCGGTGAAAGCTCGATTCTTTCGCGTACTGGTGGTGCGCCAACATTTGCGATTGGTATGGCACACATTATTACGGAAATTTTTAATAACCGTTCTATGATGGCGTTTTGGTATCACTTCGCGATTCTGTTTGAAGCCTTATTCATTTTAACTGCGGTAGATGCGGGTACACGTGCTTGCCGTTTCATGGTTCAGGATACTGTCGGGATCGTGATTCCTGCGTTGAAACAATCGCACAATTTCTTTGGTAATCTGGTGGGAACCGCCGTGGCTGTTGCAGGTTGGGGTTTCTTTGTTTATCAAGGTGTGATTGACCCACTTGGCGGTATCAATAGCTTATGGCCTTTATTTGGTATTGGTAACCAAATGCTTGCTGCAATGGCACTGATTTTGGGTACTGTCATCTTGTTCAAAATGAAGAAAGAGAAATATGTTTGGATCACTATTTTTCCAACCATTTTCTTGTTTATTACTTGTATGACGGCAGGTTGGCAAAAAATCTTCCATGAAAATCCAAAAATTGGTTTCCTGGCACAAGCCAACCGATTCTCTGATGCAATTGCGCGTAATGAAATTTTAAAACCGGCCAAAGACATCGCTGAAATGCAAACGATTGTGTTCTCCAATCAAATTAATGCAGTACTGTGCGGTTTCTTTATGATTGTGGCGATTGTGATGGTGTTTGCTGCCATTGGTGTGATTCGTCGTGCATTGGCAGATCCTAATCCAAGTGTGCATGAGTCAGAAGCCATTTATAGTGACGAAGTTCCGGCGGGAGAGGTGAAATGAGTCTAAAAGATCAAATTCGCCAAAAACTGGCGTTGGGTAAGATCATTAAATTTACTGTGCTGGCACAGCCGAAGAAGTTTTTGATGTTGAATGGGATTAAAACCATTCAGATCATTTGGCAACGTCTACAGCAAAGCTTTCGCCTGATGGTGGGGGTGCCGGATTATCAAACTTATCTGGAGCATATGAAAAAGAATCATCCTGACTTGGTCGCAATGGATGCCAAAACATTTTACCGTCACTGCGTGGATGTACGTTATCCAGGCGCGGGCGGTGGAATGAAAAAATGCCCTTGTTAATCTAAGCAGGTATTTGTCAGAAATCTTTTGATTTGTTTGGAAAAATAAAAAAACGGTGTATGTTAAGCATGCACCGTTTTTTTATTGGGAAATAAGCTGTGATTTGGGGTACAAATAAGGTTCAAAAACAAGAACTCACACATGAGCAACAACAACTGAATGATCGGGTTGAATCGTATGCTGCCAAAATTCAGGCATTCTTGAATCAAATCAATAGCATCATTTTAGATAAAGAAAATCAGACCAAACTGGCTTTAAGTAGTTTATTAGCTGGTGGCCATGTGTTGTTTGAAGATTTGCCAGGACTCGGTAAAACAACTTTATCCAGTGCCTTGTCCCATATTGCAGGGCTGAAGTTTCAGCGTATTCAGTTTACCAATGACATGCTCGCCAGTGATGTGATTGGCGTGAATATGTTTAACCAAAAAGAACATCAGTTTGAGTTCAAGCAAGGTCCAATCTTTACCCAAATATTACTGGCAGATGAAATTAACCGCTGTAGCCCCAAAACCCAAAGTGCGTTGCTGGAAGCGATGGAAGAAGGTTTGGTCACGGTAGATGGAGTTCGTTATGAGTTACCGCAACCTTTTTGGGTGATTGCGACGCAGAATCCGTTGTTTCAAAGTGGTACTTATAGTTTGCCGGAATCTCAGCTGGATCGTTTTCTGATGCGTCTGTCACTCGGCTATCCCTCACGCTCCGCAGAAAAACTGCTGTTACAGCAAGCCTCTCGCTATGCTTTAATTTCAACTCTAGAACATATTTTTAGCGAATATGAAATTTTAGACATTCAGCAAAGCGTAACCCAGATTCATATTGCCGATGTCGTGTTGGACTATCTACTGGATTTGGCTACCGAGACCCGTAAAGGTCGGCATGGTTTATCCACTCGCGGTCTATTGGCTTTGAAAAAAGCAGCACAAGCGCATGCCTTTATTGAGCAGCGCAGTTATGTAACCCCAGATGATGTTCAGGCCGTGTTTGTTGCCGTGGTTTCGCATCGGATCGGATTGAGTGAAGCAGAAACTTTGCAGTTGATGCAGCAAGTGAATATTAGCTAAAGGAAGATCAAATTGAGCAAGCCTTGGCAAAAATGGTTAGCAAAACGCTTTCAATTTGAAAAAATCAAACAGCTCTCGCAAAAAGACATTCTGATTTTTATCTATCAACAGGGCTATCTGTATGTGGTATTGATCTTGATTACGTTTATTGCCGGGATCAATTATGCCAATAACCTGATTTTGGGGTTTTGTTTTCTGATCAGTGCGATTTTATGTATCAGTTTTTATTTAACCTTTAAACAATTACATGAGCTAAGTATTGAAATCTCAGTGAACGAGATCGGGCAAGTGGGGGATGATCTTGATTTGCAAATCCATTTTCAGCAGCCACAAAAGCAGTTGCGTTATTTATGGATTAAAACCGATCAGCATTTAGAAAAAGTCTCCATCGCTGAACTCAAGCGAAAAATTACCCTGTCTTTTTTTACCGATACACGTGGCAAGTTTCATTATCCAACCGTACAGATTTATGCGGTATATCCGTTTGGACTGGTTCGTGCCTGGACTTATTTTTATTTAAAAGAATATTCATGGGTTGCACCCAAAGCGGCATTTTATAATGCGGAAAATAAACAGCATCAGCATAGTTTTGAACCTGATATGGATGAGTTTCGTGAACTGCGTAATTTCAAATTGGGGGATAGCTTGCAAGCCGTATCCTGGAAGCAGGCTGCACGTGGACAAGGTTTATATATCAAAGTCTTTGAGCAGCATAATGATCAACCGAGTGTGGAAATCCATTATGCAAATATGCCAAGTGCCGAACATGAAGAAAAACTGAGTTTAATGATGGGGTTGATTGAACAATGTGAGCAACTGCAATGTAGCTATGCTGTAGTTTTACCTCAGGCTGAATTAACCTTAGGCGTAGGTGCAAAGCAGTTGCTTCAGGCAAAAAAACTTTTGGCGCAGGCTTAAATTATGATTCATGCTGACGTTAAAACATCGATTTTAATCACCTTGTTATTATTACTGATTGCGCAAGTATTTTTTAATCCTGTTCTGTTAAGTGCAATTTTTGCCCTGATTCTTCTGTGTTTGTTTTTTAGCTTTAAAGATGAGGCAAAAGCAGTATCCAAAATTTGGACATTTGCACTGACAATTTTGGCATTAGTGACGATTTATTTTAAATATCAGAGTTTTATTGGGATAGAAGCCGGGGTTGCTGTTTTATCCACTTTTTTATTTGCCAAAGCTATGGAAACCAAGAATAAACGAGATGTGATTATCCTGTTTAATTTTGCTTTGTTTGTCGGGTCAAGTTCATTTTTATATAGCCAATCCATCTGGATGGCGATTGTCATTGTATTATGTTTATTTAGTTGCCTGATCGGACTTTATCGTTTACAAACCAGTGAATTTAAACAGGCACAAAATCAATCATCGGCATTAAAAACAGATGCCAAGCATGTGGGTAAATTTCTGATTTTGGCTTTACCTTTTTTTATCTTGCTGTTTATCTTTTTCCCGCGTTTACCGCCACTTTGGCATATTCCAATTACAGTACAAAAAAGTGTCACGGGGATGAGGGACAGCATGTCACCCGGTGATATTGCTGAATTATCACAATCAAGCAGTTTGGCTTTCCGCATTATTGGCAATATGAATAAGCTGCCCGCCCGTAATGAACTGTATTGGCGGGCAATGGTTCTTGATCAATATGATGGCAGAACTTGGACCAGTAGTTTGGTGAATCAACAGCCCATCTTTACTAATACGATTTCGAGAAAAACAAAGCAGGGTTTTGATTATCAATACTTAGCTGCAGATTCGCGCGTCATGTGGATAATGGGACTGGAAAAATCCATTCCCAAAGATCCTCAATACCAATTAAAGCAGGATTGGGGTATTAGTCCGATCCGTTCCATAACACGAAATCAACCTATTACTTTGCATTGGTTGGGTGATGCACAGCTTCAAGGACAGGGGGGGGGCACGCCAAATTTACTGGAAAAAATTAATATTCAAACCCCTGAACAACTCGATGAACAATCACGTCAATTCGCTTTAGACATGTTTCAGCAAAGTGGGCAACGACCCGATCGATATGTGCATAATATTTTGCAGTGGTATAAGAGGAATAATTTTGTATATACCTTAACGCCAGGTTTACTGGGTGGAAATCGCATTGATGAATTCCTATTTCAATCTCGACAGGGTTTTTGTGAGCATTATGCTTCGAGTTTTGCCATGTTGATGCGTTATGTGGGGATTCCTGCACGTGTGGTCATTGGTTATCAAGGAGGGCAACTTGCATTGGATCGAGCAAGTTGGGAAGTTCGTCAACTGGATGCCCATGCGTGGACAGAAGTACAACTCAATGGAAAATGGCAACGGATTGATCCAACCGCAATTATTGCTCCCCAGCGTATAGATGGGGGAATGCAGAATTATATTGAAAATGACCGAAGTATCTTGGGAAATAAAGAGCAGAAGTGGAAATATCGTCAATTTTCAATGATGAAAAATATGCGAATCTGGAGTGACTATGCGAGTTATCAGTGGCAAAGCAAAGTCGTGGGATATGATGCCGAAAAGCAGCAAAGCTGGTTGTCGAAATTAGGTCTGAAAACAGCTTATGCCAGTACCCTGATATTGCTCTCAAGCATTTTGTTGGTGGTGATTCTTTATTTTATTTGGATTTACTATCGTGATAGACAGCAGGGTTCTGCATATGAGCGTGTGATTCAACGGTTTTCTAAACAACTAGAAGCGCCATTACGCAAGCAGCCAGCTGAAACTTTTTTTACTTGGATGCATCGTTTAGCCGATATGATAGAAGAAGATGAACACAGGATCTTTACCCAAACAGCAGAACATTATCAACAGCAACGATTTTCTATGGCGCAAAATGATCAAAAATTAAAGCAATTTAAAGAAATGCTTAAAACTTGTGCATCTGCTTTAAAAAATAAAAGAAAGCACTTGTCTTAAAAAATAAAAATGAATATGATTCACAGCACTTAGGTGTATAGCTCAGTTGGTTAGAGCGCTACGTTGACATCGTAGAGGTCAGCAGTTCGAGTCTGCTTATACCTACCAATATTTTTATTTGGAAAATCAAGTAGATGCAATTTATATCAATAACTTGTATCTAAGTTTTTACTGCTAAATTGGTCAGCTTGAGAAACAAAATTCTCAAAATTCGCATTAAAAACCGCTTAATATTTCCGTTTTGACACCAAAACGACCCCAAGTTAAATGCATGGGTGTTGATTTTGGTGTCTTTGCGACTACATATTTTGAGGTATATATGCAAAAGCCGATTCAACGTGGTAAATCTTGGCGTATCACTGTACGCCATAAGGGTCAAAGGTATAATGCTACCCGTGACACACAAGAAGAATGTATTAAATGGGCAAAGCTTAAATTGGTCGAGCTTAAAAGTTTAGAAAATCAATCTCAAGATCAAGTCATCCATATTACTTTCCACGAGCTTTTTGAAAAATACTATGCTGACATCGGTTGTCAGATGCGTGGTGCTAGCTACATTAAACAGCAACTAAAAGCCTTCAAGAAATATTGGGGGGACTTGGCTCAAGAATCCATTCATAGTATTACTCCTCAAAAAATTACTAAATGGCGTAATGACCGTTTAACCGAGGTTGCTCCTGGTACAGTCCATCGTCAAATGGGTTTGTACAGTGCGGTATTTACTTATGCGCGCAAAGAATTATTCTTGATTAAGGAAAATCCCTTCAGCGGTGTTGCAAAGCCTGCAAAGCCAGCTCCACGTTCACGTTTAATTTCAGATAGTGAAATTGATGCTGTTCTAGCAGGTTTGAATTATAAACATGGAATGGTACCAACTAAGCCCTCACATTTTGCAGCTTGGGCTTTTCTATTTGCCATGGAGACTGCTATGAGACGAGGGGAAATTGTTGGTATTGCAAGAAAATATATCCATGAGGATTATATCCATTTGCCGATTACCAAAAATGGAAATCCAAGAGATGTGCCATTAACTCACAAAGCAAAAGAGCTATTAAATTTGATTCAACATACTAGAGAAAAATTGATTCCCCATACAGATAATTCATTGAGGTTGATTTGGGAGCGAAATTTACATCGTGTTGGTTTAAATGGGGTTGTGCATTTTCACGATACCAGACACGAAGCTATTACTCGTTTTGTGAATCAACGTAAGTTGCCGGTAGAGATACTTGCAAAAGTTACAGGACATAAAACAATAAAAACTTTGATCCATACGTACTATAATCCAAGTGCTTCAGATATTGCCAAAATGATGAACGCATGAAACTATTAGCCCCTGATTATGGGGCTTTTTAATAAGTATGAAAATATCTAATCTTTCTATAGGATCGTTAATAGCTGTAGTTTTAGGAGATGACAATACTCCTAGCTCTAGAGGAGGGCCTAAAATAGTAGAGCTATTTAATTTAGTAGGGTTTAATGAAGAATATTGGGATTTAAGTAAAAAAGGTTTGTTTGGAGCTAGAAAGGACTTTACAAAAAGGAAGCTCGAAGAAATAAATGGAACTAATAAGCTGGTTTTTTTAATTGAGCTACTCGTTGATGATCGTCAAACCCAGAAAAGTGATGAAGTAGCTAAGAAATTAAATAATATTTTAAAACATGATAAATATCATCTAATAAAAAATAAAGAAGGTATTTATAAATTGTCAGGCTTTAACTTACCTGAAGATGCCATGGTAAAGCCTGTATTTGAGTTAATTGAAAAAGAAATTATAGGGCATATTTTAGCCAGTAAATATGCTGTCTGGGTTGCTGTAGCATGGATTACTTCAAAACCAATAGCTACTGCTCTTTATAGACAACATCAAAAAGGAGTAAATATTCGTATAATTGTAAATGATGATGAAATAACAAATAGCAAAGGGATTACTTTCGAAAATACCCAAATTGAATATTATAAGATCCAGCAGCAAAATGGTGCTTTTAATAACCTTATGCATCATAAATTTTGTATTATTGATTTTAAAAAAGTCATTACGGGTTCATTCAATTGGACTATTAAGGCATCCTTTAATAATGAAAATATAACAGTGATAGAGCAAAAAGAGCAGGCGGAAAAGTTTGCGGATGAATTTATAAAGTTAATTAAAGATTTTCAAAGAAGCTAAAAGTACATTAAGTCTTCTTTAATTTTTACGTCTTGAATTGCGTTTTTCATTCTGCAAATGGAGATTTTCTAAAATTGGGATAACTTCTTTAGGATCATAAAGGTGTTTGTTCTCATCACCTTTATTGTAGATACCAACTTTTTCGATGATGGTTTTTCGAGATAAATTGAATCTTTCAGAAAGCCATGCTGTTGTAACGCGATTTGGTAGTTCCAAGCTCTTAAGTTCAACAACTATGCCAATATTTGGGAGGTTGTCTTTTAAATGGATACGTGGAGGTAGGTATGACTCAACGACAATTATGTACTTATGAGGGATTGTCATATATTTATTTTCTCAAAATTAATGAAAGAGACGCAGAGGGTCAGCTATGCGTCAAAATAAATATTAAATCATAGGTTTAATTATTGCAATACTTTTTTAATCAATTTAATTTTCTTTGATGTTCAACTACTGTGCCTAAAATTATTAAATCATTTTCAATTGATGAATAAGATGGAAAATTTTGATTTAGTACTTCTATCGTAAAACCTGTTTGCTGCCCAGATGTAGAGGAGGTTATAACATATTTACCTAGTACGACATTAGTTTTGCCATTTAAAGCTAGTACATAATCATTTGTTTGGGGTAATTTCTGAGGATCAATAATGATGTGGTCATCTATTTGAAATTCAGGCTCCATGCTTTTATCTTCTATTTTGTAAGAAAAAGAATAATCGCTAATTTCAGATAAAGTTGTAGGTACTACATCATTGCTTTCATCTAAAACTTTCTCTCTGAAGTTAACCAATTGATTTTGTGTGTAAACTGGAATTATGCTTACTTCTAGATTTTCGGAAATACTCAATTTGCTAATAAATTTCTTCTCACTATTTTCTTTGAGTGCTTTAAGAAAATAGCTTAATCCTGCTGTAGCTAATCCAAGAATTGGACCTCCGAAACCAGTAGCTATAGTTGTGGTACCTATTATTCCCATTGCTTGAGCGGGTTTGGGAGTAGGGTGTCCTTTACCTGTTAACAGCCAGTAATAATCAACACCAGTAAAATTCGATATTTGTTCAAGAGTATCTTTACTTACTTTATTTTTTTTCCAATTGGTCGGAGCTTGAGGAGTTAAGCCGATAGCTTTGGCTAGGCTTGCCCATGTAAGTTTTTGATTGTTTTTCTTTTTATAGAAAATTATAGCATATTCTATTCGGTCAGATATGTTTTTTAAATCATTGATATTATTCATTTTAATTAAGAATCCTCACCTAATATTTAAATCAATTATATATTAGTTTAACAAATAAATATTGGAATTTTTTTATAAATGTATTGATCTAATAATGATACTGATGATTTAATATTGTAAGTTTAAATTAAACCAGAGTACCTCATGTCTATTCAAGAAAAACAACCAAATGAAATTAACAGCCAACTTGGCTATGAGTCTGATCTTTCCAATGAGGACTTTGAAAAAGAAATTCAGAGGTTGGCTCAACTAAAAATTGAGGAGTATGAACTGCAAAGAAAGCAAACGGCAAAATTGTTTGATGTACGTCCTAATATTTTAGATAAAATTGTTGAAAAAAGACGTATTAAATATCAGGTGGAGCAAGAGGAAAATGAATGGTTTGACAAAGTAGAGCCGTTCTCTGATCCAGTTAATGGCAAAGATTTATTAAATGAAATTAATACACAAGTAAAAAAATATATAGTTTGTGATGAACCTGTGGCTATCGCAACCACTCTATGGATTTTATTTACTTGGGCTATAGATAATATGAATTTCGCTCCTATAGCTTGTATTACAGCTCCAGAGAAACGATGTGGAAAAACACAACTACTTACTCTTATAGGCGAGTTATCTAAAAAGAATATTTCAGCTTCTAACATTACAAGTGCGGCTTTATATCGAACCATTGATATGTTTCAACCAACTTTAACAATTGATGAGGCTGATACTTTTTTAAGTGATCACAATGGTATGAGAGGAGTCATGAATGCAGGGCATAGTAGAGAAAATGCATTTGTAATACGTTGTGATGGGGAAGACAATCAACCTAGGAGATTTAATGTATGGTGTGCTAAAGCAATAAGCGGAATAGGCCATCTTCCTGAAACATTAAGGGATCGTTCTATCATATTGGAATTAAGAAGAAAAGTTAAAAATGAACATGTAGAAAGTCTAAGATACAGGGATAAGGAATATTGGAAACTTATTAAGAGTAAATGCCTTAGATGGGTAGATGATAATCAAGACTTACTACGTGCTATTAAACCTGTATTACCGGAATGCTTGAATGATCGTGCTAAAGATAACTGGGAAAGTTTATTTAAGATAGCATCTATAGTGGGTGGGGGGTGGTTGGAGCTGGTTGAATATGCAGCAATTAATATTCAAAAAAATGAAGATGAGAATGTGAATCTCAATGAGCTATTATTATTAGATATTAGTGATATTTTTAAAGATAGAAATATAGATAGATTATTTACACAAGATATTCTTTGTGCATTGTATGAGGATGAAGAAAAACCTTGGGTAGAAATTTGTGATGGTCGAAGGCTTTCCCCGCGTAAATTAGCCTCTATGCTGCGGGAATTCAAGATTTTTTCACATGATATACGTATGGGCGATAAGGTAAAAAAAGGATATGAACTAATACAATTTACTGAGGCGTTTGAGAGATACTTGTCTAAATAAAATCTGCTACAACGCTACAAGATAAGCAAATAAAGGGTTTTAAAATATATTTAAACGCAACATAGATATTTTGTTGCGTTTTTTTATAGAGAAATTTTATATTTATCATTAATGTAGCGGCGTTGCTCATTAAGAGGTAATAACTAAGTTAAGCTAAGCTTGTCGTTAGCACTTATTTCAAGGAAGGATTCTGAGCCTTTTAACCAGTTAGCAACAGTCGTGATAACTAATTGTGGATCTGTCTTCGCACCTTTTATACTGCATTCCCAAATAATACAAATCCTCCAGTTTTTAGAGAATAACGCTTCAATAGCTCTAACATCATTAGCTCGATTCTTTAAAATCTTATTTTCCCAAAATTCAGGTCGAGTTTTAGGTAATTTAAAAAGATGACAACTATTATGACCATGCCAAAAACAGCCATTCACAAATATAATTGCTCTATATTTAGGTAATACGATGTCTGGTTTTCCTGGAAGATCTTTCACATGCAAGCGAAAGCGGAATCCCATTCGATGAAGTAAACTGCGAATTAATAATTCTGGTTTTGTATTTCGGCCTTTGATACCCGCCATCATGCGACTACGTGTAAGGGGGTCAACAATATCTGCCATTCTAAAAGTACCAATTATTGTAATTTGAAAGAGAGATGGTTAAAACTTATTTATATTAATAGATGAACAATCTATTGTATCTTGGTTAGCAAGAAGAATTGTTATTCTATTAAATTGCAACTTATTGTTTATGTAAATACGAGATTTAAGAGTTAGAAAAAAGGCTACTCCTAAATGGATGTAGCCTTAAATGGTTTTTTGAGAACATTTCCTTGTTCAATTTTAACGCCTTTATTGGCTGATCAATTTTTTTTCATGCTGACTTAAGCCATATTCCACGTCAAATTTCTAAATCTAGGATTTAGCTTTTTCTCGTCTAATATGGAAGAACGAGACACTTATATTTTTCATGTCCGTGTGAACATTAGCTAGATAAAAAAGAACCTAGCAACTCCGCATAAGTAATATTTCTTCAGTGACCAAACTTCAGAATACTTATGCTTTATCAATCATGGTCTAGTCTGAGCGACCAAGCCCAAACATAGGAATATGACCAAGTATTCCATTAACCTTCTTCTAACATATTGCAGAACATATTCTCATATGTGCCGACTCCAGCTTTCGCAGTGAGCAATCTGATGAATCAGATTGTTTTAGGATTCGCTTTAAGCTAGCTATCTCACTTAATACTAATCTTGCTATGAAGATCTGTATCACAACTTCCACAGGTAAAACCTGCTTTATATGCGCTACTTGCCATCGCTCCCACACTGTATAAATTGACAGACTTTTAACCAATTTAAGCCCTCTCTACAGTGCTTCCCAAGTTATTCCAAAGTGTCTTAATGTGCAGACCGTTTATCCTCTCGCTTGCATACATACTTCCTGTTTCCCCCAACCGTAGTTCCTTAGTTTTATCGGGATATGATGTATACATAACTTTATAAAGGGTAAAACTCTTACACTCCAATCAGCATCTATCGATTAATGCCGTTACACGTTTAAGCTATCCAGCGACCCACTCAGCTTGCGCCAAATGGTGCCAACTTCTCCACCGTTAGGCTCGAAGTCCTAGTACCTCACGGTACTCTCAGCAGCCATCGTGATTGGAAATGAGCATACTTTTCGCAAATTATTCACTTGCCTCGATCAAGCATACACACTCAGCTATTAACGGAGACTATCGCACATCCTATGCTGCTCCTGACTGTATCACCTTGAACAGGGTATCAATTCAAAACCTAAGTTTTAAATCTAATCTGGCTATTCCTAACCAAATGACCATTTCGGAATAAATTCCTTATAGGCTCCCGTGTCCTTGTCGCCCAACAACTTTATATGCAATGCATATAGGAACTCTTAAATCCAAGTTGACTGAACGGATAGAAGAAGAGCATTGCAGCTCTCCAGCCCCCGTTGCAACGTACCGAGCGAGGTTTCCCCAGCAGTCCGCTACATCGGCAGTACAAGAATGGTTAGTTCATGTACTCACGGCAATATGTATCAAAGTTTTGAATGGTGGTCTTTAACCCATCCAAAACTTCAAAGAAGAAAATTAAGGATGGATGGTCAGTCCACTATTCGATTGATGACTTCATATTAGTACATCTAATTTCAAATATCAATAATATTGATAATAAATTTAAAATGATATAAATTTAACTAATAACGTTTGTGTCGTCATAAGGAACTACTTAATTGCCACCTTACAAAGTGAGGTGATCATTCATAAAGTTATGGCTTTGCCATAGCGGTTTTTGAGCAAAGCTCAAAAGTAAAAACACCTTAATTGAGACAATTTCTATTGTTGATTGACACACATGCTTAGATGAGATTCCACAGGGAAAAAGTGGATTGTTGATTTACAGTTAAACTGTATTGTTGGATGACAAAAAATGATTGATTACAGCCCTCATACGAAATACACAGCACAAAAAATTCAGGACAAAGTAACTCGTGGAGCATACTTTTACTCATCATTTAGTATTGATAATGGTATTGGCTCAACAACCCACATTAAGAAACTCATCGAGAAACTAACGGACAGATATGACCTAAATTTAACGAGTCGGCAAAGGAATTATCGACTGAAAACAGGAAAGCCGATTGCAGATCTGATTGTTCAAGATGTGATGTATGAAAATAGATGGCTTTTTATTTTATTAATCACCACGCCTAACAGCCATAAACACAGTAAACAGCCAATTCATTCTACTGAACAGCAAAAGCAATTCGGTAAAGATAAAATCTTTGAAATAGAAGAGTTGTCTTTTTCTAGAGAGCATATCGTTGGTGAAACTGACTTAATCCACGACTACTTTAAAGACGATGAGGTTTTGAAGTTTGTAATGTCTAAACCTTATCTAGAATTAGATTTTTCAGGATATTCAGCAGAGCTTGTTCGGATGACTCACAAAAAATATAAATCCAACTCCGATAAATTTTATAAAACGCCAAGTAAACCCTTTAGTTGGACTTGGAGATGGAAAAAAGAAGTTATAGCGAAAAAGAAGACAGACTTAGTTAATATTATAAATCGCTATGTTTCACAACCTAACAAGGCTAAACCAATTGAAGATCTTGTTAAATGGCAGTCCTATTTTCAAACCTATGCTGTTTTTAGAGGAATGCGACAACAGGTTGGACGACTATATACATTAGGGAAATTGTTTTTATATAGTCGTGGCAAACAAAGATGGGATGATCAAAATCTACCAATTTTGAAATTATATTTTGCCCCACGTTATGAAACATATGCGGATGGTTATGAGGAATATTGTTTGAGAAGGGAGATCTACGTTAATTTTGATGTAGAACTCCCTAGGGATTTAGCTTTAAGAAGTAACTGGAGTGAAATAGATATTTATTTGCATGTTCTTGTATAAATCTACCATCTATTCTCGTTAGTACTATACAAGTCATTACTATTCCAAGTAGGCCACTAAAATTATCTTTGATAAAGTGCTATTAAAAAAATTATAAAATTAATATTTTCCTATTTTTCTCAGTTCTTCCATACGTTCTTGTACTTTTTTAGGTACAAGATGCTTTTTATAATAATCTGTTTCCCAGAATTCCTCGTGGGATAACCCACCTCTCATTAATTCACTTAATTTGCTCAATGGCTTATCAATTTCAGGATAATCAACTTCACTCCAATAAAAACCCGTAAAAAAAGAATGAATATAACCAGATAAATCAAATGGTTGATCGATTTTTTTCTGAATTGCGACATCATAAACAGGTTGATATACTTTTATTATTGGATTAATAAGACTTTCACTCCGTTCAATACAGTTCAGAATTTCTTGCTCACCCCATTCAGGTCTATAGGGTGCTATAGTTTCCCTAATGGTTCTCTCAGATTTCCAATCTAATAATGCCTGCATAAATTCTTCGGCTGCTATTTTAATCGCAACCTGATTCAATACAATCAGCTTGTTTTTTAAGATTTCTCGTATTTCAACTCTACGTTGTTCTTCCTGTTCAGCCATTTTACGCATTCTCTTTCTTGCGAAATATACTACTAAAATTCTGTATAATCCATATAAAACTATCCATAAAATCGTAATGATAATAATATTAACAACCCAACTATTCATATTAGTTCACCTTAATCTGTATGCCTGTTAGGAATTGTGAGTTATAAGTGGCCTACTTGGATAGAATAACTGGTAGACCACGAACAGGAATGGGTGGCCGACTTATTCAGTAATATGCAATTTATTTATCTAAACAAATTTAACATTTACCTTCTTGTTATGCAGATATAAATCCAACAGCTCTAAAGGGGGGGTATACTTGCAATCCAATGGAGGAAATTCCTTATCATGAAACTGGACATAATCTGAATTAATTATGACCTTTTTCAAAATAGAGTCTCTCAATGAAAATTTGATCACCTCTTTAAAAATAAAATGTGAGAATTTAGGAATAGGTTTCAATACTGTGGCCATTTTGACTTTCTCAAAATTATGTACTGAACCAGGGAATATCAAAATATTTTTGACAGTATAGTCTGAATACTGGGGGAGTGTTTTTAAAGCCTTTTCATAGAAAAATTGTTTAACTAGATCTCCCCAACCAGGTGTATTTTGAGAATTAGTTGCTTTGTAATATTTTGCATCTAATATAGAAATAGATTTCTCTATTTCATCAATGACAACGATATCTGTCCTCATTCCATCTTTGATAGCATGTTTCATATCTTTAATAGCGGAAATATATCGAGGTTTAGGTAACATGCCATTGAGAGATATTGTATTGTTAAATATTTTTAGTAGCATATGCTCCCAAGCACAATGAAATTTAGTCACTCCAATAATGTTAGTACCTTGTTTTTCGGTATGAAAATTTGATAAAAAATTAATAAGTAATTTGATAACTCTGATTGAACGATCTTTATATTGGTTCTTTAATTCAGACTTAAGTAATTTGATTTGACTGTTAATACTTAATTTTGATTTGTCTGCATGTTTAATGTCATAAGGCAATTTCTTAAATCTATTATCAAAAAAAACATTATCTAAAAAAATTTTTTGTAGAACTCCAGCATGAATTTTTGTAATCTCATAATCAAAATTTATTCTATTTTTTGAGTAAAAATCTATATAAATAGGACAATTATTTTGGTCAGGAAATATTAAACTTTTGTTTAATGTTGCTCTCCAATCGATTTTACCTCTATTTTTTTTTAAAGTATTAATCTCCGAAATAATTAATCCTTTATTAAGATAATCATCAATTATATTTTTTCTTACATTTAATTGATCTAAACCTAGTAAGTCTGATTCTTGAAGCTCATCATCAGGATGAAAAACTTTATTTTTCGTTGAGTTAAAGTATTTATTTAATGAGGAAATCAATAAGTTTGAATAATGATATGGATTAGAATCAATTATTGACCTATCTGAGGAGAGGGGAAAAAATACATACTTTTTACTTTCCAATAATATTAAACCGCAGAAAGACACAAATTCATTATTAGTTGAACTTATCAACTGATTTTCAATTATGAACTTTTGAATTTGAGTAGGGAGTGATTTGACTTCACATCTATCAAAAAGAATTTCTAAATTAGTTAAAGTCATTTTTATATCATTTACCACAAGACTTTAAAAATTCATCATTGAATACAACTTTATCATTTGCTACTTTATAATTGAGTTGTCCAAAAGTCTTAATTTCCTCTATAAAAAAATCTGTTTTTTCATGATGTCGTAGTACATCATCCCATAGATACATAAGAATTTTGTTTTTTAAAGTCTCATTAGCCTTTGGAATAGTATCTATTTCTTCTGTGCTAACAAACCAAGGTCCCAAATGACGATCTTCAGGAATATCCAAATTTGAAAGAATGTTATTAACTTTTAATGCAAAATCTTTCCATGCTATACAGATAGCATCAGTAGCTCTTTGTAGCTCAAAAGAACCTTGAGCATGTGATGGATTGCCATCTTCATCAAATGATTCAAAATCTATAGGTTTATAAATATATTTCCATCTACGTTTGAATGCTGAGTCCATAGGCTCGACAGCTTGGTCACTAGTATTCATAGTTGCGTAAATAGATAAATTTGATGGGATTCTTATCTGATTGTCTATTAAAGGGTTGGTTAAATTTTCTGTTAAAATTTTTATCAAATCTTGATCATTGATTTTTATTGAATATTTACTCACGCCATTTTTTCTATCTAGAAGTTGGAAAATTTCTCCAAATACAGCTGCACTTTTCGCGCGATTAATTTCTTCAATTACAAGATAGTAGTGGTGTGCGGGATCATTTAAAGCTTTGATTAATATTTCAGTAAATGGACCTATTTGAAATTTATATTCAACTCCCGTAAGTCCCATTGTTGGTTTTAAACATCCCACAAAATCTGAAAAATAAGTTTCTGCATGAAAAACTGTTCTGATAGAGTTTTTTTCATCAACTAAATTATTAATTTCATTACTTTTACCTGTGCCTGGAGCACCAAAAAATATAATATTTTCACCTGGGGTAGTATGGGCTGTACCTGATTCACTTAAAACTTTAAGTGTAGAACTTACGCTACTTGAAGAACCTGCACCCATATTGATAGAGGATTTTATTGCATTTAAATCTGCAATAAGGGATTTATCTAAGGTAACTGCATAAATTACTTCTGATAGCTTATCCGAAGTTGAAACAATAAACTGTGTTGCAGTTAGCAAAGTACTTTTAAATAAATCAGTATTACCTCTTTCAAAAGTTTTTCCTGATGCTTTATCTAGTTTTGTGGAAACATTTCCTAAATTCCACCAAGCTCTGTCATAAATAAATTGCTTAAAATTTAAAAAATTAGAATTAGCATTTGTAGGATTTTTAACTTGTAGAATTGTTAGAGCTTCTGTTTCAAACTTAGTTTGTTCAGGTGATTTTACCGTAGGCTCAGATTTCATGGGATATTGTTTTAAAAATTCACTATCCTTAAATTCTGGTATTTTTTTAAGTTCAGCAAGCACTTCACTATATGCGTTAAAAGCTTCTGCCAAAGGATAAAAAGCCAATGCAACCCAAAGCCATTTAGATGGAAAAATTGCAAATTGATCCTGTTTATTTGTATATTCAACAGAATAGTCTGAAATCTTTGTATCAGCCTTTAATTCTTGATCTAAAAGAGGTTTTAATTTATTTATTAAATCCTGACTTAAAAATATATCAGTCTTATTCGGCAGGTTTTTATACGTTTCTCTACAATCTGTTGTAAGTTGATTTAAGTCTTCAAGAATAAAATTAGACATATTTTTTGTAAGTCCTGGTATTAAAACTTTAACAGTGCTAAGATTTCATCCGGGATTAAAGGCGGATAAGTTTTAAATGAAATATGAATCACTTGATATAGCATCTTATATCAGAAATAAACGAATTAACATGGGTTTGTCGCTTACTGAATTCGCTCTATTACTTGATATGAAAGAAAATGGTGAGCGAACTGTTCGTGGATGGGAATCTGGGGAACATAAGCCAACTAAAGCTAAATGGGAAAAGATTCTAGTCCTGCCTGACCACACACCTTTTAAACAAAAAGAAGAGGGTTCGTATAAATTTACTTTTATTGACCTTTTTGCTGGTATTGGTGGTATTCGCTTACCTTTTCAAAAACTAAATGGTAAATGTGTATTTAGCTCAGAATGGGATAAGTTTGCTCAAAAAACTTATGCAGCTAATTATGGTGAGCTTCCTTCAGGTGATATCACTCAAATTTCCGCTAAGGACATTCCTAATCATGATATCTTGATGGGAGGTTTTCCTTGTCAGACATTTTCTCAAGCTGGTAAGAAACAAGGATTCCAAGATACCCGTGGGACAATGTTTTTTGAAATACAGCGTATTCTAGTTGAAAAAAGACCCAAAGCTTTTCTTCTTGAAAATGTTAAACAGCTGCAGGGTCATGATAAAGGACGTACTCTCCAAACAATCTTAGAGATTTTAAGAGGGGAGTTTTCTGAACAAACAGAATTGGATATCAGTTTATCTGAAGAAAACAAAAAGGCTTTATCAGAAAAACTAAACTACTGGGTTGATTTTAAAGTTTTAAGAGCAGCAGATTTTGGTGTACCACAAAATCGGGAAAGAGTTTTCTTGGTAGGCTTTGACCGTGATTATTTTGGGCCAAACTGTGATTTTGATAAATTATTTTCATGGCCTGTTCCACCTAAAACTCCTACCAGACTAGGTGATATTCTTGAAGATCTAAGTAATTTAGCGCCCGAACAAGACTGTTATACTATCTCTGATAGACTCTGGGAAGGTCATCAACGCCGAAAACTAGAACACGGGGTTAAGGGGAATGGGTTCGGTTATACCCTTTATAATCATGATAGTGTTTATGCTAATACCTTAAGTGCCCGTTATTATAAAGATGGTTCTGAAATTCTGATTTCCCAAGAAGAATTAGGCAAGAACCCAAGAAAGTTAACGCCAAGAGAATGTGCCCGATTACAAGGATTCCCAGAAGATTTTATTATTAATGCTGTTTCACAAGTCCAAATTTACAAGCAATTTGGAAACTCGGTTTGTGTAAAAGTAATCGAAGCTCTAGCTAAGCAGATTGTAGAATGTCTGGATCAAGCTGAAAAAACTCTCCTCTAAAAAACAACTCGATCTACTTTAGATCTTTAAAGTATTCATATGGGCATCTTCTTATAGGATTTGCCCATTTTTAATTCCCATGCCAGATCCACCTTATAACGTGGTTTGTGATAAGTGGGGACTGAAATCATTTAAGTTTATGATCTTCCATGCAACTACATTTCTGTTTATCTGGTTATCTATTTGTCTTACAACAGCCTTTGTTGCATAAATATTCAAAAGCTGAGTTTCCCATAATCCATTCAAATTTAAGTAAGGGTGGAGTACGAATATCACTGATATTTGGGGGCTGCTCAGCCACAGAGTTTAATCAGACTTTGCACAAAGCCAGTAACCATACGTAAAGACAGATGGAATAAGGATTTAATCACTAAGCAGCATTGGATGGCTGCGTCGGAGTAGGTTTGATTTCGCCCTTGTTTGCCTTTTGATGGCGCATACCATTGCGTAGCAGGATCAAACCAGATTGAAATATTTCCTCGCTTGATTAAAGCTTGGTTATAAGAGGACCAATTGGTTGTACCGTAGATTTTAGGTACAGGCTTCTTTATTTGGAAATTATATTGCTGAAGAGACCTTCAAGAATAGTTTTGTGCAACAAAGCCTTGTTTAAGTCCTTTTGAGAGAAAAAGAATTGCTTTAATTAGCATGAAAGCAGCAAGAGTGATTTAAATCAACCACGCTTCATTTACCCACTTTTTAGAGCGGCTTGCGAAAAGGTCTTTTGATTAAATCGCGTTAATTTCGGTAAGAAAGACACACCAGAATACTGAAAATGGTGATAAATTATACTTATTGGCTTAATGATTAATCGGTTTAAGCTCAATATTGTATTGTATAGATCGGTTGTTTGCTAAAAGCACCGTGAAAAAACAATCAAAATCGGTGCGTGAGCCTTAATGCTATTGCTCAGGATACTTGATCAGGCAGTAAGGGTGAGTTAAGGCTTGAGTGCTAGGAGATTGATATGAAAGATTTTCTAAAACGTATTTTTGGTCAAGGTAAAAACTTACCACCAAAATTACCGAAACACATGGAAATGAAAAATTTAACAGTGGGTAGTATTCCACCACCAATTCCGTCTAATAAGGGGAGTGGGCTAGCAATAAGCAGCCTGCCACCACCTTTTCCAAAAGGTACTTTTGTTGCAGGAGGTATGGGGTTTGGTATTTTACCACCGCCATTCCCAACTACTGCTGTAGTGGATACTTGGAGCAAAAAACCTGCTTTGACAAAAAATAGCTACTCGAATGACAAAGATGGTGTGTTTTACCAGACTATCGACCCCAACGAAGACCCAATAGACCCATTGCGCCATACTTTAGATACATGGAGTGATATTTAATTAAAATCATTTAAGTTTAGAGCCTGCAATTTATGTGGGCTTTTTTATGCCTGTTAATAAGGCTGAATAAACTATAAATAATTAAAATATTATAAATAACTTAGATTGACTTTGTTGCACAAACACTCAAAAGCTGAGTTTTCCCCAATCCATTCAAATTTAAGTAACAACTTGGATGTGAGGTCTATCTAATTCCGTAAATATATTCAGAGCTGCCACATGCGCATGAATTTGATTAACCTGACTTCGAAAATGTCTTGCCGTCAGCTTATTTCCTCATAATTTGATGCAATGCATCTTGGTTTTCGCCAAACTGCGACGGTGATAACCCGACCATTTTTTCTATAGGATTCTGCCTAAATATTTAACTGTTTGAAGTAACTCATTTCTTTCTATTGAACTGATTTTAGAATCTTTCTAGGGCTTGGCATTCTTTCTGGGTGGAATTACTGCATGTGCTTGACGATCTGAAACCACTTGCTTGCAGCACTTCGTGTCTACGCCCCATCGGTATAGACAGAATCTCTTCGCTCATCTAGTGGGATTTGATCCACTAAATCACCTAATACTTGTGAATCACTGACATTATTTGTCGTAAGCTGAGCTGCACGTATTTGCAGTGTTTCAGCATCTATACCAATATGCAGTTTACGCCATTGCCGACGGTATTCAGGCTGATGTTTCTTAGGCTTCCGTTCTCATTCACTTAAAAATTTTAAACCCGTAGAGTCGACGAGTAGATGTAACCCATCACGGCTTTTCTGATAGCTTATCGCAATATCAATATGCTTTTGTCGTCTACACAGGGTGGAGTATGAATATCACTGATATTTGGGGGCTGCTCAGCCACAGAGTTTAATCAGGCTTTGAGCAAAGCCAGTGACCATACGTAAAGAAGGATGGAATAAAGATTTGATCATTAAACAGCATTAAATCGCTATATAGGAATAAGTATGATTTCGTCCGTGCCTGCGTTGTGGTTGTGCATACCATTGGGTCTCAGGATCAAACCAGATTGAAATATTTCCTCGCTTGATTAAAGCTTGGTTATAAGAGGACCAATTGGTTGTACGGTAGATTTTAGGTACAGGCTTCTTCATCTGGAAATTATATTGCTGAAGAGGTCTTCAAGAATAGCTTTGTGCAACAAAGCCCTTTCATAATAGGATTGGATAAATATTTTTGTAACAACAAATAAGTCGACACCAATCGACACCATCTTTATTTAAATATTTGATATTCAATAAATGTGCCCTACGTTGACATCGTAGAGGTCTCCAGTTCAAGTCTGGATATACCTACCAAGATTCCAAACGTTATGTTATAAGGGTTTTAAGCGAAAACAGTAGCTTAGAACCCTTTTTTATTGTCTTGAATAATGTACGCCGTTATCTGCACTATCTTTATAATCGCTACTTTTTGCCGATATTGCAGTTAAATTTACGTCAAGATTACGTCAAGATTTTTGGAATTTACGTCATGAAATTACCGAAGCCTCGTAAGCGTGGTGAAGCTTTTTATATTGAGATCATGATCAATGGCAAGCGCTCATCTGCAACTTTTTTAAAACTTTTTCCAAGTCATAGCACTGGTGGTATTGCCATTTTTTACCTTACCAAAAACTTTCATCTGATCTCGAGAATCATTTAAACGAGCTTCAATATCATAAGTGCGGCCATCTTGCGTGTTAAGCCATACCCCCTTATTAAATTGAGTATTACTGCCATTTACTACCATGCCCTTCAGTACTTCCATACCAAAAATTGGTTGATCCTTTAATACACCTGGGCATTTACCACATACATCTGGATTCTCCACACCAGGTGCTTGTCGGCTTTTAGTAACAACAGCACTATATTGCTGTGTTTTAGAGTTCTTACGAATCACAATTTCAGAAACGTAATAACCTGTACGATCATCAATAACTCTCCATGTTCCGATCAATGGGTCGAATGGCATGGCAGCCACAGGATTGATAAGTCCAAGAAATAATGTAATAACACCCAAAAATTTAATATTCATAAGCAAGAAATTTATAACCCAACAAAAAAATAAAGGCACAACCGTGCAAAACGTTGCGAATTATAGTAATTATTATTTAATAATCAAAGTAATGTCATAAAATTTAAACAGAAAATTGATAGCTATTTTATGAAATCAACGAAAATGTAGAGCTTTTCTTGGGGCTGTAGTAGATTAGCTTTATGATAATCTACGTTTATGAAGATAACTCGATGTAAATTAAATAAAAAAACTCAAAGAAAACTACTAGAGTTTTTTGTCGCTGAAGTTACAGCTCGAACTGCTGCCGATTTGCTTGGTATACAATCCAATTCTGCAGCACTATTCTACAAGAAGATTCGCGAAGTCATTATGTATCATCTTGACCAAGATGCCTTAGAGGTTTTTCAAGAGCATATTGAATTAGATGAGAGTTATTTTGGTGGGGTTCGCAAAGGAAAGCGTGGAAGAGGTGCAGCTGGCAAAGTGATTGTCTTTGGACTGCTTAAACGTAATGGTAAAGTTTATAAGATTATCGTTCCTGATACCAAATCAAGCACACTAATGCCTGTAATATCTAAGAAAATCAATCCAGATAGCATAGTTTATACAGATCATTGGCATAGCTATAATGCTTTGGATATCGCTGGCTTTAGCCATCATCGCATCAATCATTCAAGCAATTTTTCTGATGGTCAAAATCATATCAATGGCATCGAAAACTTCTGGAATCAGGCTAAAAGAGTGCTTAGAAAATACAATGGTATTGACCGAAATGCCTTTCCATCGTTTATTAAAGAATGTGAATTTAGGTTTAACTATGGCAGTCCAAAACAACAGCTTAAAATACTATTAAATTGGACAGAAATTTAATCTTATCTACTACAGCCCCGCGTTAAAAAATGCCAATACACCTACTGCACAGACAACATATTCATCGCAATCGGATGCTCGGTATTAAACAACAACGTGACGATCTAACTCATCAATCCACTCATTGAAAATTGCCCTTGCTTCATATGAAGAAATGAGTTGGCTTTTATCTGATCAGCAAATTGCTTTGCTAATAAATCATCGTTAGCCCAATACCAAGATTTACCAAGGGTTTGATCTAAATTAGAAGCATCCCAAGAATATAGATAGTTAAGTAGATCACAGTAAGCTAAAAATTTTCCTTCCATTTTTATACAGTATTTCGCCATTGGTTCTTAGCTTAGACAAATATTAAATTTGCACACAAATTCAACAGTAAGCCAGATATAAGTGAAAGTGTTTTTTATTATGAATGATGGTCTTAATGTTAAAGGGAGATGATTTTAGGTAATGATTGTGAATGTCACTGTGATAGTGTACTTGTGAATCAATAATATGCAGTTATCGTGTTTACAAAGAAGAGAATTGACACAGACTTAGGGTTGGATAAGAGCAAAGAAAGAGTAAATTGTTAGTGTCGTGATGAAGACGATATAAAAACACAATCTAAAAGGAGGAAGTTAAACATGGCTAATCAACCACAAAATCCACAACCTGATCAACCAACCTTACATATTGAATATCCTCAACAGCCTGATGAAAAAAAAGTACCTAATCCACCTAATCCCCAACCTGATCAACCTAACCAGCATCTTCGGCAATCAAATCCCCAGAAGCAACCCAATTAGAAACTTGAAAATACACAAAGACTATATGAATGGGGCTTTGCTTATCTACTTTTGAATATTGACCGGTATTCCAAATGTGGGTTCAAGTAAAATCGGTTAGGAAAAAATTTAGGGTTAAAAATATTGATCTATTGTTTAAAGGTTAATGTGCCAATTTATTTGGAATTTAACTATATCAACTTTTATGAAGTCGTATGCTTAAGTTGCTCTAATTGTAGAATATGTTGATTAATCTGCTGATCCATTGCCGGTAAAATTTGTCTTAAAAATTGGCAATAGGAAATTGCATCATTCGCTGAAAGCCCACCTGCTTTTACAAGCTGTTTTTGCTTTTCTAATAAATCACTTACCTGACGAAAATCAGGTTGCTGTCCCACACTCAATGAATGACTGATTTGTTCGAAATCCTGATAAAGTCGGTCACGTTGCTGGATCAATCCTCCCTGATTTGAGGGTTGTAGGTGTATTGTTTGCTTTGGTTTTAAATATTCGACATTCTTTTTTAAAGCGCTGTTCACTGGAGTTTTATTAACGCTGGACTGAGCTATTTCTGATGGAACCGGGGTTGCGGGTTGAAAGAAATAGACAATGCCTATGAGTAATAAAGTCACAATTATTCCAACGATGATGCCAAGTCGTAAAGTGTGAGCCATGCTACCAAACCTGTTAATTTCATTTAAATTAAAAAACAGACCTCATCTACAATCAGGTCTGTTCAATTCATCAATTATCCACTCATTACCGTTCATTACTTGGTTGACCAACCTGCTGGTGCATAACCTATACGAACACGCTGTGGATGATTACCGACTGGCACACTCAGAACCTTTTCACCTGTGGCAAAATCAATGACGGTGACCACATCAGTCGCACTCTCTGAAATCACGCAGCTTTTCCCATCAGGACTTTGTGTTGCCCAATATGGCTTGCCTGCAGCGATCAGCTTGCCAGCTTTTAAGGTTGAACGGTCGACAATGGTTGCATAGTTATCCATGGTGCCTGCCACACACAATTTCTCACCATCAGCACTGATAGATAATCCATGATGACGGGAGTCATTTACATATTTTGTCCGGTCAGACGGAATGGTTGAGCTGCCCGGGAGTTGACCAATGCGAGTAATTTTATTCTGGTTCAGGTCATACTCGATCAGGCCGTTAAAAAATGAAACCTGTGCATAAATTTTATTTTCATCATTACTAAACACGATGGGACGTACTGCATTGGATAAATCCTTACGACCGATTGCATCTAATGCAGGACGGAAATCAATTTTCTTGAGCACTTTAAACGTATTCGCATCAGCAATGGTGATGAATCGTTTCCCCTTGGTGAAATCTTGCCATGATGCATCCATGGCGGTTTCCACATTGCCAATCGCTGAATTCAAAATTTTTGAACCACCATCAAAGAAGATGTTTTCATGCGGTTTGTCGCCTGTTGCAAAGCGTCCCAATTCCTTACCGGTATTGATGTCCAGAACATGAACGACGTTACCCGAAGATGCTGAGACAGCTAAGCGCTGACCATCAGGAGAAACGGCCATATGATCCGCACGGAAACCTTCAACAGGAGTACGCCAGTTGATCTTGCCCGTCGCAATATTGATAGACACTACATCTGCAAAACTTGGGCGAGATGCTACCACTGACTTGCCGTCTGGGGTTGAGTACATGTCATCGACTAATTGATCGTTACCTTCACCCGCAGTATTACGAATGTAGCTATATGCAATTAATTTGATTGGATTAAGATAAATTTCCTTTAATCGCTCTGACCGGTCAGGCACCATGTTAATGACACCGATTTTACCAAAATCCTGAGATGGACGAATGACGGTCACGGTTCCATCCCAGTTATTGCCAACAAAAAAAACCTGCTGACTATTGGGGGGAACAGGTGTCGTTGATGTAGCTGCATTCATAGCTAGCGATGTGAAGGCTGTAGATGCAAGCAAAACATTCGACGTCCATTTAAAAAATAATTTTTTGTTTTTCATATCATTATTGTCCAGTTCAGTTCCATGAAAGCAATTTTTTTATTCAAATTTTCATTGCTGTCTAATACTCCCGTATTAGCAGAACACTAGAATAAAGAATTGATCAACAATTAACCATAATTACCCGACAATCACGCCAATAAATCAGTCTTATCTTTTGAGTAAAGCGGATAATTTGATTAAGAAATTTTCTGGTTAGTTTTCTAAGTAATTAAAATTATTTATTTTATTATAATTTTTTATCAGTAAAAAGTTGCCGATAAGATTAAAAAACTTTTGTTAGCAAAAAATGAAATGACAAAACAGAATGTTTCTTTAAATTTGTCATTACATGTATTGTAGCCTGTAGAGATTCACAAAATTATTCACCTGAGTTATCAAGCAATTGAGATATTAATCTCACAAGCATTGCATGAAATTATACAAAAGAGCCGACTTATCTCTATAAATTGAGCACTTTGTAAATTCGTAAAATGAATTGTTTTAAAAACTTGTTTAAATCTTTATCCAATTTAATATAAATATGTTCTAGAAATTGCAAAACACTACATGATATTTTGTATGAAAGCCGTACTATAAAAATGATTTTATTGAGTTTCTAATATTATGTCACAGATAGATGTTCTTGTTCCTTTGGCTGAAATTGAGGTAAATCGGGCTGAACTTCTCTCCATTCAGCGCAATGATTTAGTTCCTTTGCTGAATGATCAATATCGTCTGAATCATTATGCGGATCAACTTATTCAAGCACAGTCGGTGTTACTCAACGGGGTAGATCCACATCTTACCCAGCAACTCAGTTCGACGATTGAACAGCTGATTCAATCCTTGGCTGATTCAAAAAAATATTTAAAAACACGTAAATTTAATGCCTTGCAAAAGTGGTTGGGGATTGACCTGGAATATGGATCGGGGCAGGTTGAATATTATAAAAATCTAGATCAATTGCTCAATCGGGCCAATCATTTAAGTCAAAAATTGCAAATTGAGATTCAAAAGTCGCAGGCACGTTTTCAGCAATTGCTTGGTCATCGTGAGCAAATGGCAAAGTACATTCGGGCTGCGCAAGAGTTTTTAGTGGAATATCCAAATTTTGTAAAGAATCAGCATCCACTAGACAATTTTGCGGAGAGATTATCGAAAAAAATTAATACATTACAAACTTTACAGGCCAGTAATGATATTGCAATTACACAAATGCAGTTATCTCAACAGCTTTCTTTTACCTTGCTGGATCGTTTTAAAGAGGCACAGCAGGTCTTGATTCCGGCATGGCAATATCATGTTAAACAAAGCAATCAAAGCAATTCGACAATTGAGTTGGAAAAGTTGGATAATAGCCGAGAGAACCTGATCAAAACTTTAAGAAAATCACTACAGAAACCAACACATTAATAATGATACTAGGTGAGACATGACCGATTTTGAGCATAAAGATTTACCGGCTGAAGTAAGCAACGAGGTGGTTCATCAAAAATTTCAGCAACTGAACTTGCAAGAAATGGGTTTGCAGGATTCGGACTTTAATGAAGTGATGAATGCACGTAAAGAATTGGCTGCAATGAGCCATACCGCAGTGGCTGAATATGGTAAAAATATTGCGACAAAAACGTCGACCTATACCGATGAATTGTTGAATCTTGTGCAAAATAAAGATCTGGATGCAACTGGTCAAAAATTGAATCAGGTGGTTCAAGTTGCACAGCAGTTGAATACCAGCAGCATTTTAAACAAGAAAAAAAGTTCGGGTTTTTTTGGTGGCTTGATCAGTAAAATGAAGGGTGCCAAGCAGAACTTTGACCAGCATTTTAATAGCACTAAAGAACAAATTGATGTTTTAGTTAAAGAAATTGAAACTTCACAATCGGGACTCAAAAGTCGCGTTGATACCTTGGATAAAATGTTCCATGGGGTGCAGGATGAATATAAACAATTGGGTGTTTATATTGCTGCCGGGAAATTGAAAGAACATGAAATCCAGCAGGAAATTGCAACTTTAACCACTCAAACTCAAGATCAGGCATCGGTGCAAAAGGTTTATGACCTGAATCATCTCGCCAACAATCTGGAAAAACGGGTCAGTGATTTACAGGTCTTGCAGCAATCGGCAATGCAAACCTTACCAATGATCCGAATTATCCAGTCCAATAACTTGATGTTGGTCGATAAGTTTTATGCGATTAAAAACATTACTTTACCTGCCTGGAAAAACCAGATCAGTTTGGCCATTTCCTTAAATGAACAGAAAAATAGTGTGCAACTGGCCAATAGCATTGATGATGCCACCAATGATCTGTTACGCCGTAATGCGGACTTGTTGCATCAAAACTCGGTCGATACCGCCAAAGCCAATCAACGTTCAGTGATTGATATTGAAACGCTTGAACATGTGCAAAACACCCTCATTAAAACTGTTAATGATGTGATTCAGGTGCAAAAAGAAGGTATGCAAAAACGTGCTGAAGCCACCACGCGTTTACGTGCCTTGCAAGAAAATTTGAATCATTTGGTTATAGAATCAAGTACCAGTGGAGTGAATAAATCTTAAGAATAGGCTTAAGTTCATTGGCTGCACTTTAGGAGAAACCGTTTGCCTCCCTTAGATGAATATGCTGTGAATCCGCAACAGATTGAATCTGGTGTTGTGGCGCTGAAAAAGCGCCAACGCAATCTGACCTTATTTTGCATCACCAGCAGCACCGTTTTCCTTGCATCAGTGGTGGCATTATTTCTACAACATGATTTTGTCTATAGTTTTTTTGGTGTTACCACCGAATTAAAGCAATTGCATATGCCGATGAGTGTAGATGCAAATCTTGCTGAGCTTGGTCAGCACACCGATTATTTTACCAATCTGTTGTCTTGGTTCGGCTGGCTGGTTCTGAAGCTGTTTGTTTCTTTTGTCGGGGCATTTTTTGTCATTCATTTTTTGAAAAAAATACGCTTCTTCTATACGCGTTTTCAGTCCTTTATTTTGAAATTTGTCGGCTGGCTGGTTGCCTTTATTGTGTTGTGGTCGGGTTTAACCTTTCTGCAATACGATTTAAATGATGATGAAAATAATGCTTATAGCGAAGTGATTCAATACGATAAAAATATTCAGCAAAGTGAATTGGCACAGTATTTACAGCGCACCGAATTAGATGAACCCGTGAAAGCTTATTTACTTGCACAAGCCGCATTGTTACATAAACCAGTCGATAAAGATGCTGCCATTCCTCAGGTTCTGGCTTTGGTTAAAGCGGAAAAAACAGATCCTCATTTTATTGAATATGGCTTCAAGCCCGAACAATTATGGACCATGCAGCATCAACTTTATGGAAAGACACTCACCCCGATGGCGCAAAGTGTTTCAAGGCAGGTGGAACAAGCTGAAAAAATGAGCGACTTGGTGAATATCTTTATTATTGCCATGCTTATTTTATCTGCAATTTTGAGCTTGATTTTATTTTTCTTATCGCAGCATTTAAAAGGGCGCGTGTTAAGAGTTGAACAACGTATTACACCTTAAATAATGCAATTCAAAAGCCTCGGAAGAGGCTTTTATTGTTTTTCTTCACTGTTATTTCATTCTATTTTTTCTTAAGTTTTAAATGAGGCAATACTTATAGAATTTAAGATAAATGCTACTTAATTTAATAATCCGATCTTAATAATAAAAACAAACTGTTTTACCTATTTATTCATTTATCTTACTATAGTCTTATTAAATAAACATTTACTCCCTTGGAGACGTTAGCCATGTTAGATCAAAATACTTCAGCACAACTTAAAACTTTACTGGAACGTCTGGAAAGCCCGATTGAATTGGTGGCGTCCCTCGATGCTTCTGACAAATCCGACAAGATCAAGGAACTGGTCACTGAAATTGCGGCACTATCAGATCAGGTGACAGCTCGCTTTGACGGGACCAATAAACGTACCCCAAGCTTTGGGATTGCCAAAGTCGGTGAACAGCCACGCGTGAACTTTGCCGGTCTGCCAATGGGACACGAGTTTACCTCCTTGATTCTGGCATTGCTGCAAGTGTCGGGTTATGCTCCAAAAGTCTCTGATGAAGTGCTTGCGCAAATCAAGGGCTTGAATTTAACCTCTGACTTCGACGTGTTTGTTTCTTTAAGCTGCCATAACTGTCCGGATGTGGTGCAAGCCTTGAACCTGATTGCAATCAACAATCCGGGTGCGACTGCGACCATGATTGACGGGGCCTTCTTCCAGGAAGAAGTTGAACAGCGCAAAATCATGGCGGTTCCAATGCTGTTCCAGAATGGTGAACACATTGGTCAGGGCCGTATGACGCTGGAAGAAATCGTGGCCAAACTGGATTCGGGTTCATCAGCTAAAGATGCGGAAAAACTCAATGCCAAAGGCGCTTTCGATGTGCTGGTGATTGGCGGTGGACCTGCAAGCAATACTGCTGCGATCTATGCGGCACGTAAAGGCATTCAAACGGGGATCGTGGCGGAACGCTTTGGTGGTCAGGTGATGGATACCATGGACATCGAAAACTACACTTCAGTGCAAAAGACCCAGGGTCCGAAATTTGCCGCTGAAATGGAAGCGCATGTGCGTGCTTATGATGTCGACATCATGAACCTGCAAAAAGTGGCTGCCATCAAAGGTGCCGATGAAACTGCCAATGGTCTGGTTGAAGTCACTTTAGAAAATGGGGCCAAACTGGAATCTAAAACCATCATTCTGTCGACCGGTGCACGCTGGAGAGAAATGAATGTTCCGGGTGAGCAGGAATATAAAACCCGTGGTGTGGCATACTGCCCGCACTGTGACGGTCCACTATTCAAGGGTAAACGTGTTGCGGTGATCGGTGGCGGGAACTCGGGTGTGGAAGCGGCGATTGACTTGGCGGGGATTGTCGAGCATGTGACTTTGGTTGAGTTCGACACCAAACTGCGTGCCGATCACGTCTTGCAAGACAAACTCAACAGCTTGCCAAACACCACCGTGATCATGAATGCACTTTCCACTGAAGTTGTCGGTGATGGTTCACAGGTAACAGCGCTGAAATACAAAGACCGTGCCACCGATGTTGAACACACGGTTGAACTGGCCGGGATCTTTGTGCAAATTGGCTTGTTGCCAAACACCGATTTCCTGAAAGCCTCGAAAGTTGAACTTTCCAACCGTGGTGAGATCGTGATTAACGAGCGTAACGAAACCAACGTCAAGGGGGTATTTGCTGCCGGTGACTGTACCACCGTTCCATACAAGCAAATCATCATTGCAACGGGTGAAGGCGCGAAAGCATCACTGTCTGCTTTTGATTACATCATCCGTTCGGGGCAATAAGTAAAAAAGCCAAAGTGGCTATGTAGACTTAGACATAGACACTTTGGCTTTAGTTCCCCAAGTTTTTGTTTTACCCTTTTATAGGAACTCAGGGCGCTAACGCTGAGTTCCTTTTTTTATCACGACCCTTTTTATTGTTATTTTTATTTTCTACATTTTTTGTTTTGCCCTTTTTTATTGTTCTTTCCCCAAGGTTATTGTGTTTAATTAAGCATGTTTTATGCCATTTCTAAATATTTTTTAAGATTTTAATAAATTCAAACCCTTAAACTTCTGTATCAATTGTTCTTGCGTTTCCACATGTTCAGGATGGGGGATAATGCACTCAATTGGACACACCGCAATACAAGTTTGATGGTCATAAAAACCGACACATTCAGTACAGCGATCAACATCAATCTCATACACCTTATCGCCCTCATAAATGGCTTCATTCGGACATTCAGGCAAACACATATCACAATTGATGCATTTATCGGTGATGAGTAATGCCATAGCTATCTCGCTTTAAATCGCTTGATAAGCCAAAGACGCAGCAGAAATATCTGCAGTTGAATTCGGCAAGTTGCGAATCAGCAGGGCATAACCCATGTCGACATCTGCAGGGACTGGAATATCAACGACATGACCTGAACCTTTGGCATCTTCAATCAAATTGCCTTTTTTATCTTTAATTTCAGTCAAAATAAAAGTGATGTTGCCTTTCGTCGTCATTAACTCTAAAGAATCACCGACAACAAAACGGTTTTTCACATCAATCTTGATATAGTCACCGTTACGCTCTAATACTTCGCCGACAAATTGTTGATGGTCAAAACGTGATGAACCCGTTTCATAGTTTTGATATTCGCTATGCACATGACGACGCAGGAAACCTTCGGTATAACCGCGATTCGCCAAGCCTTCAAGCTGGGTCATTAAAGACGGATCAAAAGGTTTGCCTGCTAAAGCGTCATCAATCGCTTTGCGGTAGATTTGCGCAGTTCGGGCACAGTAGAAATAAGATTTGGTACGACCTTCAATCTTCAGTGAATGAATGCCCATCTTGGTTAAACGTTCAACATGCTGTACCGCACGCAAGTCTTTGGAGTTCATGAAGTAGGTGCCATGTTCATCTTCTTCAGCTGCAAACATGTCTTCTTCATTGCGTTGTAGTAAAACCGGCTCGCCAAATTGATGTTGTTCTAGGGCGTGTTGCTCGTCGGCATCTTTATGTTGGCAGCATGATGATGATTCTTCAATTTGTTGAACTGGAATGACATCTCCAGTTTCATCTTCAGCTGCATCGTGAATTTTATAATCCCAGCGACACGCATTGGTGCAAGCGCCCTGATTGGCATCACGTTTGTTCATATAGCCTGAAAGTAAGCAACGACCGGAATAAGCCATACACAATGCACCATGCACGAAAACTTCAATTTCCATACCCGGCACAGTGTTTTTAATTTCTTCAATTTCTTCGATTGATAACTCACGAGACAGAATTACACGGGTTAAACCCATGTTTTTCCAGAACTTTACCGTTGCCCAGTTGACTGCATTGGCTTGAACCGAAAGGTGTACCGGAACATCAGGAAAATGCTCACGTACCATCATGATTAAGCCCGGATCAGACATAATCAGCGCATCAGGTTGCATGGCAACCACAGGTTCCAAGTCACGGATAAAATTCTTGAGTTTGCTGTTATGCGGTTGGATATTCACCACTACATAGAACTTTTTACCTAAAGCATGAGCTTCCTTAATACCTATTTTTAGATTGTCATGATCAAAGGCATTATTACGTACACGTAAGCTATAACGTGGCTGACCTGCATAGACAGCATCGGCACCATAAGCAAATGCATAGCGCATGTTTTTCAGCGAGCCAGCAGGAGAGAGTAGTTCTGTAACGTGAGTAATGCTCATGACAAAATTAAAGGCATATAAAAAATATGGCTTTATTGTATGGATCTAAAAAAATGATTCAACCTAGTATTTTAGTTGGGTTTTTACTTATTCTCAGCTTCGGGCTGCTTCAAAATCTGGCAGCTATTAATCGTTTCTGGTGTGTTGCAAGAGGCGCATAGCTGGATTATATGTTGTTGGAATTTCTGTAATTCTATAATTTTATCAGTGACTTGATGAAAATTTTGTTCAGTCGTTTGCTTCACTGCATGACAGTTTTACGATGGCTGTTGTTCTAATTCAAGCAACGCTTCAATCTCGCTTAATGAAATATCCAGAGCAAGACAGCGTTTAATAAACCCCCAGTCGTTTGAATGTATTTTCATCATAATTGCGATAATTATTGCTGCCACGAAAGCTGGGTTTGAGCAGATTTTTCTTCTCGTAGAAGCGAATGGTATCGTTACTGAGTCCAGTTTTTTGCGCTAAATCTTTAATTAAATAATATTTATGTGTATTCATGCTTGACCTTGGAGTTACTCCATAGTTTTGAATAAGAGTAATACAAAATGAAAGTCATTTGAATTGGAAGTGATCTTATGGCATGTAACCATTGTTGTGATGAATCTGTACCACCCAAACCGGACAGTAAATTTAGAACGGCTTTATGGATTGCATTATGCATTAATTTGTTCATGTTTTTGGTTGAATTGATTGGCGGGGCTTATGCACATTCATCGGCACTGTGGGCAGATTCCTTGGATTTCTTTGGAGATGCTGTGAATTACGCTATTTCACTTGCAGTCTTACGGATGAGTTTATATGGGAGAGCAACAGTCGCTTTACTAAAAGGTATAACCATGGCTTTATTCGGTTTCGTGGTTATGGGCAAAGTTATTTATGCCTATATGCAAGGAATTCCCCCTGAAGCAATGACCATGGGGATAATTGGTGTATTGGCTTTAATTGCGAATGTAGTTTCAGCTACCTTTTTATACGCCTTCAGAGATGGTGATTCCAATATGCAGTCGGTCTGGCTGTGTAGCCGTAATGATGCGATTGGCAATGTTGCAGTGATTTTAGCTGCGGTCGGTGTGTTTGGTACGGGAAGTATGTTGCCGGATATTATTGTGGCGGTGATTATGTCAGTACTCGGTTTAACCGCAGGCTATCGGGTGATTAATAAGGCTTTGCAGGAACGGAAGCAAAATAAAATTAAAATAATTGGAGAAAATATTTAAAATATATCCTTGAATTATAAAAAGGTATCCCAATATAGTTGTTAGATCTATTTATGCTCTTTCGAGCACAAAATCGCACCTAGAGTCACAGGACGCATCATTGTGTTCCGAGTACTTGGCAATGGCGACCGACAAGGTACAATCGTTGAGTAAGACGAATAGGAAGCGATATGCTGCAACTCTGAAACTATGTGACCATGATCTAGCAAGAGCATAGTAGAACGGGAATGGAATTCTATCAATATTGCAATCAAGAATTTGAAAATGAATTAAATCGTTTTAAATCTAAAATTGGTAAGAACAGATCATCTTGTAAATATCATTCTAGATATTTAACAGTAGATGAGTTTTTTGAAGATAAAGAAAAATATAAAATAGAAATAATTAATTCAATTCAATCAAATAATTTTAAATTTGATCCTCTCACTCCAATTTTCCTTCCTAAAGATAGAAATAATTATCGTATGGTATGTGTGCCATCGGTTAAAGATAGATTAATTCAGGTTTTGTTCATATCTTATTTAAAAAAAATTCATACTAATAAGTATAAAAATTTTGCAACTAATGATTTTGCTTCAGAGGGAAATGGAGGAGTTAAGGCGGCGCATAATCGGCTAATAAGTCTACGTTCAAAATACAAGTATGCTTTAAAAACAGATATTTCAGCTTTTTTTGATGAATTGGATAGAAAGATAATATTCAATTTATTTGAGGAAAAAATTAAAGTACCTAGTTTACATTCTTTCTTTCAGTAAATGATAAATGCGGACCCGGTCTATCATTTACTCCAAGCTACATCAGATGAGCAACTAAAAACATTTTCTAAAATTATAAAAAATAAAAAAGGTAAAGGTATTAGACAAGGAATGCCAATAGCTTCTTTACTAGCTTCATTTTATTTACAAGATTTTGAAGCGGTATTGGCTAAAAAGAAAATAAATTATATTCGATACGCAGATGATTTAATTGTGTTTGCAAATAAAAAGGATGAGATTGAGGAAAATTTTAATTTAATTAAGGAAGAGTTGTTAAAAATACAATTATCTGTACCTGATATTGGAACAGGAAAATCAGAAATTTATACTTCTTCTCAAACTGTGATATTTCTAGGACTAGAGCTAAAAAAAGTAGGGAGTGAATTCAAATTATTTATTCCTCAAAAAGCATTTACAGAATTAAATAAAAAAGTTATAGATCTACAAGGTTATAAAAAGAATATAAAAGCTGGTTTAAACTTTTATAAAACCTGCCAAAAAATGGATCAAATCTGTAATGGTTATCTAGTCTGTTATGAGTTTACTTCTAATCTAGATGACTTTAAAAAATATGTAGAAGAAAGAAAAACATTTGTCTATAAACGATTACTTGCACCTCTAGGTATAGATTACACAAAACTTTCATCTGAAAAGAAAAGATATTTCTTTAATGAATAAAAAACCGGACCAAATGGTCCGGTTTTTTAAGACTTGTAAATTTAAATCTTATTTTTCAACGAATGCACGTTCAATCACGTAGTCGCCAAGTACACCCATACGAGGTGATTCTTTTAGACCATGTTGATCAAGCAAAGCAACCACGTCATCTAGGAAGGCTGGGCTACCACACAACATTGCACGGTCTGTTTCTGGGTTGAAACGTGGTAAACCAATTTTTTCAAACAGTTGACCCGTTTCAATTGCAGTGGTTACACGACCTTGAGTGTGGAATTCTTCACGAGTCACAGTTGGATAATAAATAAGCTTATCTTTGATTCCTAACTCTTGGAAGAATTCATGGTTCGGAAGTTCGTTTAGAATCAAGTCTTGGTAAGCCAATTCAGAGATAAAGCGCGTACCGTGAACCACGATCACTTTTTCAAAGCGTTCATAGGTTTCTGGGTCACGAATCGTTGACAAGAACGGAGCAAGACCTGTACCTGAAGAAAGAAGGTACAAGTTTTTACCTGGGTTTAAGTCGTCAAGAACCAAAGTTCCTGTCGGTTTGCGTGATACTAAAATATCATCGCCAACTTTTACTTTTTGTAAAATAGAAGTTAAAGGACCATCTGGCACTTTAATAGAGAAAAACTCTAACTCTTCTTCATAGTTAGCGCTAGCAATAGAATAAGCACGCATTAAAGGCTTACCATTTACTTCCAGTCCAATCATCACAAATTGACCATTTTTAAAACGTAGCGCAGTGTCACGCGTGGTTTTAAAACTGAATAATGTGTCATTCCAGTGGTGTACGTGAGTAATCTTTTCGACGTTGAAAGCAGCCATTAAAGGTCTCAATAAATTATCAAATTAGAACAGCTTACTATTCTAATCTAAAAACATTCTCGATAAACTGAATATATTTAATTGACCTTATCAGAAAAAGTGATTATGACTGAGCTTAAAGTGCCAATAATCGGGTATATGAATTCTCCCTATCGTGAAAAATTTGGCATCCCAAGACAACCGAATCTGGTTCAGGTCGAATCGTATATTGAAATGCTAGAACCTTATAATGATTTACTTGCATTTGAAGGGATCAATGAATTCAGTCATTTGTGGTTGATCTGGCAGTTCCATGACAATAAGAATCAACAAGATAATCCAAAATTTCGCCCACAAGTCCGTCCACCGCGTTTAGGTGGAAACAAGAAAATAGGCGTGTTTGCGACACGTAGCATGTACCGTCCTGCACCCATGGGTTTGTCTGTGGTTCAACTCAAAGAAGTGAAAAAAGTCGGTAAGTCGGTTCGGGTTTATGTCACAGGCAGTGATCTTCTAGATGGCACACCCATTATAGATATCAAGCCTTATATTCAATATTCAGATGCAGTGCTGGATGCTGAGAGTGGTTATGCACAGGATGAACCTGAACGAATGGCTGTTATTTGGACAGACAGTGCAGAGCAACAAAAGCAGGATTTAATGAAACGTCAAAAGTTAAACGAACAGCTTGTGAACGAGTTAGAACAGGTTTTATCGCTTGATCCAAGACCGGCTTATCAAAATGATCCTGAGCGGATTTATAAAATGAATTTTGCCGATTTTGATGTGAGCTTTTTAGTAGGATTGGATCACATTACGGTGGTAGCACTGCTTCCGCTCTCAGCTTAATTCTGTACCATCCACCAGAGCACAGCAATTAAAACGGCCATATGCAGAATTTGTACCGGTACAAAATAAAGTGCAAATTTTAATCCACCACTGATGGCTGCATTAATGGATTTAGAAACCGCATGAGCGCCCAAACCGAGCATCATTGCATACAGTAAGCTGGTATTTGTGGGTTCACCTTGGATAACTACAGTGGCCGCAGCGGCATGAATTTCAAACAGTGAAGCCAAGAGTGTACCTGCAATTAAACCCGAATCACCGAGTAAAAGCTCTAAGCCATACACACCAGCCTGAATGACCGTTAACGTCCCGGCAATAATCGCTGCTTCTTTTAAGCTAAACATGGGACTATCTTCAGGTTCTATTTCTTCGACAGGTTCTGCTTTACGTAAAAGCCAGTAAGCGCAAAGCACTAAAATAGCAATGGCGATGAGCAAGGGAAATATCAGCAGCTTTAGCCAGACTAAAGAAACACCTCCTACAACAATCAATAATAGAACTAAAGTTGAAATACAGGACATCAGTGCTGCACCTGCATTTGATTGAGCATCGATTTCTCCATTGCGTACTTGCATGCCTAAATGCGCAATCGTTGCGGTACTGGATACAAATCCGGAGGCAATCGAAGAAAGAATGAGGGCTCTTTTGGTTGAAAGTAAGCGTTTAGCAATATGTGCCAATGCCTGCACGACCAGAATCAAAGTGAGCAGTTTTAAAATAATATGCGGGTTGAGCACTGCGCCCCATAACGGGGTATTTGGAGTAAGCGGCAGGCCAATTAAAATTAGTGCCAGTAAAAATAAACCATCTTTAAATTCTGCTTCGGTGATCCATTTTCCTGCAAAACCATGGATGGAATGTTTCATCATTAAAATAAAGGTCAGCACGACGGATAAGCTTGCAGCCAGTGTGACATTCCAAATACACAGTGCCCCAATGAAATAGGTCATCACGAATGCCAGTTCAGTGGTCACACCTGGATCTTTTAGCTGATTTTTAAGCGAAACAATGCTAATTGCACCGACACTAATTGCACCCACAACCCCAAAAACAGGTCCAAAGATAAAGCATAGCGCACCGAGTAATGCACAGATCACAAATGAGCGAACCCCTGCAAAACTATGCTGATTTTCACGTTGCTTACTCCGTTCACGTTCTAAACCAATCAGCAAACCACAGCCTAATGCTGCTGCCATAATCATCAGCAGTTCTTGAAATGATGTGCTTTGCAGTGACAGATTAAGCGTATTATTCACAGGGTTCATCCAATCGCCGGAGTATGGAAAAGTATGCTGCGTAATTAATCAGCATCTTTGGCATTATTCGCTATAAATGAATGAAAGTAAAAGCGTAATCGCTGCCAAAAAAAGTTATAGTTTTTATTTGAATGACCGATGAGAAAGGAATCAGTTTTCGGAAATGGCAGCGCTACTGTTTTTCTAAACGTGATTTACGTCAGAAGAAATTTAGTTTGCTATAGTGTGTTTATGGTTTGGGGCTTAGAACAATGAATTTTAATTTTGAAATGGACACGTCTTGGTGTCTGGAACAACTACAAAAAGATGGACGTATTACCGAGCGCAATAAGCTACTGATACAAACTACACACCGCCAACGAGAGCAGCTGAAATGGCATCCATTGCAGTGGATTGCACATTTTAATTTGGTCGATCTATCCCATCCGCAATCCACATTGACCTTAAACCGTTTGTGTCAGTGGATTGCAGAAAAAGCCAAGATCCCTTTTTATATTATTGATCCTTTAAAAGCTGATGTCGGTGCTTTGACCAATATCATGTCGCAAGAATTTGCTGTGCGTAATAAAATTTTGGCGGTTGAAATACAGGCGGATAAAGTCCTGATTGCTACCGATCAACCTTTTAAAACTGAATGGGTGGCCAATCTTGAACATACGATTGCACCTAGAAAAATTCAGCGTGTACTATTAAGTCCCGATCAATTACAGCGTTATCTGGTCGAGTATTATCAAGTCAGTCGTGCGGTCAATTCATCGCAAAAATCCAGTGCTTATGATCGTGATAACAAAGGGGTCGAAGCACTTTTACAACTGGGCGATACGCAAAACCCGGATGCCAATGATCAGCATATTGTAAAGTTGGTGGATTGGGTTTTACAGTTTGCCTTTGAACAAGGCGCAAGTGATATTCATCTCGAGCCGCGTAAAGACACCGGTAAGGTGCGTTTTAGAATTGATGGGGTGTTGCATACCATTTATAAAATGCCGGCCAATACGCTAACAGCGGTAATCTCGCGGATTAAAATTTTAGGTCGCATGAATGTTGCAGAAAAGCGTAAACCGCAAGATGGACGATTAAAAACCCGAACCCCAAAAGGACAAGAAACCGAGTTGCGTTTATCGACTTTGCCGACGGCTTTTGGCGAAAAGTTGGTGATGCGTATTTTTGATCCGGAAGTGTTGGTACGCAGTTTTCAGCAGCTGGGTTTTGAAGGTGGCTTACTGAATGACTGGCAGGCTTTAACTGCACATAGTCACGGCATTATTCTGGTGACTGGCCCAACCGGTTCGGGGAAAACCACGACTCTTTATTCTTCGCTTAAACAGCTGGCTACAGAAGAAGTGAATGTCTGTACTATTGAAGATCCCATCGAAATGCTTGAACCAAGCTTTAACCAGATGCAGGTGAATCAGGGGATTGACTTGGGTTTTGCCGATGGCGTGCGCGCTTTAATGCGTCAGGACCCTGACATTATTATGGTCGGAGAGATTCGTGACCACGATACCGCGAATATGGCGATTCAAGCTGCATTAACCGGTCACTTGGTGTTATCGACCTTGCATACCAATGATGCACCTTCAAGTCTGACCCGTTTACATGATTTAGGGGTGCAGCCATTTTTAACCGCAGCGACCATTTTGGGCGTACTTGCACAGCGTTTGGTCCGTAAATTGTGTCCGCATTGTAAAACAGAAACCTTTATCAATGAGCAAGAGTGGAAGCATTTGACTTACGACTTTACGATCGAGATGCCAAACTTTGTGTTTCAAGCGGTGGGTTGTGAAGCGTGTCGACATACAGGCTATAAAGGGCGTGTCGGAATCTATGAATTTATGCCTTTAAGTTTAGAGACTAAACAACTGATTAGTGCCAATGCCAATTTAAATGAATTGCGTCAACAGGCGAAGAAAGAGGATGTTGAACCGCTGCGTATTGCGGGGGCACGTAAAGTTCTGGATGGACTGACCACTTTGGAAGAAGTGTTGCGGGTTGTGCCGTTGAATTAAGCGATTTTAAAAAAGAAACAATCTTAAGATTCACCTCATCTGGATTTGTTTTAATCACTTCATCGAAATGATGAACAAAAAGATGAGGGCTTCAACATGAACATGATCTCTAAAGCAGCTTTAATTACTGGTTTGATTGGTGCAACGACATTTGCCATCGCAAATACTGCCGTGAATCAAGCTGCCATTGCGCCACAAAAGACCACTACGGTTAAACAGGCCTTAACTTTAAAAGATGATAGCAAAGTACAGCTTAAAGGTTATGTGGTGAAAGCGGTCGGTGATGAAAAATATCAATTTCGTGATAATACGGGTACGATTACGGTCGAGATTGATGACGAGTTATGGCAGGGTAAACCTGTGAATGCCAAAACACCTGTGACCATCACCGGTGAAGTCGACATTGATTACAAACCTGCGAAACGTGTTGAAATTGATGTAGATGCGGTTAAATTCTAAGTTGGTCGATCAATTGAAATAAAGCTATAAGGAGGAAGTTTCCTATCTCCTTTTATATTTCACTTAAAACCACATGAGTCATTCATGTGGTTTTTTTGAATCCAGCGACTTTTAAAGCATGCTATCTTAAAAGTAGAAAATGCCTCATACATGAGAACAACACATGCGAATCTTACTGGCAGAAGATGATGCTTCCCAAGCAGAAAGCATCAAAACATGGTTAGAAATGGATGGTTATAATGTTGATTGGGTCGAGCGTGGCGATCATGCCATTTTAGCGATTGAACAGCATCAGTATGATTGTGTCTTGCTCGATCGTGGGCTACCCAAAGCCACTGGGGACGAGATTCTTAAAACGTTACGAGCACAGCAGCAAGCAACACCTGTGATTTTTATTACGGCGCGGGACAGTATTCATGACCGGGTTGAAGGTCTGGATTTGGGCGCCAATGATTATCTGGTCAAGCCGTTTAGTCTGGAAGAGCTTTCTGCGCGTGTGCGTTCGCAATTACGACAACATCAAAGCAGTGCAGATCAATATTTGCGTTATGCGAATCTGGTTTTGGACCCGCAAGCCAAAACCCTGATTCAAGATGGCCGGAATGTAAATTTAACTGCCAAGGAATTTCAGATTTTGCATAAACTGATGCAGAAACCTGAATATGTGATGACCCGTGAGCAACTGGAAGAATCACTTTACGCGTGGGGCGATGAAATAGAAAGTAATGCCATAGAAGTATTTATTTATCAATTACGTAAGAAAATAGGCAGCCAGTATATTAAAACCATTCGGGGTTTGGGCTATCGCATGAGTCATGATTAATATGTCACACGCCGTGTCTCTACAAAGCAAACTGATCAAGACATCATTACTCAGTTCAATGGTGGCAGGTGTACTGGCATTGCTGCTTTTTATGGGGATTTCCCTGTATCAGACCATGCGAGTGCAAGATCAGCTCATGGATGAAATTGCCGACATGCTGTTGATTTCGGACGTGACTGGAACATCCGGACAACAGGTGGATGAACTGAGCGATGAATTTGACATTCAATACCAACTCAAAGATCAGCAAAAGGTGCTGAGCGAATCAGAAAATTTCCATTTGGACCATTTGTCTTCAACGTTCAAAAATAATTTCGATGAAGGTTATGATCTGATTTGGCACGATCAGCAGTTGTGGCGTATCTACACCACGGAAAATCCTGAACTGAATACGTCGGTTCTGGTATTGCAGCCGATAGGAGAGCGCTTTAAGGATCTGGCTCAAAATGTCATGGGCTATGGCCTGATTTTAATCTTGCTCTGGTTCATCCAGTGGCTGATTTTACATTTTGCGGTGAAACGTCAATTCAAAGTGATTCATCAATTGTCCAAAGAAATTTCGGCTAAAAGTGCCGATAATCTCGCCCCGATTCAGCAGCAAACACCCGAGTTAAAAGAATTACAACCGATGGTTTGGCAATTGAATCAATTGTTACAGCGGCTTGAACAATCTCTGGTGGCAGAACAGCGTTTTACTGCGGATGCTTCACATGAATTACGTTCGCCGTTATCTGCCATTCAAATGCGTTTACAGGTGCTGAAACGGAAATATCCAGACCTGGCGCAGGACTTGGTCAGCATCCAAAACGATGTCAGTCGTGGCACACAGGTGTTAGAAAACCTGCTGTTACTTGCACGTTTAGATCCGACCAATACCACTCAATTGCCTAAAACTGAGATTGATTTGCAGCTTGTAGTCTTGGATGTCATTCAAGCCTTGCAACCGTTTGCTGCTGAGAAAAATATTCAGATCCAGACTCAGCTTTCGCCTCATCTTTCTATTTTGGCTAATGAAAAACTCATTTTCAGTTGTATTCGGAACCTGATTGATAATGCGATTCGCTATGCCGGGCAGAATGGACATGTATTTATTGATCTACAACAGAAACATCAGCAGGTAAAGATTACGATTGAAGATGATGGGCAAGGTGTGACAGATGAAGTGTTGCAACGACTTGGCGAGCGCTTTTATCGCGCTTTAGGAACCAAAACTCAAGGTTCTGGTTTAGGGCTTTCGATCTGTCAAAAAATTATGGAGTTGCATGCAGGTGAAATTCATTTTTCTCAATCTGCGCATGGTGGATTAAAGGTCGAGCTGCAATTTCCACTCAATCTTCATCGCTAAAAAGCAGTATGTTTGCGCACATACTGCTAGTTTCCACGAATATTATTATTGGCTTGTTACTATTTTATTTGGTTAGAATCAGTTTTATTTGGTCAGAATGAGTCGATTCTTACGGGTTAAACGTAAACGATATTCTTCTCCGGCATGCATGATTCGAATTTCTCGACCGAGGGAAAACAGGTTGTTCGAATGCAACATCGGTAGTGAGTGGGCTAGATCATTATTACGTGTAAACAGGCTAAATGGTGCGTTCATTCCTTCGACTCCGTGGTATATAGTGAATGTTTTAAATGATAATCATTATCGAATAGGCCTGTCAATGCATTATTTAAGATTTTATAAAAAACTTAAATTTGCTTACACTCTGTAATATTTTCACGCAAAGGAGTACGGCATGTCGAAACCTACGATTCACGTTGCAATTGCAATATTATTGCATCAGGACAAGGTACTTGTAGGATGGCGTGAAGCAAAACAGCATCAGGGAAATAAACATGAATTTCCAGGCGGCAAGGTTGAACAAGGGGAAAGTCCTTTAGCAGCCTGTCGCCGTGAAACTTATGAAGAAGTTGGAATAGGTTTACAGGACTGGCATGCTTTTGATGTGATTCGGCATGAATATGACGATGTGATTGTGAATTTGCATTTATTTCATGCCATCGTACCGAGCGCTTTATTGAATGAAATTCAACAGCCTTGGACATGGTACAGCCGTGATGAATTGCTCAGTTTAAATTTTCCCAAAGCCAATCAGGCCATGATCAAGCGCTTGCATTGGGCACATCAGATTAAAATTTCAGATCGGTTAGATACGTTAAACCAATTAAAACTGGATCAGCTGATGTATTGGCGTGTTGAGGGGACTCAAGCCCAGATCATTGAAATTTCCGGCTTAAGTGTTGAGCAATTGTCCAAGCTGATCGTGAATATTGATCTTTACCAACAGCTCAATTCAATTCAACAACAGGCCATTTCAGCCATCCATTTAAAACAGTCGCAAGTCATGTCTTTAATGCAAGGCGATTTAATCATGGGCAAACGCTATATCGCGGCTTGTCATGATCTGGTCTCAATGAAACAGGCACAGAAAATTGGTTGTGATGCCATTTTATTGAGTCCAGTGTTGGCTACAGAAACGCATCCAGAGGCCCGGGCACTGGGATGGGAACAGTTTAAGAACTTGGCTGTTCAAGTCGAAATTCCTGTTTTTGCCTTGGGTGGCATGCAAGCCGGTGATTTGATGACGGCTCAGGAGAAGGGGGCTTATGGGATTGCAGGGATTCGATTTTTATAAAACATAAAATTTATAAAATATAGAATAAAAGGATGTATTAAGCTCTGAATTATTCAGCTCGATACATCCAGAATTTTATAAGGCTTTCAGTGCTTTTTGCGCTTGTTGAATGGTTTTTTGATCTTTTTGCTGTTGTGCAGCTTTTAAAATGACCAACCACAGTTGCTTTTTCATGGCATTGCTTTGTGCATAACTCAGTCCACGTTGTGCTAAAGCTTCCGCATTTGCAGGTTTATTTTTTTTATTGGCCACCAAAGCCAAATACAAAAAAGTCTCGGCAGATTGTGGTGCCAAGCGCTGTGCCTGCAGTGCAGCAGCCTCTGCCTGATTCCATTGCCCTTGTTTATATGCAAGCTGGGTTTTTTGCATGAGTTTTTTAAATGCAGGAAGTTCACGACCATCATCAAATTGCTGCGTACTTCTTTGTTCAGGAACGACTACCTGCATTTTTTTACGTTGAATTTCTTCGCGCTCATAAGGGCTAATGACCACACCAGAAGGCGTTTTAATTTCCTTCTTTTCAGAAGGTACAGCTTTCACCGGTTCCTTGGTCTCAGGGGCTGGCAGGCTTTGACAGCCCACCAAACCGATTAAGCCTAAACCGATCAGCGCTTGCTTATACATGTTGAATCGAACATTCATTATGAAGTTTCACCACTAATTATCATAGCTACCGCTTGAAATGACCTGACTATTATTGGAAGAGTCACGCGGCATTTCAGTTTCACTTTCACGAATATAGTTTTCGATACTATCGTTTTCTGCAGGTGCAGCCTGATTGCTTTCGGTGTCAGAATTGTAACCCGGCTCTACTTGATAATGCGGTAAACCACATGCTGTGGCTTGGCGTGGTACATTATTGCGTAGTAATGGAATATACATTGCACCTTCACAACCTTGGGCAGACAAATGGCCAGTTGTGCGGTCAATCCATTGCCATTGTACATTTTCAGTTTGGCGTAAGTTCACCGGTTTTTGGCGCAGTTGCTTCATGACATTGGTCCAAACAGGAAGGGCACCTGACGAACCGGTTAAACCGGTAACTTTATTGTCATCCAGACCTAACCACACCACACTTAGGTAATTACCCGAATAACCCGCAAACCATGAGTCACGCGTATCATTGGTGGTTCCCGATTTCCCCGCCAGTTTTAAACTGGTGGGTAACGCGCTATAAGCCGAACGACCTGTACCTGAACTCATCACTTGTTGTAAGCCATAATTCAAAATATATGCGGCAGAAGGGTCAATGGTTTTTTGAACGGTCAGACCATAACGATCCAGTAAACGTCCGTTTGCATCCACTACAGAACGAATTGATTTGATTGGGTATTTAAATCCGCCTGTTGCAAAGTTGCTATAAATGCTCATCACTTCCATAGGCGACATATCAACTGCACCGAGGAAAATAGAAGGATAAGTCGGAATATCTGAAGTCACGCCAAATTTTTTCAGGTGATTACTGAAAGTGGAAAGCCCAAATTCCTGACCTAAACGCACTGCTGCAAGGTTATAGGAATTTGCCAATGCTTCTGCCATTGGCACAACCCCATGATCACCGCCGCTATAATTTTTAGGTGTCCAGGTTTTTCCTTCACTGACAATATTCATTGCGCTATCTTCAATTGGGCTTGCCCAGTTGTAACGTCCCGATTCAATCGCACTTAAATAAATCACCGGTTTAAGTAAAGAACCCACTTGACGTTTGGCGTCTAAAGCACGGTTAAAACCGGTAAAGTCTTGTGTGGAACCGACTGCTGCAACCAGTTCACCATTTTCAGGATGCGAAATTAAAACTGCACCTTGCAAATCTTTTAAACGTTTGGGATTCGCATTGGCTAAACTGGAAACTGAAGCTTTAAAGGCCTCTTGGACTTTGGTTTGTGCAATCGGATCAAGTGTTGTGAAAATTCTTAAACCTTGGTTGGTCAAATCACCTTCTTGATATTCAGTACGTAGCTGTCGACGCACAATATCCAGAAAATCGGGGAAGCGGGCAGGACCCAAAGTTGGTTTTGCAATGACATTGAGGGGGCGTGCCACTTCTTGCTCAAACTGTTCCTGAGTCAGATAGCCCATCACCAGCATATTGTTTAAAACAATATCGCGACGTCTTTTTGCACCTTCTGGATTTCTCCATGGATTGAAGAGTGTTGGTCCTTGAACCAAACCGACCAAATAGGCTTGTTGAGCGGTATTCAATTCACTCAGCGGTAAACCAAAATAAAACTGTGAAGCCAGACCATAACCATTAATAGAATAGTTACCATTTTGACCCAGATTCACTTCATTTAAATAAGCTTCTAGAATTTCATCTTTATCATAATGAAGCTCAATTAACAGCGCCATCAAGGCTTCATTGACTTTACGTTTTAAGGTTTTTTCTGGACTTAAATAAAAGTTTTTAACCAATTGCTGGGTCAGGGTTGAACCACCTTGACGTTTGCCACCAGTGATATTACTGACTAAAGCACGTGCTGTACCGCGGACTGAAACCCCATGGTGATGATAGAAGTTACGGTCTTCTGTAGCAATGAGTGCTTCAATTAAAGGTTTAGGGACTTTATCGAGTTTAATCAGCACACGGTCTTCATTGTGTTGTGGGTAAATACCGCCAATCAATAAAGGTTCTAAACGAGCGATACCGGTAGATGAAGGTTTGGTCGCACTGACTTCACCCACTTGATCATTGTTAAAGGTGACTTTTAACACCTGTTCAGGTTCTGCACTATCGCCAAAGTCGAAACCCCGTGTATGCACATACAGTGCATCACCTGAGGTAACGTAACTTCCCGATTTGGTATAGCTATCAGAATTTTTATAGCCAAGTAATTTCAGCTCTTGAGTAAAGTCTGTTTGATTAACCGGGGCATTGGTATAGATTTCCAAAGGACGAGCAAATACTTTCGCCGGAATATCCCAACGTTGTCCTTCAAATTTATTCCGCACAATATTGTCCATTCGGATTAAATAAGCGCTAAAAGCCAAGAAAGCACCAATGACTAATATTGAAAAAATAAGCGCTAGTAAACCGATACCACGTTCAGACTTCATCAATTATTATAAGATCCTGATTAATTGTGCTAATCATGCGAAGCTTTTCACTTATTTGCAATAATTAATCTGTGAATGAAGATGAAATATTGCGATAAAAAGCCAAGAATATTTGTAATGAGTTATTGATTTTATAAAAGATGTTGTTTTTACAGCTTAGTCTCTTTTTGGAGATGTTGGGTTGATTTTAGAGCACATTTATAGACATGAGGTATTGAGCGGCATTATAGATCTCAAGATGCTGCTTATAAAATGTGATCTTTAGCATAAAAAATCAATATTATTTAAATATGCACAGATGTTTGTTGTAGTGAGTATATGGATGGGATGCAAATCGTTGTTTAGTAAATCATTCATCTATAGAGAGTGCTACATGAAACTTTAAAGTTTTTTAAAATGAATAGGGTTAATGCTATGATAGGCAGGAATCGTAGCGGAGCGATGACTCAGGTGCAAATTTCACATAAAACTTTTCGAAACATCGGATTAATAGGGCGTCCAGATAAATCCTCCGTTGTTGAAACTTTAAGTCTCATTCATGACCATCTTTTAAGTTTAGGGCTTCATCCTGTTTTTGATTCTCAAACAGCAGAGCTGGTTCCTTATCCCAATACGCAAACCGTCAGTCGTGCTTTACTGGGTGAAGTGGTTGATTTGGTGATTGTGGTCGGTGGCGATGGCTCTTTATTGCATGCAGCACGCGCATTGGTAAAACATAATACGCCTGTGATTGGCGTGAACCGTGGTCGTTTGGGCTTTTTAACTGATATTAAGCCGACCGAAGTTATATTCAAGCTTGATCAGGTGCTCAAAGGTCAGTTTCAGTTGGATCGCCGTTTCTTGCTGGAAATGGAAATTCGTTCCAAAGGTGAAAGTATTTATGATGCCATTGCGCTGAATGATGTGGTTTTACATTCGGGCAGGTCGGTTCATATGATTGACTTCGAGCTGAATATTGATGGTCAATATGTCTATCGTCAGCATAGTGATGGTCTAATTGTCTCTACACCGACCGGTTCTACGGCATATGCTTTATCGGGTGGTGGACCGATTGTCCATCCAAGTATGGATGCGATTTCTTTAGTGCCGATGCATCCACATACCTTGTCTTCACGTCCTATTGTGGTCGGTGGGCAAAGTGAAATTAAGATTATGATTCGTGAAAATCGCGTGTTGCCAATGGTCAGTGCTGATGGTCAACATAGCGTTTCACTTAGTGTTGGTGATAGTTTACATATCCGTAAACATCCATTTAAATTGAATTTACTTCATCCACCAGGGTATGACTTCTATATGGCATGCCGTACCAAGCTTGGTTGGAATCAAGATTTTGACTCTTTACAACAGCAGGATTAAATGATGAATATTGAACAAATGCTGGCCGTACTCGATCCTGAAATTGTTGCGCGTTTAAAGACAGCAGTGGAAATTGGTAAATGGCCAAATGGCGTAGCGCTCACCAAAGAGCAGCGTCAAACCTGTATGCAGGCAGTGTATGCTTGGGAAATGAAAAATTTGCCTGAAACTGAACGTAGTGGCTATATTGACCGCGGTACCAAAGAAGAAGATGAACATTGCGATTCTCATGACCCGCAGCAAGACGAAGAATTCAAGCCGATTCGTTTCGTTTAATGATGGGTTGTTTTGAGTAGCTAAACTTTAAATTAAAGTTGATTATGGCTACGCGGAAAAGCCATTCGCAACTGTTCGAGGCAGGACTATATTAATATAGTCCTGCTTTTGCGAGAGAGATGACACTCGGTGGTATTTGCCGAGTTTTGCGAATGGTAAAAGTTTTGGTTACTTTTTTAAAAGTAACACAACGAGCTCCCAATATTCGATTATAAGCGGTAAGACTCCGCAGAGCCTGACCCTTTAGCCTATTAAATAATTTTTCGGTTTGCCCACAGTTCTTTGGCTTTTAGCATCGCCTCATCATAAGAAGCACAGGCTCCCATAGTATATAAAGCAATCCCCATGGTTTCAGTTACTGCAATTTCACCATATTCATGACTTTGCTTGCCTTCCCAAACCGCTTTAAAAACCGCTAAATCCAGTTCTTCCTCAATCGGGCTACGATTTTCAGTCAATTTGGGTAATTCATGCTCGTATAGTTCGCCATTTTTAATGCCACAAATTAAAGTTTTAGCATCGGGATTACGTTCAAATTCCCCACCTTCACCTTTAATCACAGCACTGTTTTTATAACCCAATTTAAAAGCCGCTTGTTGGTGTGAAGTTCGATAAGCAGGATGGAAGATCGCTTGCACCGTTGCTTTGGCATTGAATGGGTTAATCAAGCGGGTGAGGGTATGAATCGGTGAGCGTAAGCCCATCACGTTACGTAAGGCAATCAAGTCACTTAAGATGGGTGAAATCACTTCTAAAGGAATATAGGCAAAATTGCGTTGTTGTAATTGTTGATCCACATCTGTGTCATTTTGGCAAATAGCGTAACCTAGGTATTCTAATACCTGTTCAGTATAAAGACGGTTAATGGTATGACCCGATGCGCCATGCATGACAATTTTATAACCCTGTTGTGCCAAAGTCAGTGCTGCCAATAAAAACCATGGATAATGCTTACGTTTACCTGCATACGATGACCAATCTAAATCGACATCTAAGGTTTTAAAATTGAGTTGGTCACGGGTGGCTTGTACAAAACCGGCCAGTTCATCTACAGATTCTTCTTTAACACGTAATAGCATTAAGAAAGCACCCAGCTGAACATCCAGCACTTCATCTTTCAAGATCATGCTAAAGGCTTGATAGGCTTCATCATAACTGAGCGAACGTGCACCATTTTTTCCTTTACCTACAATACGGACATATTGCGCAAAAGGATGTTCACAATCTTTATAGATATTTCTTTTGGTTTGCATAAGGCTAGCTTTAATGGGCAAGTAAAATAAGTATGCGGATATTTTATAAAGTTGATAGAAATATTTCAGCTTAATTTCAACAAAACTTGATGGGTTAAGTTTAGACTAATGTCTAATAAGAAATAGGCGATTATTTAGTCTTATTAACAAATAAACGAGAATAAACGCTAAAAAATTAGGTAAAATTTAATCTATGGTAAATTTTCGTTGCATTTCAATCTCCTGATCTAACGATTTTGAATTTGGAAAAGTTCAGAATATCGTGATTTTTAATCACATTCATAATACGTATTATTGTTCAGTATTGAAGGAATTCAATGCCTTGGCGCTCTTTTGCTTGGCAAAAGGGTTTTGGGCTGTTTATTTGTTGAAAATAGACAAAAACTGAATATTTCTTATTTATAAATATATCGTGAAGTAATGTCATGGCTAAAAAACCAATTTATAAGTCACTCTATTTTCAAGTGATTGTTGCCATTATTGCGGGTATCCTCGTTGGTCATTTTTCGCCAAGTGGAACGCAAATAATCAATGGTGCAGAACAATATGTTCCAGGCTTAGGTGAACAACTTAAACCTTTAGGTGATGCTTTTATCCGTTTGATTAAAATGATCATCGCACCAGTAATCTTCTGTACAGTGGTCAGTGGTATTGCTGGTATGGAAAGCATGAAATCAGTGGGTAAAACTGGTGGTGTTGCTTTACTTTACTTTGAAATAGTTTCAACGATTGCCTTACTGATCGGTTTACTTGTAATTAATATTGCAAAACCGGGTGTAGGCATGAACATTGATCCTGCATCTTTAGATACCTCAGGTATTTCTAAATATGTGGAATCCGGTCAATCGCAATCGACCGTCGATTTCTTGATGAATATTATCCCGAATACGGTGGTGGGTGCATTTGCTGAAGGTGAAATTCTCCAAGTATTACTTTTCGCTATTCTGTTCGGTTTTGCGCTGCATAAACTTGGTGATGCCGGTAAACCAGTATTAAAACTGGTCGACCAAATTGCCCATGTATTCTTCAATATCGTAAACATGATTATGAAGTTGGCGCCGATCGGTGCGTTTGGTGCGATGGCATTTACCATTGGTAAATACGGTATTGGTTCACTGGCGCAGTTGGCACAGTTAATCATTTGTTTCTATATTACCTGTCTGCTGTTTATTTTCCTTGTTTTAGGCACGATTGCACGTATCACAGGCTTTAGCATCATGAAAATGATTCGCCTGATTCGTGAAGAGCTGTTGATTGTACTGGGTACATCATCTTCAGAATCAGTATTGCCACGTATGCTGAAGAAACTTGAACTTGCGGGTGCGGAAAAGTCAGTGGTGGGTCTGGTCATTCCAACAGGTTATTCATTTAACCTGGATGGTACGTCTATTTATCTGACCATGGCAGCAATCTTTATTGCCCAAGCAACCAATACACCGTTGGATATTGAACATCAAATTACATTACTTGTGGTGTTGTTGATTTCTTCTAAAGGTGCTGCGGGTGTAACAGGTTCTGGCTTTATTGTCATGGCTGCGACCTTGTCTGCGGTTGGACATATTCCGGTTGCAGGTCTGGCATTGATTCTCGGTATTGACCGTTTCATGTCAGAAGCACGTGCATTGACTAACTTGGTTGGTAACTCCTTGGCAACTTTGGTGGTTGCAAAATGGGTCGGTCAACTAGACAAAGACAAGCTTGATTATGCATTAGCAAATCCAGCTGAAATTGATAGCCTAATGGAAGAAGAAGTTAAGCCGCACGCTTAATTCTCTCTGACCTTAAAAAGGAGGCTTCGGCTTCCTTTTTTATTGACCCAAAAGTCATGAAATATGATGCCTATAGAACATGACAGATCTCTATAAAATGAATAGGATGGGAAAGGAATAAATACAACAACCAGATACAAGGACGCTATATGTTGGCTTATGATGCTGATTTAGAACTGTTTCGCGATAACTTTAAACGCTTTTTGAATGAGCATATTGCACCGCATTATGAACAGTGGGAGCAAGAAGGCATTATGCCGCGTTCGATCTGGAATGCATTGGGCGAAAATGGTTTCTTGTGTGTCGATGTACCTGAAGAGTATGGGGGTTATGGCGTTCCAACCCATTATTCACTCATGCTGGTTGAAGAGTCTGCGCGCGCAGGATTTAGTGCATTATCCACCGGTATTTCATGCCATTCTGAAATTGCAGCGCCGTATATTTTACATATTGGTAGTGAAGAGCAAAAGCAATATTGGTTGCCGAAAATGGTTTCTGGTGAAGTGGTAGGTGCCATTGGGATGACTGAACCGGGAGCGGGTTCAGATTTACAGGCTATGCGTACTAATGCGATTTTGCAGGATGATCACTACCTGTTAAATGGTTCAAAAACCTTTATTTCAAATGGTCAACATGCCGATTTGGTTGTGCTGGCAGCAAAAACTGATCCTCAAGCCCGTGCAAAAGGCGTGTCTTTATTGCTACTCGATACGCATTTAGAAGGCTTTAAAAAGGGCACCAACCTCAACAAAATTGGTTTGCATTCACAAGATACCTCTGAATTATTCTTCGATAATATCAAAGTACCGAAGGATCAGTTGTTGGGTCAGCCGGGTCAAGGCTTCGCCTATTTAATGCAAGAATTACCACGCGAACGTACTGCGATTGCTTCAACAGCCATTGGTGCGATTCGTGGTTCAATTGATGTCACGATTGCTTATGTAAAAGAACGTCAAGCTTTTGGTCAGCCGATTAGCCAATTTCAGAATACCCGCTTTGTTTTGGCACAAGCGAAAATTGATGAACTGGCAACAGCTGCGTTTTATAACCAGAATGTCGAACTGTATATGCAGGGTAAACTGGATGTAGAAACTGCTGCGGCACTAAAAAGTTTCAGTACAGATATGCAAATGAAAATTGCCGATAACTTATTACAACTGTTTGGCGGGTATGGCTATATGGCCGAATATCCAATTTCACGTTTCTTTGTGGATGCTCGCATTCAACGCATATACGGTGGTACCAATGAAATTATGAAAGAAATTGTGGCACGCAGCATATTGGGACGCTAATCCTGAAAATAAAAAAGAGCCATTAGGCTCTTTTTTATTGACTCAACGCCATCAGGCTTTCTTCAATAAAGGCGGGTAAATCGTCAGGTGAACGTGAAGATATATACAGATTATTATCATTCACGACTCCTACGTCGTAATACACGGCGCCCGCATTGATCAGATCAGTGGCGAAAGTTTTAAGCGTAGTCATTAATCGCCCTTTCACTACTTTTGCGCTGATCAGTAGCTGTGGATTGTGACAAATACTCATAATGGGCTTTTTTGCATTGGCAAATTTACGTATAAAATTGACAAAACGAGCATCACCACACAGACGGTCAGGGGAATGACCACCGGGAATGAGTAAGGCATCAAAATCATGCACTGAAACATCATCAATACTTTGGTCGATGGTCACTGCAGATTTACGCTTTTTACCGTAGACAATATTGCCTGCTCTATTTTCAATATTCAAAATACTATGACGTGCGGCACGAAAGGCCTGTACGGGTTCTGAGTATTCCAAATCTTCAAAATCATGAGTCACTAAAACGGCGATTCTTTTTGGCATTATTATTCTCTGAATTGCTTTATTAAAAAACTATAAATTAAACATTAAAGTTTTGTGATGGAGTTTAGTAAATGACTATTGCAAAATAAAAAGCCCCGAAAATAGGGCTTCAGGGCTAGGTTTTAGTGTTGTAATGAGTTGAGTCTAAGCGATATTTTATTGTTGTTCCCTTTGTCGAAGTTCAGCCCGTAGAATTTTTCTGACCGTTGAATTTGGTAACTCATTCAATATCTCAATGAATTTGGGGACTTTATAGGCAGTCAGGTTTTCTTTGCAGTGTTTTATTATGTGATCATTTGAAAGGTTTAGGTTACTGGACGTAATAAAGGCTTTGACCGATTCTCCAGTGTGTTCATCCGGTATGCTAATGACTGCAGCCTCAATGACATCAGGATGTGCTGCCAGAATAGCTTCAATTTCATTGGGATAAATATTAAAACCTGAAACAATCACCCTATCTTTTTACGATCTAGGATATAGCAAAAGTCATCTTGATCGACTTTGGCAATATCACCGGTATGTAACCAGCCATCAACATTTGATTTTTTATGTCAGTCCTGACATTGACCTTTTAACATCGAGTAAACAGGTATTTTTCACAATGATCAACTCTGCGCAATGAATCTGCTGCCATACAAAAAAAATCAATCGATAATCTTTGCGCAATAAGACCTGAAAAGTATGAACTTATTTGCAAATATCGATAAATTCATACCACTAAATGACATAAAATCGGCAGTGCTGATCCAGATTTAACGATCTACGCTTATAGCTCAATTTTGAGCAAATTGGCAAAAAGTCATCAATTTAAAATATTCATGGCAAAAACATGAGGAATAAAATTGCTGATTAAATCAACTGTATGTTTTTAAGACTGAATCAATCAAAGTCTTATTGCGTAACATTTGAAAGCTAACTATTGTTATACTGTTTGCATAATGTTTTCGAAGGGCGACATAACAATGATCCACGACGATCAAAACACCAAGACTTCTCTTGACCTTGCTCAAATTCGTGAGGATATTGACTCTGTAGATCAGCAGATTCAACAACTTATCAATCGTCGAGCGAAATTGGCAGAAGCAGTGGCAAAAGCAAAATTTGCTTCTGAAGAGAATCCGATGTTTTACCGTCCTGAACGTGAAGCACAAGTTTTACGTAATGTTATGCAGCGTAATGAAGGACCGTTATCTGATGTGACTATGGCGCGTTTATTTCGCGAAATCATGTCAGCCTGCTTGGCTCTGGAAGCTCCGCAAAGTATTGCATTTTTGGGACCTGTCGGCACGTATACCCATTCAGCAGTACTGAAACATTTTGGTCAGGATGCGATTGTCCGCCCACTTCCCACCATTGATGAAGTGTTCCGTGAAGTCGAAGCGGGCAGTGCGCATTATGGTTTGGTGCCGGTTGAAAACTCATCTGAAGGTGTGGTGAACCATACTTTAGACTGTTTCAAGTCTTCGCACTTAAACGTGATTGGCGAAGTTGAACTGCGTATCCATCATCAATTCTTAGTGTCATCAAATACCCGTAAAGACAGCATCAAACAGATTTATGCTCATCAGCAGACCTTGGCGCAATGCCGTGGCTGGTTGGATGCCCATTATCCAGGTGTTGAACGTGTTGCCTTAAGTTCAAATGCTGAAGCTGCCCGCCGTATTCGCAATGAATGGCATTCAGCAGCAATTGCCTCTGATGTCGCTGCAAGTATTTATGATCTGGAAATTCTACACGGCAACATCGAAGATAATCCGGAAAATACCACGCGTTTCTTGGTGATTGGTCGTGAAAAAGTGCCACCGAGTGGTAATGACAAAACTTCATTGCTGATTTCTGCACATGACCGTGCTGGTGCCTTACTGGAAATTCTTGCACCGTTTGCAAAACACAACATTAGCCTAACCAGTATTGAAACTCGTCCGGCTTTGCCTGAAAAATGGGCTTATGTCTTCTTCATTGACCTAGAAGGCCATGTGGAGCAAGAAAACGTCAAAGCGGCAATTGAAGAAATTCGTCCTTTGGTGAAAGAAGTTCGAGTTTTGGGTTCTTACCCGATTGCAGTATTGTAAATCTTATCCATCAAAGCAGTGGTCAATTTTTGCATTGAAGTTGACCACATTTATCACTTGAAATAACTGGAAGAGTAACATGTCGTTTGTCCCTGCCAATGAAGGCATCTCAAAGTTAAAGCCTTATCAACCAGGTAAACCTATTAGTGAACTTGAGCGTGAGTTAGGGATTACTGATATCGTCAAATTGGCCTCGAATGAAAATCCGTTGGGTTGTTCTGAAAAGGTGAAGCAAGCCGTGGCTGCTGAACTGGCAGAAATTGGACGCTATCCAGACGGTGGTGGTTTTATCTTAAAAGACCAGATTCAGGCACAATTTGGTGTGACTGCTGACCGGATTACTTTGGGTAATGGTTCAAACGACTTGCTGGAAATGTTTGCCCGTGCATTCGTTTCAGAAAAAGATTCTGTGGTGTATAGCCAGCATGCATTTGCCGTATATGCTTTGGTGACTCAAGCGATTAATGCAGAAGCGATTGAAGTGCCTGCAAAAGGCTTTGCCCATGACCTGGATGCCATGGCAGCGGCGATTAAAGACAATACCAAACTAATTTTTATTGCCAATCCAAACAACCCAACCGGAACCTGGTTTGAAGAAGCTGAATTTGAAGCCTTCATGCAAAAAGTTCCGGCCAATGTGATTGTGGTTCTGGATGAAGCTTATGTCGAATATTTCCCGGAAAACTTCAATAGCCTGAAATTCCTTGAGCAATATCCAAACATTATTGTCAGCCGTACCTTGTCTAAATGCTATGGTCTGGCTGCACTGCGTGTTGGTTTTGCCTTGGCATCAGCTGAAGTGACTGATTACTTGAACCGTATTCGTCAGCCATTTAATGTGAATCATCTGGCAATGGTCGCAGCTGTAGCCGCATTGAAAGATGAAGACTTTATTGAACAATCACGTATTGTCAATAAAGCGGGCATGAAGCAGCTTGAACAAGGTTTTGCGGCTCTTGGTCTTGATTATGTACCTTCACGTGCCAACTTTATTTTGGTCGATGTACAGGCTGATCCTGCGCAAACGTTTAATGCATTATTGAAAGAAGGTGTCATTGTGCGTCCTGTCGGTATTGCAAATCATCTTCGTGTATCCATTGGTACTGAAGCTGAAAATGCCAAGTTCCTGACAGCACTTGCCAAAGTCCTTGATTTAGCAAACAGTGCTGTAGAGGAAAAAGCCTAAGCCATGTCTCAGCCACTGTTTGAAAAAGTTGCCTTTATTGGACTTGGGCTGATTGGCTCAAGTCTGGCTCGTGTGATCATTGCTGAAAAATTGGCAAATCAAATTGTTGCATCCACACGTTCGCAAAAAACGCTGGATGATGCAAAAGCGCTTGGACTGATTCAGGAAGGCTATAGCAATCCTGTTGATGCAGTACAAGGTGCCGATCTGGTGGTTTTGGCTTTGCCTGTTCGTGCAACGCAAAAGGTACTGGAAACCATCAAGCCTTATTTGTCAGAGAAAACCATTATTACCGATGTTGGAAGTACCAAAGGTAATGTGGTTGATGCTGCAAAAGCGGTGTATGGTGAAAATCTGCCTGAAGGTTTTGTACCGGGTCATCCGATTGCAGGTGCAGAACATACTGGTGTACATGCAGGTAAGGTCGATTTATTTGCCAATCATAAAGTCATTTTGACACCGTTACCGAGCAGTGGCGACTGGGCCGTGAATAAGCTGATTCAACTGTGGCAAGCGGCAAAAGCTGAAGTCATTTGTATGGATGTGGATAAGCATGATGAAGTGCTGGCACATACCAGCCATCTTCCACATTTGATGGCATTTAACCTGGTGGAGCAACTTGCAAACCGTGAAGATAATCTGGATATTTTCCGTTATGCTGCCGGTGGATTTCGCGATTTTTCGCGCATTGCAGCCAGCGATCCGCAAATGTGGCATGACATCTTTTTTGCCAATAAAAAAGCCATTTTGAATGCTGTGGATGGTTTTGAGCAGCAACTTGCTCAAATTCGGAAGCTGATTGAAAATGAAGATTCCAAAGCATTGATCGGACTGTTGGAGCATGCACAAGCAGCGCGACAACACTTTAATCATATGCTCGCTAAAAAACCTTTGATGGAGAACGATAAAGTGACACAACAATTTACCATTTTGCCGGGTGATAAGACATTTAAAGGTAAATTTACCGTGCCAGGTGACAAATCGGTGTCACATCGCTCCATCATGTTTGGTGCGATTGCCGAAGGTACAACGCACGTGACCGGTTTCTTGGAAGGTGAAGATGCTTTAGCGACGCTTCAGGCATTCCGTGATATGGGCGTTAGCATTGAAGGACCTAAGAATGGTGAAGTGACTATTCATGGTGTGGGGATCAATGGTTTAAAAGCACCGGCAAGTGCTTTGTACATGGGTAACTCAGGTACATCCATGCGTTTACTTTCAGGTATGTTGTCCGCACAAAAATTTGATTCTGTGATGACGGGTGATGCATCCTTGTCAAAGCGTCCAATGGAGCGTATTGCCAAACCTTTACGTGAAATGGGTGCACAGATTCAAACCACAGGTGAACGTGGTACACCGCCAGTTTCAATTACTGGCAGCCAAAACCTTCAAGGTATTCACTACGATTTGCCAATGGCATCGGCTCAGGTGAAATCAGGGATTTTATTGGCGGGTCTTTGGGCAAATGGTGAAACTTCTGTGACTGAACCTGAACCAACCCGTGACCATACTGAACGTATGTTGCGTGCTTTTGGTTATGAAGTGAAAACTGAAGGTAACCGTATTACACTGCAAGGTGGCGGTAAATTGGTGGGGACTGAAATTCAGGTGCCATCTGATATTTCATCTGCTGCGTTTTTCATGGTCGGTGCTGCCATTACTGAAGGTTCAGATGTGACCCTTGAAGCGGTTGGGATTAACCCAACCCGTACTGGTGTCATTGAAATCTTGAAACAAATGGGTGCTGACTTAACTGTAGAAAATGAACGTATTGCCGGTGGTGAGCCAATTGCAGACATTCGTATTCGTGGTACGCGCACATTAAAAGGCATCCATATGCCGGAAGATCAGGTGCCACTAGCGATTGATGAATTCCCGGCACTGTTTATTGCTGCGGCATGTGCTGAAGGTCAAACCATTTTGACTGGTGCTGCCGAGCTACGTGTGAAAGAATCTGACCGTATTCAAGTAATGGCAGATGGCTTGCAAACCATGGGCATCGACTGCACACCAACCGATGATGGCATCATTATTGAAGGTAAAGGTAAATCAGGTGACTGGTCTGCAATCTTCAATGGCGGTGAAATTGAATCGCATCATGACCATCGTATTGCGATGAGTTTTAGTATGGCAGGTTTGCGTACTTCAGGCGAAATCAAAATTATTGGTACTGAAACGGTAGCCACCAGTTTCCCGACATTCACTGAACTCGCAAATCAAGCCGGTTTAGCGATTCAAGTGAGTGAGTAATTAGTCTAATTTTGTATATTTGTTGGAAAACAGCCAAGCTTTTGCTTGGCTGTTTTGTTTTTATTGCTTATGCTAAAACCATACAACAAGAATGTGTTTGGATGCACCGATGAGAAAATTACAATTTACTGCAAACTGTGAAAAGCATAATCATGTGTCGCAGCAACCGAATGATTGTCATGTGACTCAGGAATATGTGGCAGATCTTTTGTCTAAAGAATTAGGTCAATATGGTTTTCAGACCTTGTCACAAAGTGGTGATCAGGTTGCTGTAAGTGTAGACAATCAATCTTTACCTTTATCTGTTACTTGCCAGGGGCATGATGCAGAAGGGCATTTAGTTTGCGAGATTACCTCGTACCCGGATGAAGAGCAGGATTGGCTAGATCGTATTACCGAACAAAGTTTATTGAACCAATTGGCTCAAGCGGTTGAAAACACCTTAAAAGAAGATGAATCTTTTAGTGAGTTTAAATGGACGACCAGCTAATCGTAAAACATAGTTGTAAATGCGGCTTTTATAAGTCGCATTTTTTTCATCTTATTTTTTAATGTGTCATTTCTTGGATTTGCTCATCTTAGTAAAAATACTAAAAAGCCCATTCAATAGAGATATATTTTCTAGAAAAATGAAATTTAAAAAGTAATAAAAAAGACCATCTTCACGACGGTCTTTTTTATTACTTTTCGATGCTGATTAGATAATTAAAAAGCGAGAGATCGCAATCCGCAATTGCTTTAAATATCCAGTAAAGAAATGGTTGGCACCCGGTAATATGGTCAATAAATGACGCTGTGGTTTAGCCCATTCGATTAAGTCGGATAATAAAGTGACTTCATCGGCTTCACCATGGATAAACAAAATATCACCTTTAATGGCTGGGGTAACATAATGGCGTAAACCTGCCACAGTTGCTGTGGGTAAACCACATAAAATCAATTGCTTCGGTTTAATTTCATCAGGCAGTGCCTGGTAACTTTTCGCCATCACATGTGCGCCAAAACTAAAGCCACCCGCATAAAAAGGCAAGCTGATATGTTTACTGCGAATCTGTTTAATGGCATCTAAAATATCATCCGTTTCACCATGGCCTTCGTCATGGAGGCCATCACTTTGACCTGAACCGCGAAAACTTGGACGATAGACAATACAACCGCGCTCAAGAAACATTTGAGCCAAAAGCGTGGGGACCTTATGCTGCGGATTACCGCCTTGCAAGGGATGGGGGTGACATACAACCGCGAATCCTTTCACTTCACCCTGTGGATAATCAACAAAAATTTCAAGTTGACCGGCAGGGCCTTGAATGAAAATTTGCTCGGACATATAACAATCGATGGATAACAGGAGAATGAGGTATTTTACCGATAATGTTCAGTAGAAACACAAATTGGAAATAAAATAAGTCTACTGTTATAGTTTGTTTAATTATTTTTTGATCAGGTTATTCATGCTCGCCTTAATTTCTCCTGCCAAGACTTTAGATTATGAATCTGCATTACCAACCGATGAGCATACCTTACCAAGATTGCTGGAACATTCACAAGAACTTATAGACGTAAGTCGTAAACTGTCTGCTGCAGATATCGCCAATTTAATGAGCGTGAGTGAAAAAATTGCCAAATTGAATGTGGAACGTTTTAATGATTGGCAGGCTGAGTTTAATTTTTCCAATGCGCGTCAGGCTTTATTTGCTTTTAAAGGTGATGTTTATACCGGTTTAGATGCCTATGATCTGAAGGATCAACATATTGAATTTGCACAAAATCACTTGCGGATGTTGTCTGGGCTTTATGGTTTATTGCGTCCCTTAGATTTGATGATGCCGTATCGTCTAGAAATGGGCACAAAATTGCAAAATTCACGTGGTCATAACTTATATCAATTCTGGGGCGATCACATTACCCGCTTGATCAATGAGGATTTAGAGCAGGCAAATTCGGAGCTATTGGTCAATATTGCATCGGATGAATATTATAAGTCAGTGATTGAGCGCAAAATTAAAGCCGAAATCATTAAGCCTGTGTTCTTGGATCAAAAAAATGGCAAATACAAGGTGATCAGCTTTTATGCCAAAAAAGCACGTGGTTTGATGGCGCGCTATATTATCGAAAACCAGCTGAATCAGGCGGAAGACTTAAAATCATTCAATACTGATGGTTATTATTTTGATGCTGAAAGTTCACTCAAAGGTGAATTGGTGTTTAAGCGTGATGAACAACAAGCTGCTTAAGATTATTTGGGTAGGCAAAAAATCCCGAAACTAATCGGGATTTTTTTAAGGGTTAAGATAATAATTGTGATAATAATTAAATGGTTAAAGTTAAATACAGAAAAAATTATTTAATGAAATGTGATGTACATCACATTTTTTGTGGTTGTTTGTTATGATGATGAAAAGTTAGCTGAATAATAAAATTTTGTTATGAAAAAAATATTAATCCTCGTCATTATTTTTGCCGTGCTAGTACTCGGGTATTGGGTTTATCAGGATTCAGAAATAAAAAAAGAGAAAGAAGTGAATCAGTTGATTGATGATGCACATCAGTCACTCAATATCATAGATACTCGTTCTCATAAATTTATTCCTAATAATGACATTAAAGTCTTTCCCGTTCATTCTTCAAATCGCTTCATTGCTAAATCAAGTGAACTTTAGTCGTGCAGTCCGAATTTATTAATTTTAAATTGTTGTTATCTTATTGAATTTTATTGAATAATAAATTTTAGAAACAATAAAAAATCATTGTGCTATAATTTGCCACAACCATAATTGAATCATTATATTTGTTTTATAAGTATATGATTTATTTAAACTAAGTAGAGCTGCATAACTTTTATGCAGCTTTTTTGTTTACAATTTTTGTCATTTGACTGTTTTAGCTCCAATGAGAAATTGTTCAATCTACTTGTTTTTAAATGGAAAAATTGGCACATCTATTGCTTTGACAGCTATAAAATTAATGATGATTCGACGTAGCGGATCATTAATTTTATAGCGTGCTGACGGCATAAAGTTTACTTACCGGGGTAAAGTCATGACGACTCCTAATCCATCTTCAGAGAATATGCTTGAACGCTTATTTAAGTTAAGCGAAAACAAAACCAGTTTTCGCACAGAAGTTCTTGCAGGTGTAACCACTTTCTTAACTATGTGTTACATCATTATTGTCAATCCAATGATTTTGTCCGAAACCGGCATGGATCATGGGGCTGTCTTTGTCGCAACCTGTCTGGCAGCCGCAATCGGTTGTTTGGTTATGGGGATTGTTGCGAATTATCCAATCGCACTTGCGCCGGGTATGGGCTTGAATGCTTACTTTACCTATTCGGTGTGTATGGGAATGGGTGTGCCTTGGCAAACTGCACTGGCTGCTGTGTTTGTATCAGGTTTGATCTTCATTGCGATCAGCATGTTTAAAATTCGTGAAGCCATTGTCAACGCGATTCCAATGTCATTAAAACTGGCGATTGGCGGTGGTATTGGTATGTTCCTCGCATTGGTAGCTTTAAAAAATGCCGGCCTTATTGTAGATAATCCTGCAACCTTAGTGGGCTTGGGTGATTTAAAACAACCTTCAGTACTGCTGGCTTTGCTTGGTTTCTTAATGGTTGTAGTGATGCACCACTTTAAGGTGCGTGGCGCGATTATTATCAGTATTTTAGTCATTACTGCTATTGCGACAGCATTGGGTTATAACCAATTTCAAGGCGTGGTTGGTCAGATTCCATCTATTGCCCCAACATTCCTGCAAATGGACTTTCAAGGCTTGTTCACTGCTAGCTTGGTGGGCGTGATTTTTGTATTCTTCCTGGTCGATTTGTTCGACTCAACAGGCACATTGGTGGGTGTATCACATCGTGCAGGTTTATTAAAAGACGGTAAACTGCCGCGTTTGAAAAAAGCACTTTTTGCCGATTCAACTGCAATTGTTGCAGGTGCGGCTTTGGGTACATCTTCAACCACGCCTTATATTGAATCATCTGCGGGTGTTGCAGCAGGTGGTCGTACAGGTTTAACCGCTGTTGTTGTTGGCATCATGTTCTTGTTATGCCTGTTTTTAGCACCACTTGCGCAATCTGTACCAAGTTTTGCGACTGCACCAGCCTTGCTATTTGTGGGTGTGTTGATGATTCAGGGAATTGTACACATTGACTGGGAAGACATCACTGAAGCGGTTCCTGCCTTTTTAACCATCGTATTTATGCCTTTTGCTTATTCAATTGCAGATGGTATTGCGATGGGTTTCATTAGCTATGCGTTGATTAAGTTGTGTACAGGTAAGGCGAAAACTGTTCCATATATGGTATGGATTATTGCTGCACTTTGGGCATTGAAATTTGCTGCATTTGGTGGCTAATTCACCAAATTCACAGTAGGGTGTAAACTCAGTTTGCACCCTTTTTTATTTTTTGAAAAAAGTTTTATAAGGATAAGATATGAACCAACTTGAGCTTATTCAAGCGCTGCCAAAAGCAGAGTTACACGTACATATTGAAGGGACTTTTGAGCCTGAACTCATGTTCGCCATTGCTCAACGTAACCATATTGATATTCCGTATAAATCTGTAGATGAAGTGAAACAGGCCTACAACTTTCACAACCTGCAATCTTTCCTCGATATTTATTATGCAGGTGCCAATGTTTTGGTGCTGGAGCAAGACTTTTATGATTTGGCTTGGGTATATTTTGAAAAATGCGCTGCAGATAAAGTCGTCCATACTGAAATGTTCTTCGATCCACAAACACATACCGATCGTGGCGTGGCATTTGCAACCGTGATTAATGGTTTGCAACGCGCCTGTGATGATGCAAAAGCTAAATTGGGCATTACATCGCATTTAATCATGTGTTTCTTGCGTCATTTAAGTGAAGAAGCGGCATTTCAAACTTTAGAACAGGCTTTGCTATTTAAAGATCAAATTATCGCTGTCGGTCTGGATTCAAGCGAAGTGGGGCATCCACCATCTAAGTTTGAACGGGTATTTGCCAAAGCGCGTGAAGCAGGCTTTTTAGTGGTGGCACATGCAGGTGAAGAAGGTCCGGCAGAATATGTATGGGAAGCTTTGGATTTGCTTAAAGTGAACCGAGTGGATCATGGTGTACGTTCAGAAGAAGATCCTAAACTGATGCAACGTTTAATTGCCGAAAAAATGCCTTTAACGGTGTGTCCTTTAAGTAACTTAAAGCTCTGTGTGGTCGATGATATGGCACAGCACAATATCCGTCGTTTATTGCAACAAGGCGTGCATGTGACTGTAAATTCGGATGATCCATCGTATTTTGGTGGATATATGAATGACAACTTTATTGCGATTGCTGAAGCTTTGGATTTATCCAATGATGAGCTTAAGCAATTGGCTAAAAATTCGTTTGAAGCTTCATTTATCTCTGCTGCTGAAAAACAAAAATGGTCACAACAGATTGATGCTTTGGTGTAATCCATTCCTTCGAAAAATGCTTTTGGATTGGGCAGATTGATACATTGATCTGCTCAATCATTGCTTGTTAAAAATTAGGTTTTATTTTGAAAAAGAGTCTGTGCTGGATAGCTGCTATTGCTTTGTTGGTTGGTTCTGTATCAGTTTTTGCGACCGATAAAAATTCTACTTTAACTCAGAAAATGTTGAAACCAGTACTTGAACAAGGTTGTAAAAGTGAACTCAATAATTCAAAAATCTGGCAATCAGCGGCCTTATTTATGAGTTCAGAGCGTCAAAGTTCGGTGCAAAAACAAATCTGTGGTTGTGTCAGTGATAATGCCCTGAATGATGTATCTGCGAAAGACCTAGCAATGGCATCGTTGAGTGAAGAGGCTAAAAATAGTCTGATTAAACAAGCCGTTTTAAATAGCGTTAAGGGTTGTGCTAAAGAAGCCCTGAAGTGAGTTTGAGATAAGAAAAAGCCGTATCTGTGCATAAACAGAGGCGGCTTTTTATTGGGCATTATTTGGCTATTTTTCTTGTCGAGTCATACTGTGTAAAATATTATCTTTATCTATAAAATGATGTTTTAACGCAGCAGCGATATGTCCTATCACCAGAAAACCGGCAAACCACGATAAATAAATATGGATAGGCTTAACAATGGCTAACAGTTCAGGATTGTCTTGAACCAGACGCGGAATTTCAAATAAATACAAAACAGGCGCAGGATGTCCAGCACTCCAGCTAAACAAACAGCCGGTAATCGGTAATGCGAGCAACATTAAATATAAAGCCAAATGCCCAAGATGTGCCAAGACCTTCATTGATGGCGACATAGTGTCTGGCAGTTGTGGAGCGGGGTGGGTATAGCGCCAAAACAGACGAATCAAGACCAGAAATATAATCGTTGTCGCGATATTTTTATGTAAAGTGATGACTTGACCTTTAAAACTGCCATCAACATCATAACTTAAAAAATTTCCGCTATAAAATCCAATTAACCATGCGGCAATGAAAATAACCGCCATCAGCCAATGAAGTATTTGTGCTGTACGGCTATAGTATTGTGAAGTGCTTGTCATGTTAGACCAACATGTAATTTATAAGTCTCAGCATGCTAATCAAACAGCGTATTTAAAAAAACGTTGAATATGGAACGAAGCGTATAATCCTTGCAACGCTGAAAGCGGTATTGTTTTTGTACAGACAATACGCACCTGGAAAATTCATTTGAAATATCGATTTCTTCTAGGAAGAAGTTTCGGCAAAATAGGCCCAACAGATTTTATAACAAAGGATTTAACTGTGAAAAAATTAATTGCTGTACTTGCACCTTTAACTTTAGCGCTCACTGCATGTGTGTCAACTGGCACAACTACAGGTACAACGGGTGCAACAGGCACGCAATCGGCAACTCAGCAACTAGGTAACGCTGCAATTAAAATTGCAATTAATGCAAAATGTACAACCGAGTTGAATAATATTGCTGCATGGCAAACTGCGACTAAATTGATGACTGCAACGCAAAAACAAAATATTCAGTCTGAAATTTGTGGTTGTGTCAGTGAAAAGGCGCCACAAAGCGTAACCGCTGTAGATTTGGCAACAGCAGCAATTGATCCGGCAGCACGTACGACAATTGTTTCAAATGCAGTCACTAAAACAATTAACGCCTGTGTTGCTGAAGCAGTACAATAATCGTTAATGAAGTAATAAATAGGCTGACTTGTTCAGCCTCTTTTTTTTTGTAGGTAGATAGGTTATGAAAATCGCTGGTGCAGATGAAGCAGGGCGTGGTCCACTTGTGGGTTCAGTTGTTGCAGCTGCAGTTATTTTAGATCCCAATAACCCGATTGAGGGCTTGAATGATTCTAAAAAACTCACTGAAAAAAAACGTGAAAAATTATTTATCGAAATACAGGAAAAAGCCCTGGCTTGGGCCATTGCTGAAGCGAGTCATGAGGAAATTGACGAGATCAATATTCTTCAAGCATCATTATTGGCTATGCGCCGCGCTGTAGAGGCTCTAAGCATACAACCTGAACATGTATTGGTGGATGGAAATAAAGTCCCACAGGGCTTAACGATGAGCTGTGATGCAGTTGTAGGTGGTGATGCGCTGCATGCAGAAATTTCAGCTGCCAGTATTTTGGCAAAAGTCACGCGTGACCATCAAATGGTGGAACTTGATCAGCAATATCCGCACTTTGGTTTTGCCAAACACAAGGGTTATCCAACCAAAGCCCATTTTGAGGCGATTGCGCAACATGGGGTGATTGATCAGCATCGTCGCAGTTATGCACCGGTCAAAAAAGCCTTGGCTTTACTTGAACAAAACTAATGTCCAGATAAATTTAAAGCGGCTTACATAAGCCGCTTTATGAGAAAAACATTTAATCTTTTTAACGATTAAAGTCATTCTGGGTATTCTGTGGAAAATTATCTTCTTCAAAAGAAGGTTGATAATCTTGATCGAGATGTTGAAGATGTTCGTGCATAGCGCGTTCATGTTGAATACGTTGGTAAATTTCTTCACGATGAACAGATACTTCTTTTGGAGCATTTACGCCAATACGAACTTGATTTCCTTTAACACCAAGCACAGTTACACTGACTTGGTCCCCGATCATTAATGTTTCTCCGACACGTCTAGTCAGAATCAGCATGTTTATCTCCTTGCAAAATGCTAAACCTGCAATTGATCTAAAATGTAAAAAACACAACCTTAAAAAATATCAAAGAAAATTTTAACAAAGCAATGTGACAAATCTCGTCCCATATAGTGTTTAGTTAAAAATTTCTTAAAAGCACATGGCTAATATAACAGAGCCACTATAAGAAAAACTATAGTGGCACCGTTTTTTTCTACTTTTTTAAAAACTGTCTAACAATGACAATTTGTGACACATTTTTCGATATTATGCACGTACGCTTGATTCACCAGATTCACGGTCTAAACCGAAAGCAGTGTGAAGAGTACGCACAGCAAGTTCTAAATAATTTTCTTCAATGATCACTGAAATTTTGATTTCTGAAGTTGAGATCATCAAAATATTGATGCCTTCTTCAGCGAGGGCAGTGAACATTTTGCTTGCCACGCCAGCATGTGAACGCATACCTACACCGACAATCGATACTTTTACGATGTCAGAACGCGTTGCAACTTCACGTGCACCAATTTTTTTCGCGGTATCTTCAAGAATGGTGGTGGCTTTGGCTAATTCACCACGGTTCACCGTAAAGGTGAAATCAGTTGTGCCATCTTCTTCAACGTTCTGGATAATCATATCCACTTCAACGTTAGCATCGCCAATTGGACATAAGATTTTAGCTGCAATACCTGGTTCATCAGGCACACCTAGAATCGTTAATTTTGCTTCGTCACGGTTAAATGCGATACCAGAGATAATTGGCTGTTCCATGTTGTCTTCCAATTCAGTAGTAATAAGAGTGCCGACGTTTTGTTTAAAGTCTTCGTCAAATGCGCCATCATCGTCATTATCAAAACTTGATAATACACGTAAAGGCACTTGGTATTTACCAGCAAATTCAACTGAACGAATTTGAAGAACCTTAGAACCCAAAGATGCCATTTCCAGCATTTCTTCAAAAGAAATACGATCAACTTTTTTTGCTTTAGGTGCAACACGAGGGTCGGTGGTATAAACACCATCCACGTCTGTGTAAATTTGGCATTCATCTGCTTTTAATGCAGCAGCAAGTGCAACACCAGAAGTGTCTGAACCGCCACGACCTAAAGTCGTGGTATTGCCTTGTTCATCAAAGCCTTGGAAGCCTGCAACTACAAGTACGCGGCCTGCATCGAGGTTTTCAGTTAATACGTCAGTATCAATGGATTCAATGCGGGCTTTGTTAAATGCGCTGTCGGTTTTGATGCCAACTTGGCGACCTGTTAGTGATTTTGCTTCAACTCCAATCGAGTTAAGCGCCATCGCTAACATAGAAATCGTAACCTGTTCACCGGTAGAAACCATTTGGTCAAGTTCACGCGGGTCAGGGGTTTCGGTAATGGCCTTCGCTAAAGCAAGCAGACGATTGGTTTCGCCACTCATTGCTGATACCACCACCACTACCTTGTGGCCGTGGTCATGCCAGCGCTTTACACGACGAGCAACATTTAAAATGCGCTCGGGAGTACCCATAGAGGTACCGCCATATTTTTGAACGATTAATGCCATAGTTGTTCCATAAAAGCCATGACCCTGATATAGCTATCAGGGTCCGTTACACAAAAAGTGAAGTCTTTATTTTGCTTCAAGCCAGGCAGTTAAATCTGCCATCACTGGTGCAAACTTCTCGTTAAGTGGCGCGCCACCTTGTGCCAAGTCAGGTTTACCACCACCTTTGCCACCGAGTTCGGTCGCCAAGTGTTTGATGATGTCACCTGCTTTAATGTTTGCAGTGAAATCTTTTGCTACAGATGCAAGCAGGCTAACTTTATCGCCCTCTACACCAGCAAGCACGATCACTGCATTGTCTAATTTAGATTTCACACCGTCGTGCAGGTTACGAAGTGATTTCGCATCCATGTTTTGAACAGTGGTAATCAATGTCGAACGACCAGCAATGGTTTGAACTTGGCTTAAAAGTTCAGCTGCCTGGAAGTTCGCAAGTTTTTGATTCAATTGCTCAATTTGTTTTTGCAATTGATGCGCAGTTTCAACAACGGCTTCAACTTTTTCTACCGTTTGATGATTTTGTGCTTTTAACAGACCATTGATGTATTGAACATCACGATCGGTTTTTTGCACAATTTCCACTGCTTTAGTACCAGTCACCGCTTCAATACGGCGTACACCTGCTGCAACACCACCTTCAGAGGTGATTTTGAACAGGCCGATGTCACCGGTGCGTTTCACATGAATACCACCACAAAGTTCGATCGAGAAGTTTTTATCTTCAGTGATTGAACCCATAGAAAGTACACGTACTTCATCACCATATTTTTCACCGAACAACATCATCGCGCCTTTTTCTTTGGCAGATTCGATGTCTAGAAGTTCAGTAGATACAGCAGTGTTGGCAATCACTTCGCGGTTAACAATACGTTCAACTTCTTGAAGTTGTTCAAATGACACCGGTTGGTCATTGGCAAAGTCAAAACGCAGGATGTCGCTTGCAACCAGTGAACCTTTTTGTTGTACATGCGAACCTAAAACTTGACGTAGGGCAGCATGTAAAAGGTGAGTTGCAGAGTGGTTGCGCGCAGTTGCAGCACGAATGTCGGCTTTAACAGTAGCTTCAACGCTTTGAGAAGCTTTTAAGCTACCCATGGTCACGATACCTTGATGAACGAATGCACCACCAGATTTTTTGGTATCTTGAACTTCGAAAATACCGGTCTCGTTTCTGAAGATCCCTGTATCACCGATTTGACCACCGCTTTCTGCATAGAAAGGGGTCTGGTTGAGTACGATTAAAGCTTCATCGCCTTCAACCACTTCTTCAACTTGTTCGCCATCTTTATAGATTGCAACAATTTGACCATCACCTTGAGTTGCGTCATAGCCTTCGAATTGAGTTTCGCTGTCGACGTTTACAATCGAGTTGTAATCAATTGCGAATTTACCTGCGTCACGTGCACGCTGCCGCTGTGCAGCCATCTCTACTTCAAAGCCAGCTTCATCAATGCTTAAATCACGTTCACGCGCGATGTCAGCGGTTAAGTCAGTCGGGAAACCATACGTGTCATACAGTTTAAATACGGTTTCACCCGGAATCACCTTGCCTTTTAAGTTAGCCAATTCACCTTCAAGCAATTTCAAACCTTGCTCTAAAGTTTTTGCAAATTGCTCTTCTTCTTTCAGTAATTGTGCTTCGATACGTGCTTGTTGCGCTGCAAGTTCAGGATAAGCTTCGCCCATCACTTCGATGAGTGGTTGCAACATTTTGTGGAAGAATGAACCGGTCGCACCCAATTTGTTGCCGTGACGAACCGCACGACGAATGATACGACGAAGTACATAACCACGACCTTCGTTTGAAGGGTTTACACCGTCAGCAATCAGGAAGCAGCATGAACGTGCATGGTCAGCAACAACTTTTAAAGATGCAGGGTATTCAACGGGTTTGTTATTTGCAGCAGCTTCAGCTTCAATGGCAGTGGTATCCATGCCAATAATTTCTGCAGCTGATTTGAGTAGGTGTTGGAATAAATCGATTTCGTAGTTTGAGTTTACATGTTGTAAAACTGCAGAAATACGTTCCAAGCCCATACCTGTATCTACAGAAGGCGCTGGAAGAGGCTGCAATACACCATCCGCAGTACGGTTAAACTGCATGAATACGTTGTTCCAGATTTCAATGAAACGGTCGCCATCTTCTTCAGGTGTGCCCGGCAAACCACCCCAGATATGATCGCCATGGTCAAAGAAGATTTCAGAACATGGACCGCAAGGACCCGTGTCGCCCATCGCCCAGAAGTTGTCTGATGCGTATTGACCGCCTTTGTTATCGCCAATGCGGATAATACGGCTGGCATCTAGACCAATTTCCTTGTTCCAGATGTCAAAGGCTTCATCATCGGTATGGTAAACAGTGGCGTAGAGTTTATCTTTAGGAAGTGCCAGCCATTCGTCGCCAGTCAAAAAGTCCCAGGCAAATTTGATCGCATCACGTTTAAAATAATCACCAAATGAAAAGTTACCTAACATTTCAAAGAATGTATGGTGACGTGCGGTATAACCGACGTTGTCCAAGTCGTTGTGTTTACCACCGGCACGTACACATTTTTGTGAAGATGTTGCGCGAACATAATCACGTTTTTCCAAACCCAGGAAGCAGTCTTTAAACTGGTTCATCCCGGCATTGGTAAACAATAAAGTCGGGTCATTGGCGGGTACAAGTGAACTCGACGCGACACGTGTATGCCCTTGCGATTCAAAGTAACGCAAAAATGCTTCACGAATTTCAGCTGATGTCATAAAACGAGTACTCACAACCAAGTCACTCCATATTTCGTATTGGCGAGTAGTGTACCGAGCATTTTTATGCAAAATGAACTGCTTCAGCACACTGGGCTTAAAATTTTAAAACGCCAAATTATAACGGAAAAACCCTCATGCACCAATCACTTTAAGGCGAATTAATGACAATTCTGTGTAATCACTATATCTGCATATTGAGAGAAATCTCTACCTCAATTTAAAGCTTGGTCTTATTTTTAAAATTTCATCAAGGATGGAGTGAATATTTTTATATCGCAAGAATTGGCGATGATCTGGTTTGAAATAAATGGGACAAGTGGGATAGGGAATGATTAACACAACCATATTTCATAAATTGATGTACAGAAATGGTATTGGTATTTGATTAAAATCCATTAACATAGGCACGTGTTTACATCTACCCAAGAGTTAAGGATATCTGATGCAACGAGTAGCCATTAATGGTTTCGGGCGAATTGGTCGCAATGTATTACGTGCTTGGTTTGAAAATCCCAAAGATTTTCATTTTGACATTGTGGCGATTAATGATGTTGCAGAGGTAGAGACTTTAGTTCATTTATTTAAATACGATACTACTCATGGACGCTTTAAAGGCAAGGTCGAGGTGTTGCTTGAAAATGAACAGATTTTTTTGCATATTTCAGCCGGTTTTGCGCAATTAAAAGTACAGGTATTCTGCCAGCAACAGCCTGAACTCTTGCCTTGGAATAATTTAAATATTGATGTGGTACTTGAATGTACCGGCTTGTTCCGTTCACGTGAAGCGGCAACCAAACATATTACCGCAGGGGTGAAACGCGTCATTATTGGTGCTGCACCTTTTGACAGTGTGGATGCTGCGATTGTTTATGGCGTAAACCATTATGAAGTTAAAGACACTGATCAAATTATTTCCAGTGTATCTTGTACCACACAAGCCTTGGTTCCTTTAGTTAAAATCATTGATGATGCTTTTGGAATTGATACCGCTTTGATGACTGAAATTCATGCGGTAACGGCTGATCAGTCGGTACTGGATCATGCGCATCGTGACCTGCGTCGTGCCCGTGCTTCGGGGCAAAACATTATTCCCACCACATCTTCAGCATTGGCTGCATTAAAACGTGTGATGCCAAAAATGGAAGACCGGATTGATGGTTATTCCATTCGTGTACCCACCATTAATGTCGCTGCCATTGATTTAACTTTTGTGGCTCAATCGCATGTAACAGTGCATAAAATTAATGAAGTCTTGGTCAAGTCAGCACGGCATGATTATGCTGAAATTATGGATGTGACCGATGAACCTTTGGTGTCATCTGATTTTAATCACTCGCCTTATTCTTTAATTGTGGATTTAAGCCAAACCATGGTGGTTGGACATCAGGCCAAAGTATTTGCCTGGTATGATAACGAGTGGGGTTATGCCAATCGTCTGCTGGATTTATGTGAGTCATTTACATCATAAAATTCAGATGGCTAAAAAAGATTAGAGGGTAATCCTCGTTGTTCTGAATATTTTGATACTATGAGATGCTTTAAACAAAGTGTCTCATTGATCCATTATTTTGGGATGACGATGTTCGAATCGTAAATAACAAGGTTAATAACGATGAGGCTTCGAAATTAGAACAAAACTTAATAAATTGATAGCATCAAACACTGATAAAATGGTGTTTTAGTCGAATTAAATAGATCAATAAATATAAACTTTAGCTTGAAAAAAATTGATCTGTAAAAAATGAAATGGTTTTTCAATGTGTCTGTGAAAAAGTTGAGCTTTTTTAGTAATTTTTAAATAAATCAGATTACTTAAATCAAGCTTTTAAAAAAATTCACTTCATTAATCCACCATGATATTGAATAATAACTAAATAAAATAAGAGCATCAGTCCTATGTTGATATTTATATGGAGTTTTATTCTGCTATTAGCCATAGCAGTGATTTTTTTGATTTGGGCACAGTTTTCAAATCAAAATGAGGCGGTCAGTGATATTCAGATGAAGCAACAATTAGAAGAAAAAGTGATTCATTTGGAAGAGAACTTGAAAAAAACCTTGGAAATTATGCAGGACTTGGCAAAAAAAATGCATATTCAGCAACAAGTACTCGATAAAACCACCAATAAACTCAGTCAAGTCGAGTTGCAAAATGCTGAATTGGTTGGGTTATTAGCAAAGGCGGTCAATTCCTCGGACAGACCATCCATATAACTTATCCTTGTTAGGATCTAAAGAATCACCAGCCTTAAAATAGCAGCAGATGTCATGCTAATCAAAACTGTAGGCAGTAATGAAAAACGTGAAGCTGCTATTAGGGTAATCACAATTGCAAGCAGGTCGGCAGGGTTGTCCTTGATAAAATAAGGTGCAATCACAGAAATAAGCACACAACCGGGAACAACCTCTAAAATGCGTTTCTGGCGATTTGTTAAAGTTTTGTTTTTCAGTAATACATAGCCCAAAATACGCGTAAGGTAGGTTGTCGCTGCAATAAAAATAATAGCAAGAAACGTTGCGGAGTGAATCATTATTCATCTTCCATTAAAAAGAACGCAGATGCTATTCCCGAGATTGCACCGATCGGTACATACCAGCCTTGCGGTAAATATAAATAAGCCAAAGCCGCAGTGATTAAACTGACTAGCCATGGGCGAGCTGCGCGAACACCTTTCCACATGCTACGCAATAACACTAAAAATACCGCAGGGAATGCCATATCAAAACCGAGACGAGAAACGTCACCCAGAACCGGGCCAATGATTGCGCCTAAGCTGGTAAAACCGACCCACATGATATACAAGGCAAAACATAAGCCTGCATAAAATGGCATGCAGAAAGCCTGTTGGTAACCCCAGACAGACTGTCTCTTTTGCGCGTCGGCTAGACTGACGGCCCAACTTTCATCGACCATAAAAAACAGCGCAGGAAAAACCTTTTTATTGGGTAAATGACGCAAATAAGGCACCAAGCTTGCACCCATTAATAAGTGTCTGCTGTTGACTAAAAAGGTAATAAATATCAGCATTAAAATATTAGGTGGGTTGGTCCAGACTTCCAGAATGGCAAATTCCGAACCGCCAGCGAAGTTCAGTCCTGTGAGTAAAGGAACTTCAAGCAATGAAAAGCCTTTCTGGGTGGCTTGAGCACCTAGTACCAGTGCAAATGGAATAATACCCAGCAGCAGAGGGATAGACGTTTTAACACCACGCTTAAATTCAACATACTCATTTGTATAGGTTGAATCTTGAACGGTGTTTTTTAACGTCAACATGCGGTTTTACCTGAGTAGAGAAGGTTTGTTTTTTAAGAATGGTATTTTATAAGGGTTAGAGTGGAATTTTTCGCTTAAATTAGCTTGATTTAGGTTTAATTGAGCATTAAAAATTAACAATGATGATTAATTTGAAATTAAATTCTTTGGTGGGTCGAAATGGATTAAGTTGATAAACGTATATTGAAAGCCTTACAGCAAAATGGAAAGTTGCAAAATAATGAATTGGCGCAAGTGATTGGATTGTCTCCCTCACCATGTTTACGTCGCGTAAAACAGTTAGAAGATGATGGCATTATTGAAAAATATGTGGCTTTAGTTGATTCCACTAAAGTTAATTTGGGCTTAACGGTTTTTGCTCGTATCTGGTTGAAAAGTCAGGATGCCGAAACAGTCGACCAGTTTGTAGATGCGATCCAGGATATGCCAGAAGTTGTAGAATGTCAGTTAATGGCAGGGGATTGTGACTTCTTTTTACGGATTGTGGTGGCTGATCTGGATGCGTACCGTAAGTTTCAGATTCATCATCTAAACAAAATTTCAGGGCTGCAAAATGTAAAAACTGAAATTCCATTGCAGAAGATTAAGCAGACTACAGAATTGCCATTAACCTAATCATGGACTGATTTAGTATCATATTTAAACTGTATGGGCGCTTTAATCGAATCGGGCGATTTTTGTCTGATTAAACAATAAGTATTCCGCTGGTTTTTGTGAAAAAGTCAGGTGCACAGCCAAAACTATCGTGCTAGACTAGGAGAAATCGGGTGTGCTCCCGATTTTTTTATGCGGATAACTTCCGCTCTGACAGAATTTAGGTTTACAACATGCCCATTTCAGAGACATGGTTATTACCTGATGGTGTAGCTGATGTATTACCAGAACAGGCGCAAGTGATTGAAACTTTGCGTCGTGACGCACTAGATTTCCTCGCATCTCGAGGTTATCAATTGGTGTACACGCCATTTATCGAATACATCGAATCTCTATCTTCTCTTTCAGAATCGAATCAAGATTTAGACTTAGCCACTTTTAAAGTCATCGACCAGTTATCCGGTCGTTTACTTGGTGTGCGTGCCGATATGACACCACAAGTGGCTCGTATTGATGCGCATGTACATCCAGTAGATGGTGTGGCTCGTTACTGCTATGCAGGAACGGTTTTACATACGAAACCACAAGGGTTTAATACCACACGTGCACCACTGCAATTAGGTGCAGAGCTATTTGGTTCGGACAGTATTGATGCTGATGTCGAAATGGTTGATGTCATGCTCGGCTTGATTGAAAAAGCAGGCTTGGCAGAAGGGATCCATCTAGATTTAGGGCATGTCGGTTTGTTCCGTAGTTTAGTGAAACATGCGGGTTTGACAAAGGCTGTGGAAAGTCATCTTTCTGACCTTTATCAACGTAAAGCATTACCTGAACTTGCTGAATTTACACAAGAATTAAAATTTGGTGCAGATTTTTATACACTAGGTCGCTATTCAAGTGATCTGGATGCATTACAAGCCAATTTAAGTGCTGAAATTTTCGAGGATGAAGCATTCAAGCAAGCCTTTGATGCCTTGAAAACGACTCAAATCGAAATTCAGTCACGTTGGCCAAATCTGCATATTGGTATAGATGTTGTAGAATTACGTTCATACCATTATCACACTGGTTTAATGTATGCAGTGTATGCACCAAACCGTGCGGCTCCACTGGCTCAAGGTGGTCGCTATGACGGCATTGGCGAACATTTTGGTCGTGCGCGTCCTGCCACTGGTTTTTCGTGCGACTTATATGCGTTAAGCACAGGTCAATTTAAAGATTTAAATGTGGTTGTTGCACCTAAAGGTACGGATGCAGATTTGCTTAAAGCAATTTCAAATGCACGTACACAAGGCTTTAGTGTAATTCAATTACTTGGAAATGACAGTTTAAACTCGGTACCGCATGCAACTCACCAATTGGTGAATGTGGCAGGTGAGTGGAAAGTCGAAAAGATTTAATGACGTGAATTGGTTTCAAGTCACCAATTCAAGTTTTCAATTTTAACAGCATGATGCAATGAGGCTATTATGGGCAAGAATGTTGTGGTACTTGGTACCCAATGGGGCGACGAAGGTAAAGGTAAAATCGTTGACCTGCTCACAGATCAAGCGGCTGCGGTAGTTCGTTACCAAGGCGGACATAACGCTGGTCATACACTCGTGGTTGGTGGTAAGAAAACTGTATTACACCTCATTCCATCTGGTATTTTACGTGAAAACGTATTGTGCTTAATTGGTAACGGTGTTGTTCTTTCTCCTGAAGCGCTCATCAAAGAGATGGATATTCTTGAAAAAGAAGGTGTTCCGGTTAAAGAACGTCTACGCATCTCTCCAAACTGTCCGTTAATTTTGCCGAACCACATTGCACTTGACCAAGCGCGTGAGAAGAAACGTGGTAATGCGAAAATCGGTACCACAGGTCGTGGTATTGGTCCAGCGTATGAAGATAAAGTTGCACGCCGTGCAATCCGTGTTGCTGACCTGGTTCGTGGTGGTGAACATCTTAAAGCTCAGCTTGTTGAACTTCTGGATTACCATAACTTCCAGTTAACTCAATACTACGGTGTTGAAGCAGTTAAATTAGAAGATGTGCTTGCACTTTGCGACCAATGGCGTGAAGTCGTTGCTCCACTGGTTGTGGACGTAACTACGGAATTGCACAATTACCGTAAAAACGGTGACAACATCATGTTTGAAGGCGCGCAAGGTTCACTTCTTGATGTAGACCACGGTACATATCCGTATGTCACTTCTTCAAACACTACTGCTGGTGGCGTAAGCTCGGGTTCAGGTCTTGGTCCTTTGCACCTTGACTATGTATTGGGTATTACTAAAGCGTACACAACTCGTGTAGGTGCTGGTCCGTTCCCAACTGAACTTGTTTACGATGCTGCGAACGATGTTGGTGATGCGATTGGTAAACATCTCGGAACTGTAGGTTCAGAATTTGGTGCTTCAACTGGTCGTCAACGTCGTTGCGGTTGGTTCGATGCTGAAATTCTTCGCCGTTCAGTAGATGTAAACTCACTTTCAGGTATTTGCTTAACTAAACTTGACGTTCTTGACGGTTTAGAAGAAGTGAAAATCTGTGTAGGTTATGAAGCTGCAGATTCGGGTTGTGTCGGTTCTTCTGATGCGCTTGCATTCGAATCTTTAAAACCAATCTACGAAACTATGCCAGGTTGGTCTGAGTCTACTTTCGGTGCTAAAACATTAGAACAATTACCACAAGCTGCGCTTAACTATGTTAAACGTCTTGAGCAATTGATCGAATGCCCAATCGATATTATTTCGACTGGTCCAGACCGTGAAGAAACCATTGTTTTACGTCATCCGTTTGATGCTTAATTTAAGTTGATATAACGATGATAAAAAGGCCTCGCGATTTGCGGGGCTTTTTTTATGTTCACTATTTTGATAATGGACTAAGAGAATATATGGGGAGAAAATTTTGCCCAGACTAAAGTTGCATCAGAGAATACTGTTTAAATAACTGGCACTTGTTAGAATACCAAACATAAGATAAATGAAAGGTTGTGCGGGATGCATAAGAATATTTCAGGAACGATTTTTTATTCCTTATTATTTGCCATGGGTGGTGCACCTACCATTGCGATGCTGATTATTCAGGCACAAACGCAAGATCCAAATATTATCTATACGGCATTTATTGGTTTAAGTGTGATTATTGCCTGCATTCTAGTTCCATTAATTCTCATTCAAAATGCTATTTTATTTTTTAAAAGAAAAAATGAGCAGCTTGAACAGAAAATTAAACCCCTGTGCCAAGGGTATTTGGTTTTGAATGGCTTATGTCTTATTTATTGGCTTATTTTTCAGTTTGTTAAATAGACACAGTTACATAAATAATATGAATATGGAGGGAATAATAATTTAAAGCTTATTCATGATTCCCTATAATCTGTCTAAAACTGATATCTGTTTTCAAGGTGGAGATTATTATAATGAAGAGCAAACTCGTTTTAAGTTTGTGTGCGGCTAGTGTGATCACTATTTCAGGCTGTACGACTGTAGCAGAAATGGCCGGGGCAGATTCATCGACATTAAATGTAACAGCGGCACAAGGCTTTAATAAAACCGTTCAGGAAGCGAGTGCAAATAAAACTTTAGATACATCTTCAACGACTTATAAACGCATTAATTCTGTATTTATGCGTTTAAAACCTTATGGCGATCAAATCAATCAGACTGGCCAAAAATTTGACTGGAAACTGGCTGTTCTAAAATCAGATCAGATAAATGCGTATGTGGCACCCGGTGGTAAAGTGGTGTTCTATACCGGTATCGTGAATAAATTGAACCTGACGGATGCAGAAATTGCGGCAGTCATGGGGCACGAAATGGTGCATGCTTTAGAGGAACACTCTAAAAATAAAATTGGTCAACAAGCATTAACTGACTTGGCTTTAAACATTGGTCTAAGTGCTGCTGGAAGTAATGTGGGGCAGTTGGGTACTGCTGCGGCGCAGTTGGGTGCCCAAGTCGGCGTAGGTTTACCTTTTTCACGTAGTCTGGAAAGTCGTGCCGACCAAGGTGGTTTAATGCTCATGGCGCGTGCAGGTTATAACCCACAAGCAGCCATTACCCTTTGGGAAAAAATGAATAAACTGGAAGGTGCAGGTGGTGCATCATTCTTGTCTACTCACCCTTCAAATGGCCAGCGTATTGAAGCAATGCGTAAAAACTTGCCAGCAGCTCAAGCGATTTATAACAGACGCTAATGGGTAGTTAGCTTAATAAAAAAAGGATGCGATCAGCATCCTTTTTTAATTTTTATACCTTTATCCCTCTTATGGAATATATTCCTCATCCCTAAGGGGGAAGGAGATATACACTTATGGGGCAGGGTTAGGCTGTTGGTGATGAATATCCTCAATACCTTGTAGAATTTCTGTAGATAAATCAATTTCAAACGCCTGGATATTTTCTTTAAGTTGATCTAGGTTGGTTGCACCAATAATGGTACTGGTCACAAAGAACTGCTGTTTGATAAATGCCAAGGACAATTGTGTCAGGGTTAAACCATGTCGTTCAGCAAGTTGAGCATATTGTTCGGTTGCCCATTCGCTCTCTGGATTGCTATAGCGGCTAAAACGAGAAAAAAGTGTGACGCGTGCATTTGCAGGATGTGCACCATGACGGAATTTTCCAGTCAAATAACCAAAAGCTAAAGGTGAATAAGCAAGCAGTCCTACATTTTCATAATGGGCAATTTCTGACATGCCAATTTCATAGGTACGGTTTAACAGGTTATATGGATTTTGCACACTGACAAATTTTTCCAAGCCTAATTTTTCAGCCAAATGCAAAAACTTTAAGGTTCCCCAAGGAGTTTCATTGGACAGGCCAATATAGCGAATACGGCCTTTTTTAATTTCGTCACTTAAAGCGCTTAAGGTTTCTTCTAAAGCGGTGATTTCTGTATCTTGATGGGCTTCAGTATTGCCATAACCGAGCTTGCCAAAGAAATTGGTTGGACGTTGTGGCCAATGCAGTTGATATAGGTCGATATAATCGCTTTGCAAGCGTTTTAAGGAACCATCTATGGCTGAGCTAATCTCTGCAGCTGTAAAGCGAGTTTGCCCATCACGGATGTGGCTACCGCCTTGTGAGGGACCTGCTATTTTTGAGGCAATAAAAAGCTGATCTCGTTTGCCATGCTCTGCAATCCAATTACCCAAGATGGTTTCGGTTGCCCCTTGAGTTTCAGGTTTTGGTGGCACAGGATACATTTCAGCTGTGTCCCAAAAAAACAGACCTTGATCTAAAGCATATTCAAGTTGTTGAAAAGCCTCTGCCTGAGTATTTTGTTCACCAAAAGTCATGGTGCCTAAACAAATTTCAGGAACCAGAATTCCAGTATTGGCTAAAGGTTTGAGTTGCATAGCGCTTGATCCTTGAATTTTTATCATGAAATTTTAAATGACTTAAGGCTACCTGATTTTTTGATCAGCGTTAAATCATGAATAGTTTTAAAGTTGTCATAAAATTTACAAAAGGATGTTAATAAGAAATGATGCATAAAAAAAGCAAACCCTAAGATTTGCTTTTTTTTTATGAGTACTAAAGAGTAAAAACTTATTCTTCGTCTGCAAGCTCATCTACAGCTACATTTGCATCTTCAGTTGACACATCAAAAATAAGAATGGCTTTACCATCAGTTTCGATCATGCCTTGTTCTTCAAGCGTTTTTAAAACGCGACCCACCATTTCACGAGAACAACCAACGATACGGCCAATTTCTTGACGCGTAATACGGATTTGTCGGCCATTTGGTAAAATCATGGCTTCTGGTTGAGAAGAAAGGTCGATTAAGCAACGCGCAATACGGCCAGAGACATCAATAAATGCCAGGTCAGTCACTTTACGTGTTGTATTTTTTAAGCGACGAACAAGTTGAGCAAATACAGCATAGCTCAGATCTGGATACTGCTTACTTAACTCGTGGAAGTTATCATAGGTAATTTCAGCAATTTCACAGACGTCACGTGTACGGACTTCCGCAGTACGTTGTGGATTTGCTTCAAAGAGACCCATTTCCCCAAAAAAGTCTCCCGCATTCAAATACGCAACCACAATTTCACGTTCATCATCTTCACGTAAAATAATGGATACTGAACCTTTTAAAATTAAATAAAGTGATTTTGATTCAGTGCCTGCGTCGATAATTGCAGTACGTTTTGGATAGCGATTAATATATGCACGTTTTAATAATGCTTTGACTGACTCTGGTAGTTGACCAGGAGAAAGTGCGTCGGTACTAAGTTGTGAAAAGCTTGCAGTCATGCTAACGGTTCCGAATATGGATAAGTAATAGATCGCACAGACCTAAAATGAACTTGTCACATAGAAGAGATGAAATTCCTTATCAACTCAATTTATGTTAGTGTACAGGTACTTCGTAAATTTATAGCTTTTTTCAGGTAGTTGCAATGCAAACAAGCGTACATTGGCTAGAGAATGTTGCTTTTGAAGCAAAATCAGAAAGTGGTCATCAGATTGTCATGGATGGTGCTGAGGCATATGGTGGTGAAAACCGTGGTCCACGTCCCATGGAGCTGATATTAATGGGACTTGGTGGGTGTGCTTCCTTCGATATTGTGACTATTTTAAAGAAATCACGTCAAGATGTGACAGGGGTAACATGTCAGTTAAAAGCGGATCGTGCTGATACAATTCCTGCGGTGTTTACCAAAATTCATTTACACTTTGTCGTGACCGGTAAAGCTGTGAAAGAAAAACAGGTTGCTAAAGCGGTTGAACTTTCTGCTGAAAAATACTGTTCAGCAAGCAAAATGTTATCTGATGGTGGTGTTGAAATTACCCACGATTTTGAAATTATTGAAGCTGCATAATAAAAAAATTAATGGCAATTCCAGGTGAATTGCCATTTTTTATGAACAATAAAACTTAAAATTATTTAATAAAATATAATCAGTGCAATGCTAATGCAAAATTTTAAAAACTGATTTCATTATTTCACTTCTTATTTGATCAAAATTAAATCTCTAATCTTTTACTGAATCAAAATTTTGATCAATCAAATTAAATTCGTATATAAACTAAAAGCAAATATATAGTTTTAAAATTTCACAGCTACATAGGCAGAGTAATCCCTTATGTTAACCAAACATTGTGATGAAATATATTTTGAATAGAATTTAATACACAAGATACTAAATTTAGCTTGAAAAAAGCGAAAGACATACCCATATTATAACTAAACTTTATGTTTTATTTTTGTTTATTTAGTCTTTGAAATTTAAAATATTTTTTAAAAAAATGTGTTGAAAAATATCAAAGCATTCCCATCTATTATCCAAATACAAAATTTGTTGTGAGGAAAATAAGAATGCGTTTTGAAAAATTTACAAATCGCCTGCAGCAAGCTTTATCAGATGCTCAATCTATAGCAATGGGTAAAGACAATACCTCTATCGAAGGTATTCATATTTTATCGGTGCTCTTGCAGGAGCCCGCTAATATCAGCTTGTTACAACAAGCCGGGGCAAATCTACGAGATCTTCAGACTAAGCTACAACAAGCATTGAATGATGCACCTACCATTGCCAATCCCACTGGAGATATTAATCTTAATCCTGAAGCAGTACGTGCTTTAAATTTGGCAGACAGCTATGCACAAAAAGCCGGGGATGAATTTTTATCGACTGATTGGGTGTTGCTCGCTTTAGCGGAAACCGGTGCAACCAAAACTTTACTGAATAATGTAGGTGTGACATCTGCAGGCTTACGCAAAGCAATTGAAAATATTCGAGGTGGTGAAAAAGTCATGAGTAATACCCACGAAGATCAACGTGATTCACTCAATAAATACACCATTGATTTAACTGAACGTGCCATGTCAGGCAAATTGGATCCCGTGATTGGGCGAGATGAAGAAATTCGTCGCACCATTCAAGTTCTGTCACGTCGTACCAAAAATAACCCGGTACTGATTGGTGAGCCAGGTGTTGGTAAAACTGCAATTGTAGAAGGTTTAGCACAACGAATTGTCAATGGAGAAGTGCCAGAAGGCTTAAAAGGTAAACGCGTTTTATCTTTAGATTTGGGCTCATTACTTGCAGGTGCAAAATATCGTGGCGAGTTTGAAGAGCGATTGAAAGCCGTCCTGAAAGATCTGGCTAAATATGAAGGCGAAATCATTCTCTTTATTGACGAGTTGCATACCCTTGTCGGTGCCGGTAAGGGTGAAGGTGCCATGGATGCAGGCAATATGCTGAAACCTGCATTAGCACGTGGTGAGCTGCATTGCGTAGGTGCAACAACGCTAGATGAATATCGTCAATTTATCGAAAAAGACGCCGCGCTGGAACGTCGTTTCCAGAAAGTATTGGTCGATGAACCGAGTGTTGAAGATACTATTGCAATTTTACGTGGTTTGAAAGAAAAGTACGCAACCCATCATGGTGTGCAGATTCTAGATTCGGCCATTATTGCTGCTGCGAAAATGTCACATCGTTATATTACAGACCGTCAATTACCCGATAAAGCCATTGATTTGATTGATGAAGCAGCTTCACGAATCAAAATGGAAATTGACTCGAAACCTGAGCCACTCGATCGTTTGGACCGTCGTTTAATCCAGTTGAAAATGCAACTGGAAGCGGTGAAACAAGATGCTGATTCAGTCAGTAAAGCTGAAGTGTCACACTTGGAAAAACAAATCGAAGAAGTTCAACGTGAATATAGTGATTTGGAAGAACAGTGGATCGCTGAGAAAAGGCTGGTTGAAGGTACAAGTCAGGCGCAAGTCGAATTGGATAAAGCGCGTACTGCTTTTGAAAAAGCACAACGTGAAGGGGATTTGGCAGAAGCAAGCCGTTTGCAATATGGGGTGATTCCTGAATTGCAAAAACGTCTGGAAACTGAAGAAGTTGCTGAAGAAAGTAATGAAGAGCCAAAACTCATTCGTACCAAAGTGACTGAGAATGAAATTGCGGAAGTGGTTAGTGCTGCAACCGGTATTCCAGTGGCGAAAATGCTGCAAGGCGAACGTGAAAAACTGCTTCAAATGGAAGATTTTTTACATAATCGTGTAGTTGGACAAGATGAAGCGGTGGTTGCTGTATCCAATGCGGTGCGTCGTTCACGCGCAGGCTTATCTGATCCGAATCGTCCAAGTGGTTCATTCTTGTTCCTTGGACCAACCGGTGTGGGTAAAACTGAATTGACCAAAGCCTTGGCAAACTTCTTGTTTGACAGTGATGATGCCATGGTTCGTATCGACATGAGTGAATTCATGGAAAAACATTCGGTTAGCCGTTTGGTCGGTGCACCTCCAGGATATGTGGGTTATGAAGAAGGTGGTGTATTAACCGAAGCGGTGCGTCGTAAACCTTATAGTGTGGTGTTGTTTGATGAAGTAGAAAAAGCGCATCCAGATGTGTTTAACATCTTACTGCAAGTTCTTGATGATGGACGTTTAACTGACTCTCAAGGGCGTGTGGTTGATTTTAAAAATACAGTCATCGTCTTAACGTCTAATCTAGGTTCGCAGGATGTACGCGAATTAGGTGACAATGCAACTGATGATGAAGTTCGTACAGTGGTAATGAGTGCTGTTTCTCAACACTTCCGTCCAGAATTCATTAACCGTATTGATGAGCTGGTGGTGTTCCATTCACTGAAAAAAGCACAAATTCGTGGCATTGCAGATATTCAGTTGAATCGCTTGCGTACACGTTTAAGTGAAAAAGACATGCGCCTTTCTGTGGATGATAGTGCCTTTGATCAATTGATTGATGCTGGTTTTGATCCTGTGTACGGTGCGCGACCATTGAAACGTGCAATTCAACAGCAGGTTGAAAATACATTGGCCCAAAAAATCTTGAGCGGGGATTTTCTACCCGGTGACACGATTTTGATTAAAGCTGAAAATGGTCATCTTGAGTTTGAAAAAATGAAATTAAGTTAATCACTTGCTTAAATTAAAAGATAAAAAAAACCTAGCCTCGGCTGGGTTTTTAATTTTTACGTTTGTCGTATTTATTGTTTAGATACGTAAAGCTAATTGCAATTTATCAATTCATAGTTCTACTATTGCATTTGAATCTACAACTTGGATGTGTAGATCATGGCTTTATAAAAAACAAAAAAAAGCGCTTGCTGGATAGCAAGTGGAAGGGATAAAAACTATGTTGGAATTTAAGCTTTTACGGCAATTGAAAAAGGAGCCGTATAGTCAGTATAAACATACCGGTAATGTGACAATACAAGAAATCAAGCGTATGTATGATATTTACCAAAAATATTATGCCAATACCCGTTATGAAATTTTTGAACGTGATTTTTTAGAAAAAACTGGTGTTTTCTTTATTATCGAGCCTAAAAATAAACAAATCGTCGGCTTCTCCACAGTGATGGAACGTGACTTCGTGGTCAATGGCAAAGCTCGCCATGCCTTTTTTAGCGGTGACACGATTATTGAGCAAGCTTATTGGGGAAATCGTGCTTTAACGCGTGCCATGTACCGTTATATTGTCAGCTTTAAAATGCGTTATCCACTTACGCCAATCTACTGGATCCTGATTTCTAAAGGCTTTAAAACCTATTTGTTGCTGGCGAATAATTACTACAGTTATTATCCGCACTATGGTGAAAAAAATTCGCATTTACAAGATTATGTCGATTCCTATTGCCGACAATATTTTGCCGAATATTATGATAAATCCTCAGGGCTACTGAATTTCGGTGAAGATTATCAACCTTTAAAAGCAGACGTTGCACCAATTACCAAAGAATTACGCGAGAAAAATACCAAGATCGCATTCTTTGAAGCAAAAAATCCAACATGGGTGGAAGGGACAGAATTACCCTGTATTGGTGAACTACGTTGGAGCGATTTATATCGCTTTATTAGCCGCTTCATGAGCAAAAATATGAGTGTTGGCAAAGTAGAAAGCCAAATGCCACAAAAGCGTCCATTACATATTGCTTCGGATTCAGATTCTAAGGTGGCGTAACTATGGGATTGCTGCTGTCAGCTTCACATCAAATACTGGAATTCGCCTGCCGAAAAGCCTTTCAGCGTTATCGGCAGCAAGCGAATGATTTAGAAACGGTACAACGTCAAAAGTTGGATCAGTTTTTAAAGCAGCATACTTCGCAAAGTCTGAGTTATGAACAGTTTGTAGAAAAATATCCACTCACCCGTTATAGCCATTGGAAAGGAAAAATTGAACAGTCTCGCCAAAGTGGCAAAAACTGTTTGGGGGCGGGAAAAATTATTCGCTTTCAACCCACCAGTGGTTCAAGCGAAGCGCTGAAATTTATTCCCTATACGCAAAGTTTTTTAAATGAATTAGATGAAGCTATTGGTTTATGGCTCACTAATTTATATCGTGAATATCCACAATTAAAAAATTCAACTCATTATTGGTCGGTGTCATGGTTGCCAGAAAGCCAGCGTAAACTTTTAGAAAACAGTAATCTCAACGATGACAGTGCATTACTCAATGTTTCGAAACGTGTTTTAAGTAAAATTACTCAATCTGTGCCGGCTGAAATTGCTTTAGCAGCTTCAGCAGAAGATGCGATGTTTGCAACCGCTGTGTTTTTGGTTGCAGATAAAAATCTAGGTATGATTTCAGTGTGGAGTCCAACTTTTGCACTGCAATTATTGGACGTGATTGAACAGAATCAAAATGAAATTGTGAAAGTGCTGAGAACGGGGCAATGGAAACATCGCAGTCTGGATTATTTAGAAGCACCACAATCCTCAGAGCAAAGTTATAAATTACAACGCTTAGATTTAAAAGACCCAACCGCTTGGACAAACCTTTGGTCTAAATTGACGTTGATTTCCAGTTGGGATACAGCAAGTGCTGAACGCTGGGCCAAACATTTACAAGATCGTGTAGCGAATGTTGCTTTTGAGGGGAAGGGCTTATGGGCAACAGAAGGCGTAGTCACAATTCCTTTTAATAATCGTTATCCACTTAGCTATCAGTCACATTTTTATGAATTTTTGAATGTAGAAAGTGGTCAAACCGTACCTTCATGGGGACTTAAACAGGGTGATATTGTGAGTCCTGTTATTACTACGGGTTCTGGACTGATCAGGTATGTGATTGATGATGAACTTGAAGTGACCGGTTTTTATGAGAAAGTCCCATGCTTTTTGTTTTTAGGACGAAAAATGACGGTCGATTTGGTGGGGGAAAAAATTGATCAAATAACCGCACAAAAAGTATTAGCCGCATTCCAACAAGAGGATTATGTCCCGGTAAGTTTGTTAGGGATTGAGTTTTGTGAAATTAAAAAACCTCACTATGTCTTATTAAGTGAAGGTAATTTAGCCAAACAACCTTCAGCAGCAGAATTAGATGAATTATTAAAAGAAAATTTTCATTATGAATTGGCACGAAATTTAGGTCAGTTAGATGAACCTGAGGTGAAACATGTAGATGATGCTTGGTATTACTATAAAACCTTAGCAATGCATAATGGAATGATCGAAGGGAATATTAAACCTGAACCTTTGAAAAAAATGAAAACAAAAATAATTTAAGTATATTTGAGTAAAACTATATGAGTTTAAACGTATTGTATGCACAAAACGACAATGACAGCCAAATTTATCGCTCGAAAAATGAACCTAATTTTCTGGTACGTTCCGCCACTGCGGCAGATGATGAGCAACTGGTGCAATTGATTGCGGAAACCATGCCAAGCAATGGTATGACTTGGGCTTTTGAGCGTTATCCAAGTTATCTCAGTGCCAGTCATGCACAGTATAATTGTCCAGATATCAAGTTGGTTGTACCGGAGGAAAATCCGGCACAAGTGGTCGGTATGATGAATCTCGGTTGGCGCTATTGTTTTATCAATGGTCAAGCAGACTTATTGCGTTATGTTGCGGATTTGCGCATGCATCCTAAGCACCGCGGCAATAAAGTGCTGCGTCTACTGATGGACTATGTCTATGATGAAATTCCACTGGATACTATTTTTGAAAGTGTGGTTTTAGAAGATAACACCGTCGCATGTAATATTTTGCATAATGTGCGTAAAGGTTTTCCCGAACCGTTTCATTATGATGATATTCGTACCTTTACGGTGTCACAAGCGCAGAAACCAGCACAGTTTAAACAATATCGTTTTCAGCAAATGAATGCGAGCCATATAAATGAAGCCAATGCATTTATCTTGACGATGAAACAGCATTATAATTTTTTACCGAATTATGATTTTTCAGGTTTGGTGGAATCGAATCATCCCTTTTGGTTGGGCATGAATATCAATGATTTTTATCTCATGTATGACCAGAATAATCAAATTGTTGGTCTGTATGGTTTGTGGAATCAAAAAACTTTTAAACAAACTCGTGTTGTCGATTACTCTTTGCCCTTAAAAGTCATTAAGCCTTTTTATAATGTCTATGCTGGCATTCGAGGTGTTTTATCATTACCGAAAAAAAATGATGCCTTTGAATATTTGATGATTCATAGTGCTTTATGTCATCCAGAGCAACAAGAGGTTTTTGCCAGTCTGATTTTTCATGCTAAGCAACAGACTAAATTGCGTCGTAAACAAGCCTTTTGTATTACCTTGGCAAATAATGACCCACGTATTCAGTGGATGAGCAATACCACCTCTCATGTGATTAAAGCCAAGCATTATTTTCATAGCTTTAAAGGCATTCCTTATACTAGCTTTGATCGTAATAAAATTAGTTATTTTGAAGTGGGACGTATTTAATTGGTATTCACGATGACCTAATCATGCAATGTGATTGGGAGTGGAGCGTTATTTGAAAAAATTATATTAATTTTCATTTTTTAATTTATACTTGGTTGTAAAATAAGCAAAAAATGAGACATATGATGTCAAAAATAATATGGGGGTTGGGTGGTTTTGTTGTGTTGGTAACGACTGCTATAGGGGGGAATTTGTATGCAGATAAAAGTTTAAATTCGTATTATCAACAGAATCAAAAAACCAATTTGGTTTCGATTCAATATAAAAATTTTAATATGGGCGCAATGCAGGGTTCTGCAGACTGGGCAGCTCAATTGTCATTTGATCCATGTAAACCTAAAGATGTTTTGATGCTAACAGGCACGGATGAAATTAAACGCAGTTGGAATGGTTATCGTATTGAATCGAAAATTAATTTACAGCAAGGCAATGAAGTTTTTCAAAAAATACTCAAACAGCCTTTAACTGCTCAAACCAAGATTGACTGGTTGGGTGTGGTGCATTCCTCATTGGCAACACCAGTTTTTGAAAAAAATGATGCGGATATACAAACCCGAATTGATTCAATGATTTTTAAAATGGATGCAAAATCAACAGGCGATCAATTAGAAATACTCAATGCTAAACTTCAAATACCGAATATGACCGTTAGCGATAAATTGGGTCATGTACAGATACGAGAAGTAGAGTTCGAAACCACTCAAGGCTTAAATTCTAGCTTTGATGAAGGGAAAACCCGATTGAATATTGCTTCGATTAAACGTACCGATCGAAATGTACAACAATTTGGTAGTGGTGAATTTAAAGATTTTGCTTTGCTGATGAATACAGGTATTGATAAACACACGGTGAATTTTGATACTCAACTGAATATTAAAGAAGTGGTCATGCATAAAATACCGACTTTTCAAAAGTTGCAAATGAATTTCAATCTGAAAGCACTGAACAAGCAAAAAGTACAAGCTTTCTTTGATGTATTGGAAAAAAATAGTGAAGTGTGTGTAGCTAAAAAAGACTTATCTCAGGAATTGGCTGATCACCTTTTATCCATTGTGAATGAAGGTTTTACTTTTGAATCGCAAAATAATCAGATTAAGTTGGGTGAAGGGTATGCTAAAGCAAGCTTGAGTGGCAAGGTAATGCCCGGTCATCAATCTTCATTTACTAGCTTGGTTAAAATGGCACCCAGTTTAGTCGAGTATCAGGCGAATATTGAATATGATAAACAAATCATGAAAACCCTGATGAGTAATTACTTGCAGCAAGACGGTAAAACACTGTCTGATCAAGAACTTGAAAAAATGCTTAATGGTATGCAGCAAGCGATGCAAGCCAAACGAGATGGTGATGTGTTAAAAGTAGGCATTGAATATAAATATGGCGAAAAGAAATTCTTAAATTAAGACTTGAGTTAAAAAAGGCTGCCAGATGTGCAGTCTTTTTTAATTGCGGAATCCGATTATCAGATGCAGAAGAAGAAGAAGAAAGCGGCTGAACAATTAATGTTGAATAAAAGCAAGCTGGTACTCATTCAACTATTCGCTTATTAGATTCAATCAATCAGATAATTTGCGAATGAATTATTATGAAGCTATTACCATTGAGATGAAACGATAAATCGTTTCATCTCAATCTGTATTATTTCATGCAAAGCATCATTAGATTGGATGATGCTTAATTTTCCATGCTTTATGGATTTTGGTATTGCGTTTGAAATCTGGGCCAATGGTTTCACTGGTAATTTCTTGCACATCGAACATGGCTTGAACTTCTTCATCCATTTCGAAACCGCGATAGTTATTCGAGAAGTATAAGGTGCCTTCAGTAGTTAAACGGTTCATGGCACGTTTAAGCAATGAATTGTGGTCACGTTGGACGTCAAAAGTACCGTAGAATTTTTTCGAATTTGAGAAAGTTGGTGGATCAATGAAGATCAAGTCGTATTGCTCATGACCTTCTTTTAGCCATTCAAAACAGTCACTTGAGAAGAATTGATGTTGTTCATCAGCATGATCAACCGTCAAACCATTAAGTACAAAGTTTTCTTTAGACCAATTTAGATAAGTGTTCGATAAATCGACACTTGTTGTACTTGCTGCACCACCTAAAGCTGCATGTAAGCTGGCAGTAGAGGTATAGCTGTATAAGTTCAAGAAGTGCTTGCCTTTCGCTTCAGCCGCAATGCGTAAACGCATTTGACGATGATCGAGGAACAAACCAGTATCGAGATAGTCGGTTAAATTGACTAAAATTTTAGCTTTGCCTTCTTGAACGATAAAGCGTTTAGAAGCTGTACTTTGTTTTTCGTACTGAGTTTTACCTTCCTGACGGGCACGGGTTTTAATAAAGATCGCGTCACGACCTAAACCAGTCACCGCACGAATAGCCGCCAAAGCCAGGTTAAAGCGTTTTTTTACTTTTTCAGGATCAATGGTTTTTGGCGGTGCATATTCTTGGACATGCAGACGATCACCATACAAATCCACCGCGACATTAAAGTCAGGTAAATCTGCATCGTATAAACGCAAGCAATAGATATTTTCTTTAACCGCCCATTTTTTCAAGGCTTGAATATTCTTTTGCAAACGGTTGGTAAAGTCTTCAGCACCTTCAATTGGCTCAAACTGTTGCGGTTGCCAAGTTGCCAAGAAAGGCAGGTTTGCAGTTGCAGGCTTGATCGTACCGAAACGTACATAAATAGGAAGCTTACCATTCATTAAACGCAGAATTTGCGGATCATTGAACGCAAGTACATCGGCTTGTTCAACTTGTGCAGCAATCACTGCAGCGTATTGATTCGGGAAGTTCTTCTGTAAAAGCGCTGATAAACCTAAGTATAAGGCACGATTAGAGGCTTTTTCACCTAAACGCTCACCATACGGTGGGTTGGTGACGATAAAGGAAGTTTTTCCTTCAGCGTGGAAATCAGGCCAATCTGCAAGGGTACGTTCTTCAATCTTGATTTGATCGAGTATTGATTCAAAACCGGCTGCAATAATATTTTGCTTGGTTGCTTTCACAGCTTCCCAGTCAGCATCATAAGCATAGAATTGAGGAAGTTGTTTTTCTAATCCTGCTTGATGACGTTCAGCTGCTTCAGCTTTAATCGACATCCATAAATCATGGTCATGACCATTCCAGCCATTGAAACCAAAACGACGAACTAAACCTGGTGCACGATCGGTGAGCATCATCAATGATTCAATGATAAATGTCCCTGAACCACACATTGGATCTAAAATAATGTCTGGATTGCGTTCGACTAATTTGGCTTTTTGTAGAATTGCGGCTGCAAGGTTTTCTTTAATTGGGGCATCGGTCATGAAATGGCGATAGCCGCGTTTATGTAAAGAATCACCTGACAAATCTAGGCAATAGGTATGCTGAGTTTTACCTGCAAGCACATACAAGGTAATTTCAGGTTGTTTAATGTCGATGCTTGGGCGTTTGCCTACAGCTTCCATAAAGGAATCGACCACACCATCTTTCACACGTAAAGTCGCGAATTGACTATTTACTTTAATGTCGCGTTCGACGTGCAAACGAATGGCAAATGTACTTTGTGTTGCAAAAACAAGTGACCAGTCAAAGTTCATTGCACCTTCGTACAATTCTTCAGCCACATCACGTGCATCATGAGTGAACTCTAATTCATGGGTATGAATAGGAGTCAGTACACGAGAGGCTAAACGTGACCACATACAAATACGGTATGCATTTTCTAGCGTGCCTTGGAAAACTAAACGTCCTGGAAAGCGTTCAATATTTTGAACACCTAAACCTTCCAATTCTTCTTGGAGTAAGGTTTCAAGCCCATCTGCACAGGTGACCCAGTATGTAGAAAGACGTAGTTTCGAATTCATGCAAATTTCCAAAAGCAGCTAAGCAATCTACTATTTTAACGTATTTTAGTCCTGAAAAGTTTTTAAATTATGGCAAAGCCTGAGCTTGATGGGGAAATATCTGATTTTTATCTATTAAGCCTGCATAACTGGTATGTATTTTGCTGACAGAATGCCTTTATTGGTTATGAGTCATGTGATTTGGACTGTAACCGCTATTTTCAATCGGTTTGATTTGATCAGGGGTATTTAATGAAAGACACAATGCAGACTGGGTTTGTGAGCAATTCTGAATCTTTTTCTATCGCAACACTGATTTATGCTCGATTAAGACGTGTAACAGGGCGAGTGATCGATGTTATGTATCTGGTGCAAAATCAAGCTTATGCTAAATATGTGATTGATCTTGCTTTATCTGCGAATGATTCAGAGTTGCAACGACAAGCGGAACGTCTACGTTGCTTAATGGTGTTTGACGTTGCACCTGATCAAATTGAGCTTAAGGAAGAAATAGCAGAAATATATGAAACAGAAGTAACAGAAGAAGAAATATATAGAGCACAAGTGTCACATCACTATATTGGTGCATTACGCTAATTCATTAGGCTCTAAATACTGCTTTGATTTAGAGCCTAATTTTAATAAATGACCCATAAATTGAACTTCATCAATAAGGTGTCGGAACAGCTCAACTGGTAAAACTAATCACTTACTTTTAATTAATAAATTTACATGACACGTAAATAGTCACCGAATGCTGAAAACTTCAACTGCCAACAACAGGGGAATATCTGTATAATAGTTCAACTTAACTGAACGGGAATCTCTCATGCACTTGGCGGCATTGCATACTCCGAGCCAGATTCAACTCAATCAACAGGGTAATCTCAAACATTTCTTGACCATTGACGGTCTTTCTAAAGAAACCCTGACCAAAATTCTTGATACAGCCAATTCCTTTTTTAATGATCAAAATCAATTGATAACGACTCCTTTATTAGAGGGTCGTACTGTCATGAATTTGTTCTTTGAAAACTCGACCCGTACCCGTACCACTTTTGAAGCAGCGGCAAAACGTTTATCAGCCAATGTGTTGAATATCGATATTGCACGCTCAAGTACCTCAAAAGGTGAAACATTACGAGATACCTTGTGGAATCTTGAAGCGATGGCAGCGGATATTTTTGTGGTTCGTCATTCATCTTCAGGTGCGGCACATTTTATTGCACAAACCGTTTGCCCGCATGTTGCGATTATTAACGCAGGTGATGGCCGTCATGCGCATCCGACTCAAGCAATGCTGGATATGCTGACCATCCGCCGTGAAACTAAAAAGCCATTCGAAGCTTTAAGTGTGGCCATTATTGGTGATATTAAACATTCACGTGTGGCACGTTCAGATGTGGCGGCATTGCAAACTTTAGGCTGTAAAGACATTCGTGTGATTGCACCGAATACCTTGCTGCCTTATGGCTTTGAAGAATATGGCGAAGATGTTCATCTGTTCAATGACATGGAAGCCGGGATTAAAGATTGCGACGTGATTATTACTTTACGTATTCAAAATGAACGGATTGATTCTCCAGCGCTGGCGTCACAAGCCGAATTCTACAAAATGTACGGTTTGAACAAAGAGCGTTTGGCGATGGCAAAGCCTGATTGCATCGTGATGCATCCGGGGCCAATGAACCGTGGTGTGGAAATTGATTCCAGTATTGCTGATGGTCCGCAAGCGGTCATTTTGCATCAGGTGACCAATGGTATTGCTGTGCGTATGGCGGTACTGGCACTTTCTATGCAAGGTCAGTTGCAAGAAAAAGGTTTAATTGAAGCGATTGCTGGATAGGGTAAAGTCATGAGTATTGTAAAAATTGAAAATGTCCGTGTCTTAGACCCAATTAAAAAAACGGATCGCGTACAAACCGTATTTATCGAAAACGGCAAGCTAGTTGCAGCAACAGATCAGGTCAGTGAAAGCATTGATGGTCAAGGTCAATGGTTGATGCCAACCATGGTCGATTTGTGTGCACGTTTACGTGAACCAGGTCAGCAACAACACGGTACTTTAAAATCTGAAGGAAAGGCTGCGCGTGAAAACGGCATTTTGCATGTCTTTACTCCGCCAGACTCAAAACCCATCGTACAAGACAATGGTGCGCTGATTCATGGTCTAGTTGAAAAAGCCATGCTGGATGGTGGCATTTATCTACAAGTGATTGGTGCACAAACGCAAGGTTTGCAAGGTAAACAGCCTGCAAACATGGCAGGCTTGAAAAAAGGTGGATGTACGGCTGTTTCGAATGCCAATGCGCCGTTTGCTGATGATGATGTGGTGATTCGTACCCTTGAATATGCAGCAGGCTTAGGCATGACGGTCGTGTTCTATGCTGAAGAACATCAAATTGCCAAAGATGGTTGTGCACATGAAGGCTTTATTGCTTCACGCCAAGGCTTGCCAATGATTCCGGAATTGGCTGAAACTGTCGCAATTGCAAAATATTTGCTCATGATTGAAGCCACTAAAGTGCGTGCACATTTCGGATTGTTATCTTGTGGTGCCTCGGTTGAATTGATCAAAATTGCCAAAGACAAAGGCTTGCCTGTGACTGCTGACGTGGCGATGCATCAACTGCATTTAACCGAAAGCTTAACTGATGGTTTTAACTCTTTGGCACATGTACGCCCACCATTACGGGCTGAAAAAGATAAGCAATTATTACGTCAAGGCGTAAAAGACGGTGTGATTGATGCGATTTGTACCCATCATGAACCGCTCAGCAGTTCTGCAAAATTAGCCCCATTTGCCGAAACACAACCGGGTATGACTGCTTTTGATACCTATGTTGCCTTTGGTATTCAACTGATTAATGAAGGACTATTTGAGCCTTTAGAGTGGGTTGAAAAAGTGACCCTTGCACCTGCAAAAGTTGCGAATATGGTTAATCGATGGGCTGAGGAATCGGGTTGGGCATTGGTTGATCCTAAGCTTGAGTGGATAGTTTCAAAAGAGTCAATTCTTTCACAGGGTAAAAATACGCCGCTCATTAATCAAAAAGTTGTAGGTAAAGTGGTTCAAACTTTTGTGGCTTAATTGATTTAATATTTTTTTGTAATTTATGAAAGTCAGCTTCGGCTGGCTTTTTTTGTGACCAAATTGTTATTAATTGCTAATTTTGTTTATAATTATGTAAATAAAAGAGGGTATATTAATGAAACTTAACAATAAAACACTTTTTGTGTTTGCATCGGTTTTAACTTTAACTGGCTGTAATAATCTTTTTTCGAAACATGTGAAATGTGATGATGAATCCGCAACATCATTGGTAACACAGGTATTACAGGATAATTTGGAACAATCTTTAGAACATGAGCTCAAAGGATTAATTAAAAATGGTTCGATTAAGGATTTAGATCCAGCAAAACTTAAACTATCAGCAAAAAATATCCAATTTAGCCTAGTTGATAGCAGAACAGATTTTATTGATCCAAATAGTCCAAAAACCACATGTGCAATTGATTTAACAGTGACAATCCCCTCTGATTTAGTTAAAAAATCTAATGAAGCGAGAGCTAAAGTTGATGCAGTGAGTGTAGAAGAACATGCGAATAATTTGGGTGTCAATTATGAAAATAATAAGATTCATTTAACCCTGGAGTATGTTCTGCAACCCACTGACAAAGGTGACAAAGTTTTAGCTCTACTTAAAAATACAGCTAACGTACAAACCGTTCTTTCAGAAACTTTAACTTATGCATTCTTAAAACCACAAATTGAAAAGAATCAAATTAAAAATTTGGAAGCGAGTAAAGCGGCTATACAAAGAAACAATGCTGTTTATCAGGAAAATAATGAAGCTGTAGAAGCAGCTGATGCAGCAACGGAAGCAGCCATTGCAGCAGCTGAGGGTTATGGCGAAGAGTATGAATAATTAGTTTTTTTTGAAAATATAGATGGATTGAAAATAGGACAATTATGAAACTTAAATTATTAGCATTAATGGGTTGTATGTTACTTGTGTCTGGCTGTGACAAAGTACAATCAATCACAGGTAGTTCAGTTAAATGTGATAATGAAACTGCAAAGCAGTTGGTTGTTGAAAGTTTCAGTAAAACGGTAAGTGATATTGCTGCAGAGCGTGTCAAGGAATTGATTGATAGTGAAAACGTTACAATTGATATGGGGAAATTAAGAAGTACCCTTCAGCAAATTACATTCAATGTGAATGATGTCCGCACAAATAATTCTGATCCAAATAGTAATAAGCAGTATTGCGTAACTGAATTTGTAGTTAAAATTCCAGATCAAATGGTAAAAGATGCAGATGCAGCTCGTGCGGTTTATGATGAAAATAGTATTGCTCAGGCTGCAGTATTGTCAGATTTATCATTTGAAGCAAACCAGCTGAAAAAAGAAATTGAATATTTAGTTCAGCCAACAGATGATGGTAAAAAAGTTTATGTAACTTTAGAGAATCCAGATGCTCTAGCATATTTCGTCAGAGATATCGCAGTTGATTCTTTGGTTAAAACTGCACGTCAAAATGCAGCTGAAGTTGCGAAACAAGAAGAGATTAAACGTGTAGCTGAAGAAGAAGCTACTGCACAGGAATATCAATCTGTATTAATTTCAGAGGCGAAAACTAATTTAGATACAGCCAATGAAAATTTAAATTTGGTTTGGAATTCGACCACTAAAGAAGTTCGTAGTCAGCTTTTAGATGAGCAAAGACTTTGGCTTAAAAAGCGCACGTTGGAATGTAAGTTAGAAAGTACTAATTCAGATAATCCAGAAATTTATCGAATAAACTGTGAAACCAATATGACAACACAACGAACATCAGAGTTGCGTCAAAAAATTTATTATTTAGAAGAGTAATTATTTTTAAATATAGGAAAAGTCAGCTTCGGCTGGCTTTTTTATTGCTGGAAAATAATAGTATTCAAATAATACAATTAATTACACTGTCTAAAAAATGAGCATATAAACTAAAAAATGCACGTAATAAAATGAGAATAAGAGGAATAATGGATGAATACTAATTTGATTGATTTACTCAAGCAGAAAGTATCTGCAATTGTCCTTGAAGGTGAAACAGAATATCTCAGCGAGAAGAGTCAGGCATTAAGCAGTTTTTTCCCTATCCTTTTGTCACTTTTTAAATCTAAGCCAGAGCTTATTAAAAATTTACAGAGTCAATTAAATCCGAGATTGACTGATATCTTTGCCACACATCCCGATTTAAAGCAGGAGTTTTTAGAACAGGTTTCTGGAACAGTCCCGACTGGTGCAATTGAATCTACTTTAAATCGCTCAATTTCGCCCACACTTGGCTTTTTAGAAGCAGAAGCCGGTTCTTCTGAACCAAGTGCGATTGCACATCTTATTGAAAGACATTGGTCAACAGTGTCGAGTGCCTTGCCACATTGGGCTACAGCACTTTTAAGCGCTTTGGGTGTGGGTATTGCATCTGGGCGTACTTTGCACCAAGCTCCCGAAGCTGAACCGTATAGAGCAGTTGAGGAAAAAAAGAAATCGAAATTTCTCTTGCCACTGATTGCTTTCATTGTTTTAGCAGCACTGCTGGCTTTAATGTTTAAAGCCTGCGCGGATAAAAAACAAACTGAGCCAGCAAGTGGTGTGCCTGCACAGACTGCAACCAGTGAGCCAGCAAAATTGCAACTCAGTACCGGTTCGACAGGAGATTTAACAACCTGCCAGTTGTATTTTGGCAATGCGAGTTATATCGATATTCTGCAAAAAGAAATAAAACAAATTTTTAATCACAACAACGGTTGTGGTGTAGAAACGAATGCAAGCTACCATACAGAATTTATTGATCAAGATGCCATTCCAAGTGTATTGAAATTGGTAAAAGGTGTTCCAAATGCCTCATTAACCTGGATGGGTGATCAATTGTCTATTCAGACCGCTAATCCTGCTGATGCAGAGCAATTGGCAGCTAAAATTCGACCACTGGTTAAAAACATGACAGTCATGACGCAAGCAACGACCGCTGCTTCTGCACCTGCTGATCGCACTACTGCAATAAGTGCAGGTAATACCAATGCAGAAAAAGCCTTGGCAGAAATTAATCCAGAGAATATTCGTGCATTAGATATTGCAACTGCACTGAACATGCAAATTATCAATTTTGATACCGGAAGTAGCAATATCCCGGATGCGAATAAATCGATTTTAGATCAAGCAGCTGCACTGATTAAGCGAGCACCACACGTGCAGTTAACGGTTAAGGGCCATACTGATGCTGTGGGTAATGCGCAAGCCAATAAAGCATTATCGCAAAAACGTGCGCAAGCTGTTGTGGATTATCTGGTGAAACAAGGTGTTGATCCTGCACAGTTGCAAGCGGTCGGTTATGGTTCGGAACAACCTGTTGCTGATAATGCAACACCTGAAGGTCAGTTTAAAAATCGCCGTATTGAGTTTGAAGTGTTAAATACTGATACGGGTGTGGTTCGTGATGTGGATGAGCAAGGGATTAAAAAACAGTAAATGTATAGTTTTCATAAAAATCCCTGTATCACACAGGGATTTTTTATAAGACTTCTTTTAAATGGTCATTAAACAAAAGGACGAATTGATTCGTATTTTTTTTATTGGCATGCTGTGGTGAATTGTAAAACGTGAAAATATTATGCGTATTAGTTTTATTGGGGCAGGACGGGTTGCCCATCATTTGGCTCATGCCTTAAGCCAGCATCATCAAATTATCCAAATCTATAGCCGCAGTTTAGAGTCTGCACACACTTTAGCGGTGCAAGTGGGTGCAACTGCAACGGTGAATATCTCAGAAATAAACCCTGAAATTGATTTGATGCTGATTGCGGTAAGTGATCAGGCGATTGCATCAGTGATTGCAGAAGTTCATCAACACTTAGCTGATGTTTTAATTGTGCATACCTCGGGCAGTACAGATATTGAAGTCTTGGCAAAAGTTCATGCACGTGCAGGTGTGTTTTATCCTTTACAAACCTTTAGCTTGGATCGGGAAATTCCTTGGTCAGATACACCGTTATTTGTAGAAGCCAAGTCTGAAGATGATTTGGTTTTATTAACAGAACTCGCCAATCAATTGAGTCGTCGAGTTTATCAATATAGCTCGGCACAGCGTTTAAGTTTACATTTAGCTGCTGTTTTTGCCTGTAATTTCAGCAATTATTGTTATGATATGGCGAAGCAGATTGTCGATGCGCAGCAGGTGGATTTTTCCTTGCTCTATCCATTGATTTTAGAAACTGCCCATAAAGTGACGCAGGATGATCCTAAAAGGATGCAAACTGGACCGGCGATGCGGGGTGATGAAAATATCTTGAATATGCATCAGCAGATGTTAGAGGATGCTCACAGAGAAGATTTAAAAAATCTGTATAAGCTGATGAGTCGACAGATTTTGCAATCGCATCATCCTCAATAGTCACTTAAACTGAAATAAATTTACGCAACAGATTGCAAAAGGAGGCGCGTATGGCAAAGGATTTTAAGAGCCAGTATGTTGTTGATGGCTATGATGAGCATATTCGCAAGTTAATTCCCGGCTATGATGTTGTACACCAGCAAATCAAAGCTTTATTGCAAACCTATGCGGATGAATATGCCCATGTATTGATTGTGGGTTGTGGTACAGGGTATGAGCTGGGCTATCTATTGCGATCGTTTCCTGACTGGACGTTTACTGCAACAGAGTTGTCGGAAACGATGCTGGATAAAGCCAAACATCATATCCATGCCTTAAATGCATCGCATCGGGTGGAGTTTGTGTTGGGAGATGTAGACCAGTTAAAAACAGGTCAAACATACGATGTTGCGCTTTCTATTCTGGTCACACATTTTGTAGATTACTCAGATAAGCCCAAGTTCTTTAAAGCGATTTGTTCACGTTTAAAACATCAAGGACTATTCATTACTTTCGATTTGACCCGAATCAAGTCAGAGCAGGAACTGGAAATACTGAAACATGTATGTGAGGCAAACGGCTTGACGACTTCGCAATCTGCGGCAATGATTGATCGTTTAGACGATGACTTTTATCCGCTTTCGGAACAGGAAACATTTGAACAATTGAAATTGAGTGGGTTTCATTCTGTGGAGCGCTTTACCCAAATTTTATCCTATCAAGGTTATCTGGCTGTAAAAGCTTAAGTACCGAGTATAAAAAATGGCTCATATGAATGAGCCATTTTTTTGAACTTGTTTTTCAAGCTTATTTAATTTTCTTGAACAGGAAGTCGTTAATTTTATGACCTTCCTCAATCCCGCGACGTTCAAACTTGGTTTGTGGACGCCAGTCAGGGCGAGGGTAGCTGTTGCCTTTACCTGCCATATTTTCAAGATTTGGACGGTTATCTAACACATCCAGCATCCATTCAGCATACGGTTCCCAGTCTGTAGCCGAGTGGAATGTACCGCCCATTTCCAGTTTTTGCTCAACCAGTGGCATACGGTCATGCGATACAAAACGACGTTTGAAATGACGTTTCTTTTGCCAAGGATCAGGGAAGTAAAGCTGTACTGCATTAATGCTGTTGTCAGGCATTTCACGAAGCACTTGAATGGCATCGGCATCGAGTAAACGTAGGTTGGTTATACCTGCGATACCGGCTTCATATACACATTGCGCGATACCGGGAACATGAACTTCAATACCGACATAGTTGCGTTCAGGATTGGCCTTTGCCATAAGCACAAGCGAACGGCCCATACCAAAACCAATTTCAACCGTTAAAGGGCGTTCTGGATGTTCAAACTGTTGACGTAAATCACCCACCGGATATTCCAAAATTAGGTGACCATATTGTTCAAGCGCAGTACGTTGAGAGGTATTTAGCGGAGATGAACGACGCATGAAAGTGACAATTTCGCGATGTTCATTCAAGTTGTCCAGCTCGACGACTTGCGGGTCTAATTGATCGTTCGACATAACTTTGGCAAATGTAAAAAATTCGAATGCGGTATTTTAAGTCCTGAGCCTAACAAGTCAAACTTTTTCATTTTTAAGATACGACAAAGACCGCAGAGTCATGCTGTGGTTGCGTCATTATTTGCTGTAATGGAAGTTGAGATCTAAGAAATAACTAGGTTAAGTTGTGCGTATTGATTGTTTTATAAAAAATATTGGCTTAGAAGATGTTGAAGGGGATTTACGTTATTTTAAGGCAATGGTAAGTACGCCAAGGGCAATCATTACAATGCCCAAGTATTCTTGCAGGCTGGGTCGTTCACCTAAAAAAATAACAGCAAAAAGGGTGACTAAAACCACACTGAGTTTATCAATCGGTGCCACTTGCGAGGCTTGACCGAGTTGTAGCGCACGAAAATAACACAGCCATGATGCGCCAGTTGCTAAAGCCGACAAAGTTAAAAACAACCAGGTTTTGCCTGAAAGCAGCAAGGGATTCTGCCATTTTCCTAATCCCCAAACCATTAAACTTAATACACATACAATAATCACGGTGCGAATGAGTGTGGCTAGGTCAGAATCGACCTGTCGCAAACCCACTTTGGCAAATATGGCAGTTAAGGCCGCGAAACAGGCAGATAATATCGCCCACATAAACCAGTGATTCGTATTCATAGTACTGCCTATAATTTTTTTAGTTTCCGGCTGCCATCATATTGGAAATCTAGGAACGATAGCAGCCATGAGTTCACTGTTATTTTAATCAAAAGTTAAAGTGGATTATAGCGATCAATTAAAGTGCTACTCGCCTCATTTAATCCCATAATTTCGACTTGAATATTTTGATCTTTAAATTTCTGTACCACAGTGTTCAGCATATTCACTGAAGTAATGTCCCAGATATGTGCATGGGTGAGATCAATCTCAACCTTAGAGATGGTTTCTTTAAAGTCAAAAAACTGGAAAAATTTATCTGAACTGCTAAAGAAAATTTGTCCTGAAATCGTGAAACGACGTGTTGATTCATTGACTAATACGGAGCTGACTTTTACTTCACTTTCGAGTTTATTGATGATGAATAATGCAGACAGTAGCACACCAATAAAAACCCCTAATGCAAGATTATGGGTGGTCAATACCACAATAACGACTGCGATCATCACCACATTAAATGAAGCAGGATGCTTGTGGAACTGTTTGACAGAGCCCCATTGGAAGGTGGTAAAAGACACCATAATCATAATCGCAACTAATGCTGCCATAGGTACATACGCCAGCCAGTCTTTCAGAAACACCACCAAACACAGTAAAAACACACCTGCAACTAAGGTAGATAAACGTGTACGTGCACCAGATGATACGTTAATAATGGATTGACCAATCATGGCGCAACCCGCCATACCGCCCATAAAACCGCTGACAATGTTGGCATAACCCTGGCCACGGCATTCCTGATGTCGATCACCTTCAGTTCCGGTAACTTCATTAATCACTGTGGTGGTCATCATGGTTTCTAATAAACCCACGGTCGCGAGTGTGATGGAATAAGGAAAGATAATTTTCAAGGTTTCAAAATTAAAAGGGATTTCTGGAATCAGGAAAATGGGTAAGGTATCGGGGAATTGTCCCAAATCACTGACGGTACGCATATCGCCGCCAAGTACTATGGCTAAAAGACTAAGAACCACAATGCAAATTAAAGGTGAGGGAATCGCTTTACCAATTCTGGGAATGTATGGGAACAGGTAAATAATAACTAAGCCAATCGCCATAAATAAATAGCCTAAGCTATCCATCTTGCCTATTTCAGGAAGTTGAGCCACAAAAATTAAAATCGCCAACGCATTTAAAAAACCATAGACTACGGACTGCGATACAAAGCGCATCAGTTTGGCAACTTTAAAATACCCCGCAATCACTTGAATGATTCCGGTCAAAACGGTTGCTGCGAGTAAATACTGCAAGCCATAATCTTTGACTAAAGTGATCATCAACAAAGCCATGGCACCGGTAGCCGCAGAAATCATGGCAGTACGACCACCAAAGAAAGCAATGGTGACGGCTATACAAAATGACGCATATAGACCGACTTGCGGATCGACACCAGCAATGGCTGAAAAGGCAATTGACTCGGGGATGAGGGCTAAACCCACGACCAGACCGGCTAATACGTCAGTGCGGATATTGGAAAACCATTCTTCTTTTTTAAGGCTAATCACAAGGCTAATTTTCATCAAACTTTAAAGCCGGGTATGTTAAAACAGTTTTATAGAAAAAAGCACATCAGATTGACTTGAAAAATATTGGATTTTGGAAAATATTCTAAAGGTAAAGGTTTTTTACGTATTGATGCTTTTTTGCAATTTACAGGTACGATCACTTGAAAGTTTGTTAGAAGAGATTTAAAACAGTTAATAGTTAAATAACAAGGATCAGATATGAAGCTCTATTACGCCCCGGGCGCGTGTTCACTAGCATCACATATTATTTTAAATGAAATTAATGTCGATTTTGATTTAGAGCGTGTAAATTTAAAAACTCATAAAACAGAAAAAGGTGCTGATTATTACGCAATTAATCCAAAGGGCTATGTTCCAGCTTTAGAAATTAATCCCGGTTTGATTCTGACTGAAAATGTGGCTATTTTACCGTTTCTTGCACAACATGATCCCAAACAAGATTTAATTCCACCATCAGGTTTAGGGCGTGCCAAAGTTCTTGAATGGTTGGGTTACTTGAACTCTGAATTACATGACGCTTATGCGGTATTTTTCGGTGCATCATTGTCGGATGAGGCGAAAGAAAAAGCGTATGCAGAAATTGACCGTTTGCTTGTCTATATTGAAAAAGCCATTGCTGAGTCTGATAACGATTATTTAGTTGATGATAATTTTGGTCCAGCAGATGCCTATTTATTTGTGTTAACCAATTGGTCAAATGGTATTGGACATGATCTCACGCCGTATAACAATATTATTGCCTTGCGCAATAAAGTGGCAGAACGTCAATCCGTACAAATCGCGATGCGTGATGAAGGTTTAATCCCTTAATTTTTTGCATTGATTTGAAAAAGCACCCTCAGGTGCTTTTTTCTTGGGTGTTCAAATTGTGAAATATTGAATGATTAGAGAATTCTATTGTTGATTTTTTATCAATAGTATTTTGTAAATCCATGAATTTTTAGCAATAAAATAGTTGGGTATATTGGTCACTGAAAACAAATCATCAAAGGCGAATAAATGAGTAATATCCTGATTGTGAATGGTGCCAAGCAATTTGCACACTCGAATGGCGAATTAAATGATACGTTGACTGAGTTAGCAAATACTGTGCTTAGCGAATTGGGTCATCGCATTAAAATTTCTCGTGCAGACAGCGACTATGAAATTCAGGAAGAACTTCAAAAATATGTATGGGCGGATGTTATTATTTATCAAATGCCGGGCTGGTGGATGGGTGCACCTTGGACAGTCAAAAAATATATTGATGATATTTTTACCCAAGGGCATGGAACTTTATATGCCAGTGATGGTCGATTCCGTTCGGATGCATCGAAAAAATATGGTTCAGGTGGGCTCATTCACGATAAAAAATATATGTTATCGTTAACCTGGAATGCACCCATTGAAGCGTTTAATGACACCGACCAATTTTTTCATGGGGTTGGAGTTGATGGTGTATATCTGCCATTCCATAAAGCCAATCAATTTTTAGGAATGAAAAGTTTAGACACCTTCATCGTCAATGATGTGATAAAAATGCCCAATATCGCTGAATATGAACATAAATATCGTCAACATCTGATGGATGTTTTTGCTTAATGAATAAGGTGTTTAAGGAGAAAACTATGTTGGTTATTATTGCAGATATCCAGATTCGATCAGGTGCCCAACATCGTGAAAATGTGTTAAACGCATTTAGAAAAATAACACCTGTGGTGTTGCAGGAAGATGGCTGTTACGGTTATGAGTTACTGGTTGATCATGAATCGAATGTTGATTATCAGGCTAAATCACCTGATGTAATTACCATGTTGGAACATTGGCAAAGTCTTGAACACTTGAATGCTCATTTACAGACACCTCATATGAAAGCGTATCAGCAACAAGTTAAAGATGATGTACTGAATGTTAAAATCCGGATTATGCAAAATGGTTTAAGTAGTTAAGTATATTTTTCTTGAAATATAAAAAAAGGACTCATTTGAGTCCTTTTTTAATGACTTTAACTTTATTTAAAGAAATAACCGGTTTCAGGTGAACTGGCATTGGCCATGCGTTTACGGGGCATACGGCCTGCAAGAAATGCTTCACGTCCAGCTTCAACGGCTTTTTTCATCGCAGAAGCCATTAAGATTGGATTTTGTGCAGCAGCAATTGCAGTATTCATCAGTACGCCGTCACAACCCAGTTCCATCGCTATAGCAGCATCACTGGCTGTACCCACCCCAGCATCGACCAATACAGGAACTTTGGCATTTTCTTTAATAATAGAAATGGTGTGCGGATTTAAAATACCTAACCCTGAACCAATCAGGCTACCTAAAGGCATAATCGCAACACAGCCCATGCTTTCTAACTCTTGAGCCACAATCGGGTCATCCGAGGTGTAGACCATGATTTCAAAGCCATCGTCAATTAAAGTACGTGCTGCTTTTAAGGTTTCAGTGATATTCGGGTAAAGTGTTTTTTCATCACCCAGCACTTCCAGTTTAACCAGGTTGTGACCATCCAGAAGTTCACGTGCAAGCATACAGGTACGAATAGCACTGTTGGCATCAAAACAACCTGCTGTATTTGGCAGAATGGTATATTTTTCAGGTGGCACAACAGAAAGCAAATTCGGCTGGTCAGGATGTTGTCCAATGTTCACACGACGAATTGCAACCGTGACAATCTCTGCACCGCTGGCTTGAATGGCTAAATCGGTTTCAGTTAAATCTTTATATTTACCTGTACCGACCAATAAGCGTGAATTAAATGTACGAGAACCAATTATAAGCGGGGTATCTTCCATGGGAGCTCCGAATTAGCCGCCACCGACGGCATGAATAATTTCGATATGATCTTCAGCGCAAATCGGGGTGTATGCCAATTTGCTTTTGGAAATGATCATTTCATTCTGTTCTACAGCAAATCGTTTGCCTTCCAAGGCTAATTCTTGAATCAATTCTAATAAATTAGTACATGAGGTATTTTTCGATTCGCCATTTAAATAAATATGCATAGTCATTTCTCCCTGTTCCTTAACTTTATTTTGCGTATTTCCATGCATTCCACGCCAGTACCAGCCACCCTGCAATCATTAAAGCGCCGCCAATAGGGGTAATTGCTCCTAAACCGCGGGGTAGGCCTAAGGCCATGACATAGAGTGAACCACAGAAAAAGAAAATACCGACCTGAATCAGGATAAAACTGGCTTTAATGGGAAGTTGGGGAATGACTCTGGCTAAAATGGCCAGCGCCAAAAGTCCAAGCGCATGATAGAAAAAATAATCAGTTGCGGTATGCCACCACGCCAATTGAGCTTCTGTTGCACGTGTTTTTAAGCCATGTGCACCAAAAGCACCAAGCATGACAGCAAAAGCTAAATTGAGGGCTGAAATTGCAATCCACATAAGCAATGACTACCTGAGTAAATTTGCCCCATAACTTAGCATATTCTGGTACTTGCACGGAAGGCAAAAAGCAACATTACTGCAGCCTGCATATGAAAAAAGAGCACTTGGCCCTTTTTTCAAAATACCTTGCATATGTTCGGTCATCTAGTTGGAAGACATGGCCACTTTAATTTTTTCCATGGCATTTTTTTCTAACTGACGAATACGTTCCGCAGACACATTATATTCAGCTGCCAATTCATGCAGCGTTGATTTTTCATCATCTAGCCAACGGCGCTGCAAAATGTTGCGCGAACGATCATCCAGCTGATCCATTGCACTATGCAGGGCAGAAGTACTTTGTTGCTCGTAGTCTTCTTCTTCAGCTAAACGTGCTGGATCGTAACGATTATCTTCTAAATATAAAGCCGGTGCGACATGAGTTGAACCTTCATCATCGTCATCACCCTGAGCTTCAAATGCTGCATCGTATGCGGTTAAACGGCCTTCCATTTCCAGGACTTGTTCTGGTGTCACATTCAAGTCATTGGCAATCGATTTTGCTTCTTCGAGTGTCAGCTTTTTACTCGATTTTTTTAAGCTACGTAAGTTAAAGAAGAGTTTACGTTGTGCTTTGGTGGTCGCAATTTTAACAATACGCCAGTTACGAATCACATATTCATGAATTTCAGCTTTAATCCAATGCACGGCAAAAGAGACCAGACGCACACCCATATTCGGGTCAAAACGTTTAACCGCTTTCATTAAGCCGAGGTTGCCTTCTTGAATCAGGTCGCCCTGTGGCAAACCATAGCCGGCATAACTACGGGCAATATGGACCACAAAACGCAAATGAGACATGACCAGCATTTTTGCAGCGTCTAAATCTTGGTCGTAATAATACCGTTCAGCTAACTCTTTTTCTTGTTCAGCCGTTAAAATAGGAATCTGATTGACAGTACTTATATAAGCACCGAGATTTACCCCTGGCGCCGATAATGACAGGGGCATCAATTGATTGCTGCTGTCACTCATGTGTTCTCCTTCAGAATGGATGACATAACCACTTAAATTTTATCTTAATCCAATATTTTCCTGAAATAAGGAATATTGGGTAGAGAAATGTAATTTTTTATGCAAATTTGAAAAGTTCTAGTTTAATTGAAAACAATTAAGATTCAATTAAGTAGTGATATTCAGTATCAGTTATTTTTGTCATATTGCATTTCAATTGATGCATTTGGCAATAGCGAGTTACATCTTGCTGACTATGTGGATCTGAAGATTTTAATAAAAATAGATGATCTGATTTATTCTTGATCGCTCGCTTAAGCATCAATAATGGCATGGGGCAGGGTTTGCCCATTGCATCTATGATAATCGCTGGATTGGCTAGATCATTCATCTCATTAAATTTCTGACAAAACGTTCTGAAATGTTAGCAAATTTAGTGCCAAAGCTAAATGAAATTATATAATCTCAACATAAAAAGTACTGATATAAAATAGATAAATAATTAGTAAAATAAAACTCAATCAAAAGGAAAATTATTCAAAAAAAACAGTATGAATTGTTATAAACCCGTGGTAAGCTCGTCGCGTATTCAAATTAATGACACTGTTAAATTTGTCTTAAAGTTGAATATTAAAATGGATGTAACCGGGATTTTGTTAATAGTAATACAGAATGATTACAAGCTTAGAAATAATAAATATTTTTAAACCTTGTTTACTCTGCTGTTTGCAACACCGGGTGGTCCTTCTATTAAATACAATGAGGATTAACTTATGACAGCTCGTGAACAAGGCGTAGTTAAATGGTTCAACGACACTAAAGGCTTCGGCTTTATTCAACGTAACGGCGGCGACGACGTATTCGTTCATTTCCGCGCTATCCAAGGTGACGGTCACCGTTCACTTCGTGACGGCCAACGTGTTGAATTCAGCGTAGTTAAAGGTCAAAAAGGCTTCCAAGCTGAAGAAGTACAACCTTTAGACTAATCGCCTGATTATTCATGAGAACGCCCCAATGTAATTTGGGGCGTTTTTGTTTATAATAGGCTACAATTTTCCTGATTATTAAGTTAGAGCGCATTTATATGTCATCTGGTTTTGAAACCTTAAATTTACATCCGAAACTTAAACAAGCTATTGATGCTTTAGGTTTCAAAGAAATGACACCGATTCAGGAAAAGGTTTTAAAATTCACTTTGGCTGGACACGATGCCATTGGTCGTGCACAGACAGGTACCGGGAAAACAGCCGCTTTCCTTGTTAGTGTCATTAATGATTTGCTCAATAATCCGATTAAAGAACAACGCTTTCGTGGGGAAGCACGTGCGTTAATTCTTGCTCCAACACGTGAGTTGGCTTTACAAATTGAAAGTGATGCTAAAGAGTTAACCAAATTTACCGATTTGCATGTGGTTACCTTGTTGGGGGGTGTTGATTTTGATAAGCAAAAAGCACAACTTGATAAACAATTTGTCGATATTATTGTGGCGACACCCGGTCGTTTAATTGACTTTGTTGAACAAAAAGAAGTGTGGCTGGATCAAATCGAATTTTTAGTGATTGATGAAGCAGACCGTATGCTGGATATGGGCTTCATTCCTTCAGTTAAACGAATTGTGCGTTATTCACCGCGTAAAGAACAACGTCAAACGCTCATGTTCTCTGCAACCTTTAGCTATGATGTTTTAAATTTGGCGCAACAATGGCTATTTGAACCAGTGACTGTTGAAATTGAGCCAGAAAAGAAAACCAATGCAGATGTTGAACAACGTGTTTACATGGTTGCAAAAACAGATAAGTATAAATTGTTGCAAGAAATTTTACGCGATGAACCGATTGAAAAAGTCATGATTTTTGCGAATCGTCGTGATCAGGTGCGTAAACTGTATGATCATTTAAAAAGAGATGGCTATAAAGTCGTGATGTTGTCTGGTGAAATTGCACAAGACAAGCGTACCAAAATGCTCGATCAATTTAAAAATGGCCAACATAATATTATGATTGCAACCGATGTTGCCGGTCGTGGTATTCATGTGGATGGTGTTTCACATGTGATAAACTTTACTTTGCCTGAACAATCAGATGATTATGTACACCGTATCGGTCGTACCGGTCGTGCTGGTACACGGGGTGTCAGTATCAGTTTCTTGTCTGAAGATGATGCGTTCTATCTTCCAGAAATTGAAAAAGCCATTGGTCAAAAATTACCTTTAACCCGTATGGAAGGTTATTGTTAATTTTGATATTAAATAAAATGTAAAAGAAAAGCCGCTTTAAATAAGCGGCTTTTCTTTGTGTGCTCAAAACATCATATCTTGTTGATGTAATGACATAAAATTATCATTTAGATATTTAGTTTGCCCGGCAAGTAAATGTGAGAACTGTTTGGTAGTCATCATCCCGAGCCAGACTGCCACTTTTTCCTGCTATAGTACCCAGAACGCTGGTTGCAGCCTGAATCATTTGTCCTGTTTTTTCATCAACAACGCCTTTTAAAGCACCATTGTATTCAGTTTTTTCATCAATCACGACTGGAGTGGCCTTTTTGCCGCAGGTATTGTTGGCAGCAGTAATCGCATTATTTTTAGAAATGAGACTACTTCTGCCTACGCCGGTCACTTCATACTGGTTATTTTGTTTTTGGATGGCTAGTGATGTCGTTGGATTGGATGTACATGCAGTTAAGGCAAGAGCAACTGCAACTGTGGAAGAGAGTACAAAAACTTTATTCATCTTTTTCCCCTGATTTGTTTTAAAAAGAATAAAAAACATTTGAGCATAACTTTTTGGATGCTTTTTGAAAGACTTGTATGAAATATGCAGTTTTATATGGTTCCTCTGTGATTGCCATCCCATATTAGGCTGCAATTGAGTGGAGGGCATTGCCTAATTGCTCTAGAGTATCTTAATAAGAATATGCTAATCTTAATGAAATATTTTAGTACACAGATATAGAAGTTAATGACTGATTCAGCGGTAGATATGGTTCATTTTAATATTCATCAACGTCAGTCGATTGGCCATTTAGTTGAGCCTGCGCCAAATGCAGAACAGTTGGAAAAAGCTTTTCAGGCTGCATTGACTGCACCCGATCATCACCGTTTAAAGCCGACCCGTTTTGTGGTGATTTCAGCGGATCAACGTGAAGCTTTTGGTGAACTATTGTCTAAAGCTTTGGCGGATTTGGGAGAAACAGATCAGACTCAGTTAGACCGGGTTAAAAACCATCCATTTCGTGCACCACTTTTGGTTTTGGCCTTAACTCAATTTCAGCCACATCTCAAAGTTCCCAATTTTGAACAAACCTTAAGTACCGGTGCGGCAATACAAAACTTTTTGTTGTCGCTACAGGTGCAGGGTTTTTCAACCATGTGGCGAAGCGGTGCAGTGATCGAGTCGAATTTATTTAAACAGGCTTTAGGTCTTGCAGAAGATGATTTAATTTCTGGAATTATTTATATTGGAACTACAGCAAAAGCAATTCCTGCACGTGCAGAAATAAATACACAAAATTATGTGAGTTATTGGAATAAATAACTTTATTGAATACTGAGTCATTAAATACTGAGTTGAGATATAAAAATAATGTCAGAGTTGAATTTTTCGGATCTTGTTGAACCTGTTTTAGTTGATCAAAAAACGGCGTTACGTGTAACAGTTTTAGGTGGCGGTAGTTTCGGTACTGCGATGGCAAATACAGCAGTACGTAATGGTTGCGATACCATGATCTGGATTCGTGATGACGTTGCCGCAGCTGAAATTAATCAAACCCATGTCAATAAACGTTATCTACCCGATTTTACGTTAGAGCCCGGTTTGAAGGCGGTGACCGATTTAGAAACGGCTGTTTGTAATCGTGACATTATTTTAGTGGCGATTCCAAGCCATTCTTTTCGTGATGTGTTGAGACAAATTAAGCCATTTATTACTTCACAGGCGGTCATCTCTTTAACCAAAGGCATTGAAGCAAAAACCTTTAGTTTTATGAGCGATATTATTCGTGAAGAATTGCCTGAAGTGCCTTATGGTGTACTTTCTGGGCCGAATTTAGCCAAAGAGATTATGGCAGGACAACCCGCGGGTACGGTGATTGCCAGTCAGTCTGAACTGGTGCGTTATGCAGTGCAGCAAGCTTTACACAGCGCATTATTCCGTGTGTTTGCCAGTGATGATGTGCATGGTGTGGAATTGGGCGGTGCTTTAAAAAATATCTATGCGGTTGCAATGGGTATGGCTGCTGCCTATAAAGTGGGTGAAAATACCAAGAGTATGATTTTAACCCGCGCACTAGCCGAAATGAGTCGTTTTGCAGTGAAATTGGGTGCCAATCCGCTGACTTTTCTTGGTTTGTCAGGCGTGGGTGATTTATTTGCAACCTGTAGCAGTCCACTGAGCCGGAATTACCAAGTCGGTTTTGCTTTGGGGTCTGGTAAAAGTCTGGAACAGGCCACCAAAGAATTGGGTCAAACCGCCGAAGGTATTAATACCATTGTGCAGGTACGCAGCCGTTCAGCAGAATTAGATGTGTATATGCCAATTACCAGTGCTTTATATGATGTCATTTTTGAGGGGGCACCGCCTTTAAGCATTGCACTTTCACTGATGAAAAATGGGCATCGTAGTGATGTGGAGTTTGTTTTGCCACACCATGAAGTGTGATTTCAAATATTTGAATAAATGAGCTCTGTCATAAAGCTGGGTTATAATTGCTGCATATTGAAAATAAGGAAATTTTATGCAACTCACTTTAGTCCGTCATGGTGAAGCCTCTCCTGCGGCCAATGGAAATGATGACAAACGTCCATTAACCAAGCGAGGGCATAAGCAGGCGCAACAAACTGCAGAATATTTAAAGGATATGATTCAACCCGATGTATTTGTGGTGAGTCCTTTATTGCGTGCACAAGAGACTTTGGCGCATCTGCAACATTATTTTCAAAATGTACCTGTGCTAGTGTGTAATAAGATTAAACCTGAAGATGATGCGAAATCAGCAGTTGAATGGTTGTCGCAGTTGCCTTATGAGTCGATTGTTGTGGTGTGTCATATGAATGTAGTGGCGCATATTTCATCATTGTTGACAGCCGAGTTGTTCCATCCGTATGCTCTGGCTGAAGCGCGTATTTACGAGCAAGCAGTCATTGCTGTTGGATTATCAACACAGTTAAAAAGTTTTATTCCAAACACATAAAATATTAATTAAAACGGCAGAAAAACATTAATGTTGTATTTATGGATGCCTGAAGCCAATGGGGTTTGGCAATGGTCGACTGGAGAGAGCTGGTATCCAGCCTCTAGTCTTGAGCATTTGATTCAAGAGACGCAAGCCCATCATGGCGAAGAAGCTATCGTGTTTTTTCCGAGCCGTGATGTGCAAATGCTGCAACAGACTTTAGCCAAATCACAATATAAAAAATTGGGTGTGGATGGGGTTAAATATCTATTAGAAGAATTTGTAGTTTTGCCCATTGATTCAATGAAGGTATTGCATCATTTTCAAAATCCAGATCAGCTGGTCATTTTGGGCGTGGCAAATAGCACAGTGGAAATGCTACAACATGCCTTAAGCTTAATTCCGGTCAAAGTCATTTCCTTATTGCCAGATTTTATGATTTTACCCATTCCTGACGCAGGTCAAACCGTCATTGCTAATGTATCAGGGCGTTTGCTGGTTCGTGAAAATGAATTTATGGGAAATTCGGTTGATGATTTGGCGCTCTTTTTAGATTATCAGCAGCAAGGGCATCGTTATAAAGTTAGTAATTTTACTGCTGAACAAATGCAAAGCCTTGAAGCCATGCTCACGCATGAACAGATTGAATCTTTTCATTACGAAGTTCCTGTCTTAAAAAAAGCCAAAGCTCATCCTTTTAATATTTTGCCGAAAGCGAAAAATAGCACTGCTGTAGCAGGGTATTGGAAAGCATGTGCTGCGGTGTTACTTGCGGCTTTAATGATTCAATTTAGCTATGATGCAACACGCTGGTATAAATATAGAAAAGTGGCAGATCAGACTGCGTTACAAGCGATTGACCAATATAAATACTGGTTTGGGCAGAGTAGTCGTGTCACTGAACAGAATTTAAAAAGTCAGTTTGAAAGTCATGTACGTTTAAATAAAAGTGCCAACACTCAAGCCTTGCAGTTACTCAGCCGGGTGGGTCCAGTTTTAATGCAAAATCAAATTGTGGCCAATCGTATCAACTACGATACTTCAGTTTTAAATATGGAGCTGAAAGCCAATTCTGCGACGACATTGCAAACTTTAACCCAACAACTGAATCAGCAAGGGTTTAAAGTTGAATTAGGCAATATTCAGCCGAATGGCACTGGTGCAATTGGATTGGTGAAAATACAATAATGAAAACATCAGAAAAACTGCAAAGCTCGATTGATCAATCGATAGAGAGAATCACGGATTACTTAGATCAGCTGTCTGTACGTGAACGCTATCTGGTGATTTTTACCACCATTTTTGTTCTGGTTGCGGCCATTGGCTCGGCACTTTGGTTTATGCATGCAGCGGCCAACAAGCAGCAAAATCGGGTCAATGATTTAAAAGACATGATGGTCTGGATGCAAAGTAATGCCGTGACAATGAAACCTGCCGATGATTTGCAGTTAAGTGCGGCAGATAAAGTGCAACGTGTTGCCCAGCAGCAAGGGTTATCGGTTGCATCACAGCAAGCAGGTGAACAAATTCAAATTGTGGCAGCGCATGAAAATTACGCCATTTTGGCAAATTTTTTAACCCAATTGGCTCAGATGGGACTAAGTCTTGAGAAAATAGAGTTAATTTCTGAGGCAGGTCGGATTAAATTAACAGCGACAGTGCAATAATGGGTAAAAATAAAGATCTGCTAAGCATGGTGTTTTCTATGAGCTATGCCTATAATATGGCGACTTAAAAAGCAGTAGACTTTTACAGATATGTTGTATTCTCTTGCCCGCCCTTTGTTGTTTTCTTTAGCACCAGAGCGTGCACATGAGCTGACACTATCGTTATTGAAATCAGCTCATCGCATGGGCATGATGCGTCAAAGTATTGCCTCTAAACCAGTCACTTGTATGGGGATTCAATTTCCCAATCCAGTGGGTTTGGCTGCCGGCTTAGACAAAAATGGCGCTTATATTGATGCCTTGGCTGGACTGGGGTTTGGTTTTATTGAAATTGGAACCATTACACCGCGTCCACAAGCGGGCAATCCGCATCCCCGTTTATTCCGTTTACCTGAAGCCAAAGCCATTATTAACCGTATGGGTTTTAATAATGACGGGGTAGACAAACTGATTGAAAATGTCAAAGCTGCAAAATTCAAAGGCATTTTGGGGATTAATATTGGCAAAAATGCCGATACTCCGGTTGAAAATGCAGTCGATGATTATCTGATCTGTCTTGAAAAAGTCTATAACTACGCTTCTTATATCACTGTTAATATTTCATCACCGAATACCAAAAACTTGCGTAGCCTGCAAAGCGGTGATGCACTGACAGAATTGCTGGAAACGTTAAGAAAGCGTCAGCTTGAACTGGCTGAAGAACATCAGCATTATGTACCTTTGGTGCTAAAAGTTGCTCCAGATTTAACCCCTGAAGATATCGAATTTATTGCAAAGCAATTGATCCAGTTTAAAATTGATGGTTTGATTGTGACCAATACCACTTTGTCACGTGAAGGCGTGGAAAATCTCAAGCATGGTAATGAAGCCGGTGGCTTGTCTGGTGCGCCAGTATTTGAAAAAAGTACCGCTTGTCTTGCAGCATTTTCAAAAGCATTGAAAGGTCAAGTTCCGTTGATTGGTGTCGGCGGTATTTTGTCAGGTGAGCAGGCGGTTGCTAAACAACAGGCAGGTGCAAGCCTTGTACAAATTTATAGTGGCCTCATATATACAGGTCCAACACTGGTTAAAGATTGTGTTGATGCGCTAAATACACCATGAATACACTGGATATCTTCATACTGATTATTCTGCTCATTGGAGGGCTAAACGGTTTGCGACAAGGATTGGTTTCAGCCTTTGCGAACTTGGTAGGATGGATTTTTGCACTGATCGTAGGTGCAAAATACGCAACCATCCTGGCACCTTCGATGGTCTCACTCAGTGGAGATCCAGTAGTACAAAAAATTGCAGCTTTTGCATTTATTGTCTTGATCATGGTGGTGTTAACCTGGGTTATTACCGCATTACTCAACAAGATATTAAAGAGTCTAAAACTTGGCCCCCTCAACAGATTGGCAGGCGGTGCTTTTGGCTCTTTAAAGGGCTTAATGATTGTACTCATTACCATGCAGGGCATTGGTCCCTGGGTGGAAAGTTCTCCGCACTGGAAACAATCTAAATTTGTACAACTCCTGATCCCTTATGCGCCATGGGTCGCTGAACTTTCTAAAGAAGCCGCACATGGAGCGCTCAACCATATCAAGTCCGATGAAGGTGCGCCGACATCTTCCGACTCATCATCTGATAAAACGCAAAAGCATGCAGCGCGTACAGATGAATCAACAAATAATCCTTTTTATTAATCCTAGCTTGTTTGCGAGGTTGCTATGTGTGGAGTAGTTGGTATAGCTGGTAAATCACCTGTTAACCAAATGTTGTTTGATGCATTAACGATGTTACAGCATCGTGGTCAGGATGCAGCCGGAATAGTAACTTGTCATGAAGGGCGTTTGTTCCTGCGTAAAGACAACGGTATGGTACGAGACGTCTTTCATACGCGTCACATGCGTGCACTGCTAGGTAATTACGGTATTGGTCATGTACGTTACCCAACTGCAGGTTCTTCAAGCAGTGCAGAAGCACAGCCATTTTATGTGAACTCGCCTTATGGTATTACCTTGGCGCATAACGGTAACTTGACCAACGCTGAAGAAATTCATGATGATTTGTTTAAAACAGATCTTCGTCATATGAATACCGATTCAGATTCTGAAGTGCTTCTAAATGTTTTTGCGCATGAAATGCAAAAAAGTGGCAAGTTAAATCCAACTGCAGAAGATATTTTCCAGGTGGTTTCACGTGTACATGAGCGTTGTAAAGGTGCTTATGGCGTTGTGGCAATGATCACTGGACATGGTCTGGTGGGCTTCCGTGATCCAAACGGTATTCGTCCACTGATTTATGGTTCGCGTGAAACTGAAAAAGGCATGGAATATATTATTGCTTCTGAATCAGTGGCAATTACTGCTTTAGGCTTTAAAGTTGAACGTGATATTGAGCCAGGTGAAGCAATCTTTATTACTTCAGAAGGTGAAATGTTTACCAAGCAATGTGCGGAAAATCCTGAATACCGTCCTTGTATCTTTGAATATGTGTATTTTGCACGTCCAGATGCAACGATCGATGGCATTTCAGTCTATAAAGCACGTTTGAAGATGGGTGAAAAACTCGCGTATAAAATTTCGCGTGAGTGGGGTGAAGAACACGATATTGATGTGGTGATTCCAATTCCAGATACATCACGTACTTCAGCTTTGGAACTTGCCAATATCTTGGGCGTTAAATTCCGTGAAGGCTTTATGAAGAACCGTTATATCGGACGTACTTTCATTATGCCGGGTCAGAAACAACGTGAAAAATCAGTTCGTCAAAAATTGAACCCGGTTGAACTTGAGTTTAAAGGCAAGAATGTTTTGCTGGTTGATGACTCGATTGTTCGTGGTACGACCTGTAACGAGATTATTCAGATGGCGCGTGATGCCGGTGCGAAGAAAGTATTCTTTGCTTCAGCTGCACCGATGGTGAAATATCCAAACGTGTACGGTATTGATATGCCAGCGAAAGATGAGCTGATTGCATCGGGTCGTAGTGTTGAAGAAATTCGTGAAATTATTGGTGCTGACCGTTTGATTTTCCAGGATTTGGAAGATTTAAAAGGCGCAGTACGTACCAGTAAAGTACCCGCACTCCAAGAATTTGATTGTTCAGTTTTTGATGGGGTGTATGTGGCAGGTGGAATTGATGCGGCTTATCTGGATGAGCTTGAGCGCAAACGCAATGATTCTGCAAAAAAAGCCGTCGGTGGTTATATTGATGTGAATATTGATGCTGCATCGGTTGATCTGACTGGAGTGAAGGAAGGATAAAATTCTTCTTAATTCTATGAAAAGCGGGAATTTCCCGCTTTTTTAATTTATGATGAGTGAACAAATACAAGGTGATAAAGGATCTTCACATTGAATAGTGCGGGTTATTCTTTTATTCAAAACAAAAATATGGTTTGGTCTGCGAGTATTTGTGTGCTTGCGGTGTTGCTCACACTATTCATTTTAAATACGATTGCGGGGTTGTGGGTATTTTATCTTGATCCTACTCAGTCTGTTTTTTTGCATGCTTTGAGCCCTTATTTAATCATGCTGTTGCTGAGTGTGATGGCACTTTCCGTCCTGTACGAGTTTTATGTGTTTCGTTCCGGTGGGCATTCGCTGGCAAAACAGTTGGGTGCGCGTCGCTTAAGCTTAATTGAAAGTATTCCTGAAGAAAGTCTTGCGCTCAAAATCACTGAACAATTGGCAGATACCTTTTTAATTGATACTCCCGCAGTCTATGTGCTTCCCAATGAAGTGGGCGTGAATGCCCTCACGGCAGGTTTTTATCCGCGTGATATTGTGATTATTCTGACTTGGGGGGCATTACAGAATTTAGATGAATTGGAACTTTATGGTTTGTTAATCCATGAGTTTAATAAAATTTTATCCGGTGAAACGGCAGAAAATACCCGTCTAAAAATTCTTTATAGTAGTCTCACCACTTTTAGTCAGTGGGGCAGTAAAATTGCCAGACTGGGCTTTAGCAAGCATGGTCAAGCGCGTACGCATAAATTTGCCACTTCTTTTGTCGCGATGGGTGGGGTGATTTGGTTGATTGGAAGTCTGGGTGTTTTGATTACCCGATTTATTAAATATATTTCGCTTGGTGGCCGGACATTTAAAAATGATCAAAAAACCAGGCGTCTCATACAAAATGATGCCAATGTGCAAACGCTATTAAGAATTTATGTGCATCATTCCGGTTCTCAAATTCACAGTGAATATGCGGAATCCATTTCTCATATGTGCTTTGCCAATTCTTTAAGTCCACAAAACTGGATGAATATCCATCCTAGTATTGAACAGCGTATTTATGAGCTGAACCCAGGTTTGGTGCAGGATTTACAGCTCGAAAATTTAAAAAAATTACGTAATCAGCCGCTATTTAGTTTGTTCCGGTCACTGGATGAAGTGAATAGTGAAATATATTCACCGTGGAGTTCACCCCAACCGCTTCCGCTGTTACGTTTATCACCGATTAGTTTTGCAATTAATGATGCGATTAAACCTTTAAATCCAGAAATCCGAAATAATATGCGGCGCCCTGAATTAATACAGCGAGCATTGCAGACTGCAACCGGTTCGCGAGAAGTAATGGTGTCGATTTTAATGATTCGACAGTATCGTGAATTTATTCCTGCAGATGCGGAAGTGAGTCGGGCAATTGTTGATTCATTACTCAATTTAGACGGTCGTGTTCATATTTCTATTTTTCGTGAAGCTTGTAAAAATATTGGGGCAATGCCTGCCACCATTGCACGGCAGTTTTTAATGAAGCTGGCGCGAATTATTCAAGAAGATGGTGAAATTGGACTGCTGGATGCCTTATTGCTTGAATATGTGAAATTTGAGTTGAATCTTCTGCCATTGCATACACCGACTTCATTGGAAGAAGTTAAACCGCATATTGTGCGTCTGATAGATGCCTTGTTGCATGTGCAGCAAATCAATAGCCAGAATCAACTGGAGGTACGTGAAAAGATTCTCAAGCGTGTCCTGACCGCAAAAGAACAGGAGATGTATACCGAAATTTCAGATGAGCCAATTGATTTGGCAGAAATCTTAAATGATATCGCAGGCTTGCTACTGCGTGACCGTTTAAGTATTTTAGGTATTGCTGAAGTGTGCCTGTGGAATGACCGTATTATTACCCAGGATGAACTGGATGTTCTGGAATTGCTGTACTGGCGTTTGGGTTTTGAAACGGATGAAATTATTGAACAAATGCAGAAAAAAAATCGTTTGATGATTGTATAAACAAGCTGCGATAAAATTATAGATGAGTGATGATTAAACTAATCTTTAATAAAAGATCAGCAAAAGACAAGTAATCTCGTTAGAATACCAAGCATTCAATGGGTGATGAAAAAAGATGATAGGGCATCAGCGTGACATACTGGCAACATTAGGAATCGATATCTGGGTTCCTAAGGGTGCTGCGTGTCAAAAAATGCCGTCTTCATCCATTTGGCGAGATCAAGTTGCACCCGAATATCTGAGCGAAATAGTGGTGGCTAAAGCTCAATCCCCCATATCACCACAGCCAAAAACTGAACAGCTTAAAACGCTTGATCGACCAGAACAGTTGCCAACGCCAACACCGGCTGTCAAAGAAGTTCAAGCTGAAGTTGTGCCTCAAGTTATTGAGGAACGACCTGCGCTACACATCGCTGCTTTTCAATTGCAGGCTTTTGGTTTGCCACATTGTGTCATCGTGATTGATGCTACTGAGCTTAGCGCTGAACAACAGCACCTGTGGAATAATATTCAGCAAGCCCTTCACGCTAAATATTATGAATTGCAGTGGCCATTTCCTTTAATGAATTTCCAGGATGGTCGCGGTGCGGAAAGTTATGTACAAGGTTTTATAGATGCCATTAGCGCGGATAAAAATATTATTTTTTTAGGGCAATGTCCTTATTTTAATCATTCAAAAAGTATGCATTTAGCTGGTCTACAAGAGATGCTGGATCAGCCATTATTAAAAAAACGCTTATGGCAATTTATGCAAAAAACCAACCAAAACATGGATGCTACATGAAGAAGAAAGTTATTGTTTTTAGTCAGTTAGATCAAGAGATACTGCAACGTTTACAAACTCAATATCAGGTTGAAGTCATTAATCCAAAATTGGGCGATCTTAACCGGCAGATCCGTGAACAGGTCAAAGATACAGATGGCATGATTGGTGCAGGGCGTCTACTTAATGAAAGTAATTTGGCGACCGCACAGCAACTTAAAATTATTTCCAGTGTTAGCGTAGGTTATGACAACTACGATCTTGCTTATTTAAATCAGAAAAAAATCTGGTTATCCAACACACCGCATGTACTGACAGAAACTACAGCCGATTTGGCGTTTACTTTGTTGATGAGTGCTGCGCGTAAAGTGCCTTATTTGGATCAATGGACCAAGCAAGGTCAATGGAAACGTACAGCAGCTGAAGCTCAATTTGGACGCGATATTTTTGGTAAAACCCTTGGTATTATTGGTCTGGGTAATATTGGTGCTGCTGTGGCACGTCGTGGCTTTTATGGCTTTAATATGAATATTTTGTATCATAATCGTCGTGAAAAACTGGAATTGGCACAACCCTTAAATGCAAGATATTGCGGTTTGGATGAATTATTACAACAGTCAGATTTTGTCGTGGTCACTGTCGATTTAAATACAGAATCTAAAGCACTGATCGGGCAGCATGAGTTTCATCAAATGCAGTCGCATGCTGTATTTGTGAATATTGCTCGTGGTTCTGTGATAGATGAGCAGGCCTTAATTGAAACCTTAAAAGCAGGTAAAATTTTTGCTGCCGGGTTGGATGTCTATGCAAAAGAGCCTTTACAGGAATCAGAGTTGTTTAATTTAGATAATGTGGTAACTTTGCCACATGTCGGTTCTGCAACTGCAGAAACACGTAAAAAAATGGCTGAACTGGCGTATCGTAATTTGGTTGATGCACTGGAAGGACGAACACCACTTTCTGTGGTGAATGCTTCATTTTCTTAAAATTTGATAACACTTCATTGCAAATCCCTCCAATTTTCAATGTTATAGTCTGATAAATTGAAAAAAGCAGTTTGAGAATATAACATTGAAACGGTTTCTATTAGCTTGCAGTATTGGTTTGGTCTCAGTTATGGGGCCGGCACACAGTGCTAATATGAATTCAACACCACAGTTTAATGTTCCTGAAATCGGCAGTGGAGTCGGTTTAATTGACCAACAAAAAGAAAAAATGATTGGCGAAAAAGTATTTCGTGAAGTTCAAAAACAAATGCCTGTGCTGCAAAATCCATGGTTAGAAGATCAATTGTTCGGTGTATTTTCCCATATTTTAAGTCAAACCCAGCTTGGGCAGCCTATAGGTCTGGTCATTATCAATGATCCTCAAATCAATGCTTTTGCTGTGCCTGGCGGGCTGTTTGCCATTAACACGGGGATGGTGATTTCTGCCCGAAATATGGATGAAGTAGCGGGGGTAATGGCACATGAAGTTGCACATGTATCACAACGTCATTACAGTCGCTCACAAGAGGCCTTTAAGGGGCAGGGCTTATTGACTTTAGCAGGGCTTTTGGTGGGTGCTCTGATTGCTTCACAAGCGGATGGTGATGTGGGTACAGCGGTGATGTTGGGTTCGCAAGCTGCGTTAATGGATAAGCAGTTGAATTACAGCCGTAACCAGGAACGTGAAGCTGACCGGATTGGTATGCAATATATGTATACTGCGGGTTATAGTCCGCAAAGTATGGCGGACTTTTTTGAAGTCATGGATCGATCAACCAGTAAGGTTAGTTTCTTGCCAGATTTTTGGTTAACCCATCCTTTAAGTACGGAACGGATGAGTGAAGCACGTTTACGCGCAAATCAATTCCCCCGAGTAAAACCAAGTTTGCATGATGAAGATTTTGAAATACTGAAATGGTACAGTCGGGTAATTTCTAATCAGACCACTGAACAGCAATTACAGATTTTAGCCAATCGTAAAAATTTTGCAGGGCAGTTGGCTCTATCCGCTTTTTATCTCAAACAAGGCGACTATGTTTTAGCTCAGCAAGTTTTAGATCAGGCAAAGGCACAGCAGCGCTTAAATAATTTGTTGGTTTTGATTCAAACCGATATTTATTTGGGGCAAAACAAAACCGATGAGGCATATAAAGCGATTCAGTCTGCTGCACGTATTATGCCCGAAAATCGAGCTTTGGCTTTCAAGCTGGCGGAAGTCTATATTCGCCAAAAACAACCTGCACAAGCATTAAATCTGGTTCAGCGTTTTTCCAATAAGAATCCTCGTGATATTCAGGCTTGGCGCTTGATGCAGCAAGCTGCAAATATCGATCAGCAATCCCCAATTAGAACGGTAAATGTATTGCGTTATCGGGCAGAAGTGGAATATTGGTCCGGCTGGGAAGAAAATGCGATTAAATCATTATTGCATGCCCAACGCTTGGTCAAAAATAATGAGCTGTTGTCTGCAAAACTAAAAATGCGCATTAATGAAATGCAAAAAGAGCGCCAGCTAAGAATCTAATCGCAGATGATTATTTTGCAATGATAATAAAAAAGGAGTTAAGCATGATAGAAGGTCAATGCTTATGTGGAATGGTGGAGTATCGTTATCATGGTGAAATTGAAAAAACCATCATATGTTACTGCAAAGACTGTCAAATGGCTCAAGGTTCGATCTTTGGCTGGAATAGTCCTTTGCAGAAATCCAAATTTGAAATTGGCAGTGGTATTAAATTTCTAAAAGAATATTTTCATAGTCCGAATAAGACACGGGTTTTTTGCCAGGAATGCGGTAGTCCAATTTATTCTTATCGGGTGGATTTGCCTGAAATTATTCGTTTACGCTTAGGAACGGTAACTTCGGGTGAATTGCTGCCGGCACCTACAGAGCAAGCTTATATTCAATACAAGCCATCTTTTCTGCATATTGATGAATAAAATCTACATCTAAAAACTTGAAGTATATGATAATCTTAGGTCGCATTTGTATTTCTAACGATGAACAATATTGATTGAATGATGAAAAAAATATTATTTTCCTGTTTTTTAATGGGGTGCGCGACATCAAATGTTGCCTTGGCCAGTGTAGAGCAATATGTAACATCAGTAGGGAAAATTTCTGAACAATATAGGCAGGAAACCAGAAACTTTTTTAGCAGTCTGGATGCCCAGCAAAGCAGTTTTACACCACAACAGCAAGTTCAATTCTGTGGAATTGTGGGTAATTATGTGGAGCAGTTATATCAAGCGGCAGATCGAAACAGGAATGCGTTAGACCGTCAATTTAGACAGATGACCAAGCAGGATGTGATTCATCAAGTGATGTTATCAAAAGAAATGCTGATTTTGAAAAAATATAATATTCAGTGTGATCTGAAATAACAAGGGAATACGCCTGAACTGTCTTTGAATAAAGGCAGTTCAACGTTAAAGAAAGAATGATCTAGAAGTGGGGTTATGCAAGTTTAGCTTTAATTTTAGCTGAAACTTGTGCAGGATCGGCGCGCCCGGCTATGAGCGGACGCAGAGAATTCATCACCTTACCCATATCTTTCATGCTAGTAGCTTCTTGAGCAGTAATAGCCTGCGCAATGATAGAATCAAGCTCGTCCTCAGTCATAGCTGCTGGTAGAAATTGAGAAATAACTTCAATTTCGGCTTGTTCCTTACTAGCTAAGTCTTGTCGATTAGCGCCTTCGTAGGCTTTAATCGAATCTTTACGTTGTTTGATTTGCTTTTCAATGACCGCAAGAACTTGAGCATCGTCAAGCTCTTTGCGCTCATCGATTTCGATTTGCTTAATTGCCGCCTGAAGACCACGTATTACCGTTAACTTCGACATTTCTTTGGCACGCATAGTTGCTTTCAAAACGTCCGTTATTTGGTTTTTTAAAGTAGTCATTTATCTTGTCCAGGCAGTCAATCACAAATTAATTAGTAAAGGCGAGTAGTACGTACAGATTCACGCGCCAATTTCTTTTGGTAGCGTTTAACTGCAGCAGCTTTTTTACGTTTACGTTCTTGAGTTGGTTTTTCGTAGAATTCGCGTTTACGAACGTCAGCTAAAACACCAGCTTTTTCGCATGAACGTTTGAAACGACGGATGGCTACGTCTACTGGTTCGCCTTCTTTCAATTTAACTTGTGGCATGAAGAATCCTCATAAGTTATGGATAAGATCTATGGCAGGATTGCCTTAGATCACAAGTGAAGGACAGTATTTTACTCATTTACATCTCATATCACAAGTCTATAATAGCTTTAGCAATATTTAGATACGGGTAAAAGGCAGTTTAATGATCGTTCTTGGCTTAGAAACTTCTTGTGATGAAACTGGGTTAGCACTCTATGACAGTGAAGTCGGCTTGATAGGACAGGTGTTATATAGTCAGATTAAACTGCATGCAGAATATGGTGGTGTTGTTCCGGAACTGGCTTCGCGCGACCATGTTAGAAAATTAATTCCTTTAATTAATCAGTTACTTGAACAAAGTAATATTAAAAAATCACAAATTGATGCCATTGCCTATACGCGTGGTCCAGGCTTGATGGGCGCATTAATGACGGGTGCATTATTCGGTCGCACCCTAGCATTTGCACTCAATAAGCCGGCCATTGGTGTGCATCATATGGAAGGTCATATGCTGGCACCTTTATTATCGGCGACACCACCAGAGTTTCCGTTTGTCGCTTTATTGGTCTCTGGCGGACATACCCAACTCATGGCAGCGCACGGTATTGGTCAATATGAATTGCTGGGCGAATCGATTGATGATGCAGCCGGTGAGGCTTTTGATAAAGTCGCGAAAATGATGGGCTTGGCCTATCCGGGTGGACCGAATATTTCTAAATTGGCGTTGCAAGGTAGCGCAACAGCGTTTGATTTCCCACGTCCAATGTTGCATCAAGGTTTGGACTTTTCTTTCAGTGGTTTAAAAACTGCGGTTTCAATTCAATTAAAAAAAGTTGAAGGTCAAAACCGTGAAGCTGATATTGCAGCCTCATTCCAGGAAGCCTTGGTGGATACCTTGGTGAAAAAGTCTGTTAAAGCGCTGAAACAAACAGGTTTAAAGCGTTTAGTGATTGCAGGTGGGGTGAGTGCCAATAAACGTTTACGTGAACGTTTGGAAGCAGATTTAGCCAAAATTCAAGCACAAGTTTATTATGCAGAACCAGCCTTATGTACTGATAATGGCGCAATGATTGCTTTTGCTGGTTATCAACGTTTAAAAGCAGGGCAGTGTGATGGTTTGTCGGTGACGACGACTCCGCGTTGGCCGATGACGGAATTGACCAATCCTTCAGAAGCATAAGTTTTGATGATTTAAAAAGAGGCGCAATGCCTCTTTTTTTATCTGGCTTGTTTCAGCATTTATGGCTTTAAATAGTTTTTTGTTATCTTGAATATAGCTTTGGAGTTTTTTCAATGTCTGATATTCCAGTTTGGGGATGGCTGCATTGGTATGTTTATGAGATAGATAGACTTCTTTATGAGTTAAATCATAAAAGTTAAATCAGCCTGTAAATTGAATTCGTAGAACAAAGCCATGATAGTGCTACACGTTGAAAAATGATTTTAGACAATAAGAAAGAGCAATTTCTAAATTTGAAATTGCTCTTTTAGGGTGAACGATCATTGATAGTTCAATGGCGGTATTTAGTAAGCGTCCGCTGAACCCCACTTTTCTTATCTGCTCAATATCCCGATAGTGTCCATTATTTATTATAAATGGACATTATGTTTATGGCCTTAGACACTTTTATAGACACTGAACAA
>NZ_JABERM010000004.1:0-26750 GCF_013004295.1 Acinetobacter sp. ANC 5414
CGAGTAATTTCTACCATCAATCAATGAAAATAATTTCGATCGATCAACCGGTAAAAATCCACACAAGTTGTTCTTCATAATCTCTTAATGATCTTCTTGCTCTTCGTCAGAGACAAGTTCAACGCAATAAATACTAACAACTTAACTTAATCAGCTAAGTTTGTTTGCTGTATCGCGTTGGTATGAGCTCATTATAGGGCAATTTCGTACACGTGCAAGGGCTTTTAACTGATTGCTATATTGAGTGTTGCATTTTTATGCACTATTTTGGTTCAAAATTACACTAAAAATTAGTTAAGCACATAATTATAAAGCAGAAATATGACTAAAATATTTCTGCTTTAATTTGTATTAGTTTTTCTCGGGTGCTGCTTTAACAGTCACACTGATGATTTTCACTACTTGCTTTGGTACATTTTGATGCATTCCAAAGTTTGCAGTCGGAACTTTCGTGATTTTATCGACCACATCCATTCCTTTAATAACTTTGCCAAATACGGCATAACCCGCATTCATCTGGCTTTTATTTAAAAAGTCGTTATCTACCGTATTAATAAAGAATTGACTGCTTGCTGAATTAGGACTGTTGGTACGTGCCATTGCCAAAGTGCCACGGGTATTTTTCAAACCATTATAGGATTCATTTTGAATTGGAGCTTTAGTTTGCTTCTCAACCATGTTGGCATCCATTCCGCCACCCTGAATCATGAAGCCGGGAATCACGCGATGAAAAATGGTGCCGTTATAAAAGTTATCCTTTATATAGCTTTCAAAATTTTTCGCTGAAATAGGTGCTTTATCATTAAAGAGCTCTATTTCAATATTTCCCATGGATGTTTTCATTTCTACAATCGAGTTTGCAGCGATCGCTTGTAAACTGATAAAGGCAGCACCGACAGCGAATAATGTTTGTTTTAACATTTCTTTACTCTTCTACTTCAAGTTGTAATTGTCAATTTCTATATATTAATCGTTCACTATAAATAAAACAGCATCTCTTTTTGAGATAAAACGAGAATGACAATGAGTGAAGAATCAACCACTACAACTTTTCATCACCATCCACCTTGGAATTTACTGGGTGATGCCTTTATTTTGAATTATTGGTTAACGCCAAACTTTATTAAATGCAATCAAGCTTTCCATCTTGCTCCCTCCCCGATTGGACGAGTTATACAGGTTATATTGGTTCGTTATCATGAATCTCCAGTGGGGCCTTATGATGAGCTTCTGATTTTAGATCATCCTTTAATGAGTAAAAGACGTTTATCTTCAATTCCTAAAATTTACGTGTCTACCGAAATATCTGTGGTTCATGGTCAACATTTTTGGGGAATTCCTAAACAATTGGCTCAATTCGAATGGTTGATGAAAGATGATGTAGTGTATTGCAACGTTTCATTTGATCAGCAAGAAATGAGTTTGTGCTTGCAGAAGTACAAACATAGTCAGGCTTTTTATATTAATAGTCATCATTTACCCGCACGACTGCTCAACATTCATCAGACCTGGCAAGGTTTGAATTATCAATTCAGCCCGCAATTTCGTGGCAAGCTATGTAAACTTAAACAAGCCTCTTGGAAAAATACGCTGGATGTCTTTCCAGATTTTTCTCAAGCCAAATATTTGCAGAGTTTTTATGTTCCCGAATTTAGACTCACACTACCTACCGCCCGGATTGAGCAAAAATAAAAAAGGTGTTTCACGTGAAACACCTTCTATATAGACAGTCGAATTTATTAAAAAAAGCTTAAGCGTGTTTATCCCAAAACTTTCTGTAGTTTTTACTGATTTCAATCACGTACTTTTTAGCCCGATAAGAAATTGGGGTTAGATTAACAAAACCATGGGCCTGATCACTGTATTCCTGATAATGCACTTTCACACCACGATGACGTAACTTGTAGGCATAAATTTCACCTTCATCATGCAATACATCATGACCTGCTGTAATCACAAATGCAGGAGCTAATTTGTCATGTTTGCCGTAGGTCGGTGAAATAATCGGATCATCCAATTCAACTTGATGAGTTTCAGCATAATAGTGCGTTACAAAGTCGACATCCGTCCCTGTTAGAACCAGACCTTCTTTATAGGCATGGAACGATGGATGACGGCTTTTAAAATCTACCGCAGGATAGAGCAGCAATTGCACTTGTGGTGCATAAACTTTGTTGGCACTACGCTGGGCAACGACTGCACTAATATTGCCGCCTGCACTATCGCCTGCCACAGAAATTCTATTTTTTAAGATTTTAAGCTGTTTTCTGTTTTGATATACCCATGCCAGTGCATCTTCACAGGTTTGGATCAGTTTTGTCGGGCTGGCTTCTGGCGCTAAGGGATAGTCAATACTTAGTACCTGAACCTTCGCATAGACTGCAAGTAAACGACAAACCTCATCGTGAGAGTCCAGACTCCCCACCACAAAACCACCGCCATGATAAAACACCACCATGGGAAGTTTTTTACTTGGTGCAGGATGATAATGTCGCGCGAAGATGGTGCCACTATGTAAAGGGAGCCGTAGATCTTCAACACGATTTACTGGGGTGGGTTTACTCTTAATCGCCTGCATTTGTAGATCAAAGGTTTTACGCGCGTGGATAACATCTTCACCGATGAAACCACTATTCCCTTGTATTAACTGTGCCGCCATCATGCATTGAATTAAAGGATCAAGTTCAGGATATTCGTGAGGATATCTTAAAATTTTAGCTAAAGACTTTTGTGCAAAACTCGGCAATCGATCCAAAGTGCGTGCTGCAGTGCCTTGCCCTTTGTCTATCAAAGTCTGTAGCGTTCGATTAAAAGCAACCATAAATACACTTTCCTTTTATTATATTCTTCACATTTTCTACATGATCAACCGATAAGTGACCATAATCTTATATAAGTCTAATCATCTGTATACACAGTAAAAACATTCATACGCTAATCTTCTTTTTATAGCTTGTCATTGACAATTTCCATGTATATTTCGGAGTGTTTTGCTACTCCTTAAAAGAAGGATGTAAGCCATGACTAAAAAACTGATTCTACTCTCTTTAGCGACTATATTTTTAGCTGTAGGTTGTGTCGCCTTTCCAGAAGATGGCGGTTATTACAATGGTGGTTATGATTATCGCTATGACCGTCGTTATGATCGAGATTATGACAATCGATATGACCGAGAACGGGATCGTCAACGCTGGGAATATCAACAGCGTCAAAACCGCTTGGAGTTAGAACGAAAAAAACGTGAACTTGAACGTCGTCAGTGGGAACAGAATCGGCAAAAACAGTCTGATTGGGAGCGTAAAAAACGTGAACAACAGCATCAATTAGAACAGCGTAAGAGAGCTGCTGAACAAAATCGAAATAACCAATCCAATTGGGATCGAAAAAAGCGGGAACTTGAACGCCAACGCTCAGAACAACAGCGTAAAAAGGCCGATGTACAACATCATCAAAAAACGCAACAGCAAGGTCAATCTCAAGAAAGACGTTGGAATGATCATCGTCGCGATACTGATAAGCGAGTGGGTGATCGTCGCGATAATTAAAATTCTTTATCTGCTCAATGCCCTTTCCAACAAAGGGTATTTTTTTTATTTTATAAAAATCCTGATTATCAAAATTTAATACTGTAATGATTTAACCGTTATTCAACACTAAAACTATAATTTTCTAATAAACAGATATATAGGAGCAGTGATTAATGACAGCTTGCTTTATTTTAGGCAAAAAAAAAGCTTACCCATAGGTTGGGTAAGCCTAGAAAACACATTTCAAAAATACCAAGAAGAAACTACAGCGATAGAATCTGGGTGAAATAATAATCAGCCTGTGCTTTTTTGTAAAATAGATAATTTATTTCATAATGATCATTTTTAAGTATAAGTTGGATATTACCCATTACCACATTAACCGTCTTTGTATTTTCTTTCTCTGTTCCTGTCTCATTCCTAACTCCCATCTTCCATACAAACTGAAGTAGAGCAACAAAACTTGATTCTTCCATTAACTGATAATCAAGCTCTCACAATAAGCTGCTTTGTTGTTTTATCCCCTAGCTCAATTTTGAGCATAAAGAACCTTATAATTTTTGCCTGAATATTCAAAAAACCAGGTTTTTTGATAATTTTAATCAAATTAAACAGATTTAATTGATTGTCTCGCTTGAATTTTTATCGCCTGCCCCGACCTTTGTATTAATCATGAATTTTATCACTCATGGCAGTTCAGGATTAACCCAGTTAGCACTGAAGCCAAAAGGACTGTACATGTTTAAGAACCCATTTAAACGGAGTAAATCTATGGCAGCTGAGCAAAACGAACAAGCTCAAGATCTAGGGCAAGAGCAAGCTGATCAACAAACAGCACAAACTCAAGCTGAAACGGAGCAAGCTGAAGTTTCAGTTGAAGATTTACAAGCCCAGATCACTAATCTGACAGAAAGTTTAAAACTTGAAAAAGCACGTACAGCCAATGCGGTATATGAAGCGCAAAAAAGCGTGGAACGCATTCAACGTGATGCTGAAAAGCATAAAGAAACTGTGATTGAAAAATTCGCCAAAGAATTACTCGACACCGTCGATAATTTAGAACGCGCCATTCAAGCTGCGGGTGATACTGAATCTCCATTACTTGAAGGTGTGCAACTTACTTTGAAATCACTGCTCACCACACTCGAAAAATTCGGTGTAGTCGAAGTGAATATGAGTAACGGTTTCAATGCAGACTTGCATCAAGCAGTGGGTATCGCACCTGATGTTAAAGCAGGTGAAATTGGTACTGTATTGCAAAAAGGTTATACCTTGTCGAACCGTTTGCTTCGCCCAGCAATGGTCTTAGTCGGTCAATAAGGTAAAGAAATTCGAGAGTTTTTCACTTTTTTTAATGAAATAAACTTGAAAAATTTTGAATGGCTCTCATATCGGATAACAAGCAAAAGCATTGCAAAAAATAATTTTGAGGAAGCATCCAAATGGCTAAAATCATTGGTATTGATTTAGGTACTACAAACTCTTGCGTAGCAGTACTTGAAGGCGACAAAGTTAAAGTTATCGACAACGCTGAAGGCGCTCGTACAACCCCATCTATTATTGCCTATAAAGATGGCGAAATTCTTGTGGGTCAATCTGCGAAACGTCAAGCGGTAACCAATCCTAAAAACACATTATTCGCGATCAAACGTTTGATCGGTCGTAAGTACCAAGACCAAGCAGTTCAAAAAGATATCGGTCTTGTACCTTACAAAATCATTCAAGCAGACAATGGCGATGCTTGGGTTGATGTAAACGATAAAAAATTGGCACCACAACAAGTTTCTGCTGAAATCTTGAAAAAGATGAAAAAAACTGCAGAAGATTATTTGGGTGAAACTGTTACAGAAGCGGTCATTACTGTTCCTGCTTACTTCAATGATGCACAACGTCAAGCAACTAAAGATGCAGGTCGAATTGCCGGTCTTGATGTTAAACGTATCATCAACGAACCAACTGCTGCTGCGCTTGCGTTCGGTATGGACAAAAAAGAAGGCGACCGTAAAATCGCAGTTTACGACTTGGGTGGTGGTACTTTCGACGTATCGATCATTGAAATCGCTGACCTAGATGGCGACCAACAAATCGAAGTGTTGTCTACAAATGGTGATACTTTCCTTGGTGGTGAAGACTTCGATAACGCTTTAATTGAATACTTGGTTGAAGAATTCAAGAAAGAACAAAGCGTGAACTTGAAACAAGATCCACTTGCGTTACAACGTTTAAAAGAAGCTGCTGAAAAAGCAAAAATCGAGCTTTCTTCTTCTAACGCAACTGAAATCAACCTTCCATACATCACTGCTGATGCGACTGGTCCTAAACACTTGGTGATCAACGTAACTCGCTCGAAACTTGAAGGTTTGGTTGCTGATTTAGTTGCTCGCACGATTGAGCCTTGCCGTATCGCACTTAAAGATGCGGGTCTTTCAACAAGCGAAATCTCTGACGTGATTTTGGTTGGTGGTCAGTCTCGTATGCCACTTGTACAACAAAAAGTACAAGAATTCTTCGGTCGCGAGCCACGTAAAGACGTGAACCCTGACGAAGCGGTAGCAATGGGTGCTGCAATTCAAGGTGCGGTATTGTCTGGTGACAAAACTGACGTATTGCTTCTAGACGTAACTCCATTGACTCTTGGTATTGAGACTATGGGCGGCGTGTTAACAGCAATCATCGAGAAAAACACCACGATTCCTGCGAAGAAATCTCAAGTGTTCTCAACTGCTGCTGACAACCAACCTGCTGTAGACATTTCTGTGTTCCAAGGTGAACGTAAAATGGCTCAGCAAAACAAATTATTGGGTAACTTCCAATTAGGTGACATCCCACCTGCTCCACGTGGTGTGCCACAAATTGAAGTATCTTTCGACATCAACGCTGATGGTATCTTGAAAGTGTCTGCGAAAGACAAGAGCACTGGTAAAGAACAATCAATTCAAATTAAAGCAAACTCTGGTTTGAGCGATGCTGAAATTGAAGCGATGATTAAAGATGCTGAAGCGAATGCTGAAGAAGACCGTAAGTTCGAAGAATTGGCTAAAGCACGTAACGAAGCAGATGCACTTGTTTCTAGCGCGCAAAAAGCAGTTAAAGATCTTGGCGAACAAGTGACTGCAGATGAAAAAACTGCAATTGAAACTGCGGTTTCAGAGCTTGAAGCTTCAACTAAAGAAAATGACGTTGAAGAAATCAAAGCGAAAACTGAAGCACTTCAAAACATCATCATGCCGATTAGCCAACGTGCTTATGAAGCTGCGCAAGGCGCTCAAGGTGGTGCTGAAGGTTTTGATCCAAATGCTTTCCAAGGCGATGCAGGTCAATCTCAAAAAGCGGACGATGGCGTTGTAGATGCTGAGTTCACTGAAGTTAAAGATGATAAAAAATAATTTGTCAGCTTGATCGAAAAAAACCGCGCGAAAGCGCGGTTTTTTTATGTTTAAAAAGATAGGATTAGATGAAGTTTTCAGCTACATTAATTTAAAAATAATGATTTTAAAATGCTATGCGTGCTCTCTTCTTTGCCATCGGGGCTTTATTGTTCATTTGGTTATTCTTTCCATCGCAACAGGATAATAAGCGACAACATCGTACAGTCACAGATAAAATACTTCATCCTTTTGATTCAAGTGTGCGATTTCGCTTAGGCGACGTCGACCCACGATTTGGTATGAGCCAAGCAGAACTGATTCAGCTCTGTAAAGATGCCATCGGCATTTGGCAGCAAGGCTCTGAAAAACCTCTGCTGGTTTATGATCCAAAGGCAAAATTAACGATTAATTTGATCTATGATCAACGCCAAGCTGACCATAAAGCGCATAAAACAAGCCAACAACTTTTGGAGACGGCTCAAAATGTCAATCAACGGATTTCAAAGGATTTAGACCATCACTATACCTACCTAAAACAACGCCACCAACACCTGCAAGCCCAGCGAGATCAATTATCCAAGGACGTTGAACAACTCAATCAACAACGCATAAGTTGGATGCGTATTGAAAATGAAAATGGTCCAAACCGACAGCGCATCGAACAACAATATCAGCAATTGAAAGCCCAAGCACAACAATTAGACCACGATATTACTGAGCTTAAAGATCAAAATAACCAATATAATCAACAAGTCGAGCAGCATAATCAAAATATTGATACCTACAATATCAATGTAAATCATCTCAATCAACGCTTCCCAGCACGCGAATTTCACAAAGGCATATACAATGGAAAGTGCATTGAAATTTATCAATTTGATACGATGGATGATTTACGTTTAACCATTGCACACGAATTAGGACATGCCCTAGGCTTAGAACACAATCAAGATCCTCAGGCGCTGATGTACCCTGTAATGAAAGATCAACAGCTACAAAATTTCAGATTATCGGCAGCAGATTTAGCCTTATTGCAGGCACGTTAAGCCACAACCGACATACAATGCAAAAATCCCTTACTTTGTATAAGTATATGCATGGCAATAGAACGGAAATCAGGCTCATTTCATGTTATTGTGATGGGAAGAAATGACAACATAAAATCTCTGGAGACGCGTGTGAGTTACTACCATATTCTGCTTGAAATGAATGATCACATTAGTACAATTGAGCAAACACGTGAGATTGAAATCTTTGATATTATTGAGATTCAACCTTACCTGCATTCTATTTTATTGCCATTTTTAAACGAACAACTGATCGAACTGGAAGATGAAAATATTGAGTTTAAAGATATTCTGCATTTAGAAATAAAACAGACTTTATTACCCATTCAACATTTGATTGAAGAAGAACAACGCTTACTTCCAAGTGATACAGATGTAACCATTACGGCGCATGAAATTTTTAACAATCGTGATTTAAGCCAAGATGTGACGACGGTTATTTTTGATATTTTAGAAGCCGCTAAATTAGAACCATAATTTTTAATGAGGTTCTAACACAATAATAAATTCTATTTTTCATAAAACAGCCCTCCACATAAGGAGGGCTTTTTAAATTTTTTATTAAATAGAGAAAGATGAACCACAGCCACAGGTTGTGGTTGCATTTGGGTTTTGAACCACAAAACGTGAACCTTCTAAACCTTCAATATAATCGACTTCTGAACCGACAAGATATTGATAGCTTAAAGAATCAACCAGCATTTTCACGTCGCCATTGACAAATTCAGCATCATCTTCATTCATGCTTTCAGCGAAGTTAAAGCCGTAAGAGAAACCAGAACAACCGCCACCTGTAACATAAACGCGTAACATTAATTCTTGGTTGCCTTCACTATCACGCAATTGGCGTACTTTATTCGCAGCATTGTCGGTCAGCACCAGAGCTTGGGCATTCATGTTGGATTCCTCTGTTTAATTCAGTTGTCTTTAAAAGATAAAGACCATATTTCAAGTATAGCATACCCAATATATGGTCAGTATTTGAAGATTTAAAGTTAAATCTGAGTATTTTTCTCAAGATTGTTTGTAGTTCTCATCTTGAAGGCTACATTCAAAATTCTTTGGATCTTCCTTACAACGGAATTGCCATAACAATTTCATCATACGTCTATCATATACACCACGTTTGGTTAAATCGACACGTGATTCGCGCATCAATTTTTGATAGCCTGGCTTATCCACTGCAGGAATCTGCATCCAATATTTTTGTGGAATATCCGCTTTCATTTTCCCCAAAATGCCAAATGCACGCGGTAACTGACCTCTCACCCATTCACGTGATTTTTGTCCATAACCTTCCGGAAATTTATCTGGACGGATAATAATATTACCGGTCACTTGTAGAATTGGATAATTCACAATCGCACCTTTGCTCCCTAAACCTTTGTGTAATTCTAGCGGTTTAAATACAGCTGCCGGTGCACCAATAATATCGACCTGACCATTGTTAAATTTGGCCCCAAAATTGGTGACATCGGCACTCACCGCCTGTGCACCAATTTGCTGAACCATAATTTTTTGTGCTTCGTCATAATCTAAGACTGCAATTTTTTTACCTGCAGCTTTGGCGACCGTGTTAATGCTACGGTCATTCACCATTAAAAAAGCATCACCGACTGGAATGACACCCACCACTTCATATTTGCCCCGCACCATATGTTTGGCAAAAGTGGGGCTGGCTAAACCTTGCATCACTTTAACCGCAAGTTTTAAATCAGGAATCGCACCAATGGCATCTAAAGAGCCGGTAAAATCGTTGAACTGACGACCACGCATCCCTGTGACACTAATCCCATCACATTTACCTGCTTTAAAGTCTTCAGCAATAACTGCTTCGTTTTGGCCAACACGCAATTCAATATCCGCCCCCCAATTTTTGGCTGCTAACTGGTAATCTTTCATCAGGGTAAACACATCACCACTTTTACCGACCAAATCGAATACGCAGATCACTTGTTTTGCTTGGCTAACACCGGTTACAGCACACAGACTTACACCCAGTAACAGCGCTTTAGACCATTGCATCATGACTTTTTCTTCCTTGTGTCTTTGTTTTCATTCAGTCGAAGACTGAATCTTTTTGAGTTTTTATTCATTACTAATCACAAGCTTTATCTGCTTGTTTTCATTTTTATGACAAAAATTTTATATCATTATTTTTTAAGATTACGCCTTTTTTGACTGACAACAATGGCAAAAATGACATATTCAACTCGACAAAAAAGCCTAGAATTAATCTAGGCTTTTTTCTTTAAAATCAAAGCTATTCACCACCAAGTGAACATTCAAAATTCGCCTTATCGACAGAACAGCGCGCTTTTTTCAATACCGCCATCATGCTGGCATCATAAACTCCACGTTTAGTCATATCCATACGACCATCACGTAACATTTTTTGATATTTGGTTTTATCTTCTGCAGTTAGGTTCATTTTAAACTTGGCTGGAATACTGGCTTCAAGACGATTAATCATCGCAAAACTTTTTGGCAAGTGTTTCACGAACCAATCACGCGATTGTTGTCCAAAGCCCGCAGGGAACTGATCCGGACGGATAACAAAATCTGAGGTCACTTGAAGTACCGGGAAATTGAACATTGCACCATTTGTACCTAAACCTTTATAGATTTCTAAAGGTTTGTAGGCATAGGCAGGTGCCCCCACCATATCAACCTGACCATTATTGAATTTCGCCACAAAGTTCGATACATCTGAAATCACGGCTTGTGCGCCTACACGTTGCACCATAATTTTTTGTGCATCGTCATAACCCAATACTGCAAATTTTTTGCCTGCTGCTTTTTCAATGGAATCAATACTCTTATCACGTACAAAAATAAAAGCTGAACCTAAAGGTGCAATACCCGCAACCTCATATTTGTTACCGCTTAAATTGCTGACCATTTTCGGTGCATTACGTTTGTCCAAAGCAAAAGTAATCGCACGCTGAGCAATAGCATTACTAGGTGCACCCCCTAAAGCATCAATAGAACCGACAAATTTATTGTATTGACGTGCACGCATTGCCGTCATAAAAACACCATCACATTTGCCTGCTTTAAAATCATTATCAGCAACAGCTTCGTCTTGGCGTGGAATTAAATTAATATCAGCTCCCCATCCTTTGGCAGCCAGTGCCCATTCCTGCGCCATTTGATAAGACTCACCAGATTTACCCAGTAAATCGAATACACAAACATTCACCTTTTCTGCTTTTGCAGTTGTTGCTAAACCAAGAGCAGAAAATGCTGCTAATGCGAGAATCGTTTTTTTCATTGTAGTGGTCCTTTTCAGAATCTTGTTGTTTGATGACTGTCCATTCATGGCACAAATATTATGCAAGTTTATTTAAAAAAAATAGAGCATTTACTCCATTTATTTTAGACTTAAATGTCAGTTGACTTATATTCTTTAAAGTTAATAATAAAATCATAAACTTACCTAATAAAAGTTTTATGTATCACTTAGAAAATTTTAGATATTTTACAATTTACTACACAGCACTCGAATTATTCACCACTTAAAGAACACTCAAAATTAGTTCGCTCAACAGTACAACGGGCTTTTTTCAATACAGTCATCATGGCTGGCTCATAAATTCCTTGTTTGGTTAAATCTATTCGTCCTTCACGCAGAATTTTTTGATATTTTACTTGGTCTTCTTTGCTTAAATTCATGCGGTATTTTGCCGGAATTTCAGCTTCCATACGTTTAACCATCGCAAAGCTTTTCGGTAATTGTTTTACGAACCAACTACGCGATTGCATGCCAAAGCCTTCGGGAAATTTATTTTTACGTATAATCAAATCAGCGGTGACATTCACCACAGGAAAATTAATCATCGCTCCTTGGGTACCTAAACCTTTATAAATTTCTAGCGGTTTAAAGGCATAAGCAGGTGCAGCAACAATTTCGACTTCAGCTTGATTAAATTTTTTGATGAAATTTGAAATCTCGGACATGACCGGAACAGCGCCAACACGCGTGACCATAATTTTTTGAGCATAATCATAATGTAATATGGCAAATTTTTTGCCTTCTGCGCGGGCTAAAGAATTAATCGAACGATCACGGACAAAAATATAAGCCGAACCAATTTGTCCAATCCCTGCCACTTCAAAGGTTTCTTTACCCATGCTAGTGATCAGACGTTTTTCATTACGTTTATCGAGTACATAGCTAATGGATTTTTGCGCAATATCGTTAGTCGGTACGCCACCAATCGCATCAATCGAGCCAGCAAATTTATTGTAGGCACGTGCGCGCATAGAGGTCATATAAAAGGCATCACATTTCCCGGCTTTAAAGTCTTGCTCGACTTTGGCTTCATCTTGATAAGAAATAAGACTGATGTCCCCGCCCCATTGCTTGCTGGCCAAAGCCCATTCTTCAATCAGCTTATAAGATTCACCCGATTTTCCTAATAAATCAAAGACACAGACATCAGCTTTAGCATGCAATATATTGGATGTGGTTAATGTGCTCAATGCAGATAAAATCAAAAATCCTTTTTTCACGCTTGATGATCCTTATTTTTATTCATCATTTATAGAGGATGACTATAAGCATATTTAGCGATAAAACCTAGCACAGAGCATCAATTTTAATAATCTGCACTGTACACAAAATGCACTTGAAATAATTCATCGATATAAAACAGTTTAGTTTTTTGTTTTCACGGTTGATTCCTTTAGAATACGCACACTATTCTTGTTATTTAGATATTTTAATGATTCAGTTAGATCAACTTTCTATACGTCGCAGTGGACGTGTTTTATTTCAAAAAGCATCCATGCAACTCCATCCAGGCTGGAAAATTGGTTTAACTGGTGTAAATGGCGCAGGAAAATCCACGCTATTTTCTGCACTGCTCGGTGGTATGGAATCGGATGGAGGTTCTTTAACTCGCCCTGCTGTTTGGACTGTGGCGCATATGGCTCAGGAAATCAAAGCTTTAGATATGAAAGCGATTGATTTCGTTCTATCTGGCGATGAAGAATTCTGGGAAATTCAAAATAAATTAGATCACCCAGAAAGCTTAAGTGATGATGAGCTTGCACATTTATATGGTCGTTTTGACGAAATTAATGGCTATTCTGCACCCTCTAAAGCATCGCAATTAATGGCAGGTTTGGGTTTCTTTGAACATCAGTCCCAACTCGATGTTTCAAGTTTCTCGGGTGGTTGGCGTATGCGTTTGAACCTTGCGCGTACCTTGATGAGCCGTTCAGACCTATTGTTACTTGATGAACCGACCAACCATTTAGATTTAGATGCCATTTTATGGTTAGAAGACTGGTTAAAAGCCTATGAAGGCACGCTGATTCTAATTTCGCATGACCGTGATTTCCTCGATGCAATTACCGATCATATTTTACATATCGAAAATCAAGAACTGATTCTTTACACAGGCAACTATTCAACCTTTGAACGTACCCGTAGTGAACGTTTGGCTCAGCAACAACAAGCTTATGAAAAGCAATTAGAAACACGCGCGCATTTGCAGAAATATATCGACCGCTTTAAAGCGCAAGCAACCAAAGCAAAACAAGCGCAAAGTCGTATTAAACAACTTGAACGCATGCAAGAGTTGTCTGCAGCGCATGTTGATACACCATTTACCTTCTCATTCCGTGAACCGACTAAAATGAGTTCACCACTGCTTGAACTTGAGAATGCAGATATTGGTTATGGTGACAAACTGATTGTGACCAATGTCAATTTACAAATCACACCCACCAGTCGTATTGGTTTACTGGGGATGAATGGTGCCGGTAAATCGACGCTGATTAAATCATTGGTGGGTGATTTACAATTGCTTCAAGGTACCCGTAAAGATTCTGAACTGTTAAATATCGGTTACTTTGCCCAGCATCAAATGGATGCTTTGGATGGTAATGCCAGCCCAATGCTGCAATTGTCACGTATTGCCGATAAAAAAATTAGTGAAGCCAGCTTACGTTCTTTCCTCGGGAGTTTCGGTTTTAGTGGCGAACGCATGGATACCCCAAGTGAAAGTTTCTCGGGGGGGGAACGTGCCCGTTTAGCACTTGCACTGATTGTATGGCAACGTCCAAATGTCCTGATTCTGGATGAACCGACCAACCATTTAGACTTGGATATGCGTCATGCATTAACCATGGCATTGCAAGATTTTGAAGGCGCTGTGGTGCTGGTATCGCATGAACGTCAACTGATTGCCAGTGTCTGTGATGAGCTGATTCTGGTTCATGGTGGTCAAAGCCGTGAGTTTGATGGTGATTTGACTGCATATGCCGACTGGTTACGCCAAGCGCGTATCGACATGATGAAATCAGGTCAACAACCTGCTGCCCCTGTGAAATCGCAAGTGGAAGTTAAACCGACGATTTCTAAACTGGATAAAGAGGCACAACGTAAAGAAGCTGCACGTCGTCGTGAACTCAGCCGCCCTGTTCGCAAGAATATTGAAAAAATTGAAGCTCAGATTGCCAAAACACAACCCCATTTAGCGGAAATCGAAACATTACTCGGCGATAGCGCATTATATGAAGCAAATCGTAAAGATGATTTGTTGAAGCTCATGAATGAACAAACCGAGTTAAAAGCGAAATTAACGCAAGCTGAAGAACAAATGTTAGAACTCATGATGGAGTTGGAAGAGCTGGAAGGTGCTTTCGAATAAGCCAATCTATCACTCTTAAGCAAAACTAAAGTGATGCTTGTTTTATGATCGCAGTACAATTTCAAACTTGTACTGCGATTTTTTAATTTTTCTACACAACACTTTTGTAACGATATCCCTCACCAAAATGTCAGTGTGTTTAAATTTAAAAATCCTCATCTATTAACTTTAAATTCAAAACAGACTTTTAAATTTAAAAAACTTATCCACAATACACATAAAACCAACTTTGAATTTAAAATAAAAGCATCAGTTTAAGCTGTGGATAAATTACTTTTCATATCCTTATGAAACAAAAATAAACTTATCCACATTCATATTTTCAAACAAAATAAGACTTTTTATTCATCTTGTTGGAGCTTTTTGCGTTTTAAAAACCTGAGTTCGATAATTTTCCAAGCACCTTCATTAACCCATAATTCCTGAATTTTTCTTTGATCTTCCAAACCAATTAAAACCTGACAGTGCTTCAAATCTCGATCAAACTCAAACTCTTCAAATTCAATGTTGGGCTTTTGCGGTTTCCATACCCCATTTTTCACTGCATGAGCAATACGTTCATAACGGGTAAAATTGCTTTCAACTCGACCTTCCTGCTCATAAACCACCTTGAATTGTTCATGTTCATACTGAGCCAACACCTCAAAATTACCGGTAAAAAATGCATTGCTCCAAATATCCCGGATCTGTTCCAGTTGATTATCCATTGTACTAACCTCGTAATATTGCATGATGATCTCCTGTGTATACGACTCATCATGACAGAGGAATAAGTCATTTTTATAAAACCAATATGACTAAAAATTAATCGTATTTAAATAAAAATAGCATAAAAAAAGCACCCCGAAGGATGCTTTTTACAATTTAACTCATCGATAGATTAAGCGTCGATATCCGCATTTAAGGCATTTTCTTCAATGAAGGCACGACGTGGTTCTACATCATCCCCCATCAAACAAGAGAACATACGATCTGCTTCAATCGCATCATCAATGGTGACTTGCAACATGTTACGGTTTTCAGGATCCATAGTGGTTTCCCAAAGCTGTTCCGCATTCATCTCACCCAAACCTTTATAGCGCTGGATCATCATGCCACGACGTGAATCCGCTAAAATGTGCTGCCACACTTGATGGAAAGTCGCAACATTAATTTTGCGATCACCTTTCTGCAAATAAGCGCCATCTTCAAGCAAGCTAAACCAGCTCTTCGAATTTTGCAGTAAACGCTTATATTCACCTGAAGCCAATAGTCCAGAATCAAGTAAATACGAGTGCGGTAAGTTATGGACATATACGGTCACACGTGGCCAGTAATGTGCAACTTTTTCACCGTTGGCATGTTCTTTTTCAAACATTTCCAAAGTGATTTCAGGACGTAAACTTGGTTGATATTTTTCAATCGCAGCCCGTAACTGTTCAGACCATTGTTTCACATAATTTTCATCATGATTCTGATCAAGTTTGAATGCTTCCAGACCCAACAAACCATCCAGCAAACTTGCAGGATAGCGTAAGGTTAAACGGTTCAAACTTTTCTGTGAAACCTGGTAATCTTCAATGACTTTTGCCAGTGCTTGTCCTGTAATTGCAGGAGATTCAGCACTGATATGCAGGGATAAATCATCAATCGCATTTGAAATCAGGAAGGTTTCTAAAGCATCATTATCTTTAAGATATTGCTCATGCTTGCCTTTTTTCAATTTATACAGCGGTGGTTGTGCAATATAGATATAACCGCGTTCCACAAGTTCAGGCATTTGACGGAAGAAGAAAGTCAACAGTAGCGTACGAATGTGCGAACCATCGACGTCAGCATCGGTCATGATGATGATTTTGTGATAACGCAATTTGTCTGGATTATATTCTTCACGACCAATACCACACCCAAGTGCAGTAATCAGCGTACCGACTTCTTGCGAAGAAATCATTTTGTCAAAACGTGCACGCTCCACATTCAGGATTTTACCTTTCAGTGGCAGAATTGCTTGCATCTTACGGTTACGACCCTGTTTTGCAGAACCGCCCGCAGAGTCACCTTCGACCAGGTACAATTCAGACAATGCTGGATCTTTTTCTTGGCAATCGGCCAATTTACCTGGAAGACCTGCAATATCAAGTGCACTCTTACGACGTGTCATTTCACGCGCTTTACGTGCCGCATCACGCGCACGTGCTGCATCAATAATTTTGCCGGCAATTGATTTTGCTGCTTGTGGATTTTCCAGCAAATAGGCAGAAAATTCCTTGTTCATTGCCTGCTCTACAGCAGGTTTAACTTCACTTGAAACCAGTTTTTCTTTGGTTTGTGAAGAGAATTTTGGATCTGGTACTTTGACTGAAACAATCGCAGTTAAACCTTCACGTGCATCATCACCCGTAACTGCGACTTTTTCTTTCTTCAGAATATTTTCGCTATCCAAATACTGGTTTAAACCACGGGTTAATGCTGCGCGGAAACCGGCTAAATGTGCACCACCATCTTTTTGCGGAATATTGTTGGTAAAGCAGCGCACGTTTTCTTGATAGGTATCATTCCACTGTAAAGCGACTTCAACAGTAATCCCTGTTTCCGGCACTTGGCTGGTAAAATGGAAAATATCATTTAAATGGGTTTTGCCTTGATTGATATATTTTACAAATTCAGACAAACCACCTTCATAATCAAATACATGTTCAGCATCGATACGTTCATCACGTAACACAATACGAACACCGGCATTCAAGAATGAAAGTTCACGCAAACGACGCGCTAAAATATCAACATTGAAAATGGTTTGGCTAAAGGTTTCTGCACTTGGATAGAAACGAACTGTTGTTCCAGTTTCGTCAGTATCACCAATGGCACGTAACGGATATACCGGATCGCCGTGGCAATACTCTTGTTCGTACACTTTACCGGCACGACGAATATTCAGCAATAATTTACTCGACAAGGCATTTACAACCGAAACACCTACCCCGTGCAAACCACCGGATACTTTATAGCTATTATCGTCAAACTTACCGCCAGCATGAAGAATGGTTAAAATTACTTCAGCGGCAGATACGCCTTCTTCTGGGTGAATATCAGTTGGAATACCACGACCGTTATCTGAAACACTTACCGATTCATCTTCATGGATGGTGACCAGGATTTCATCACAGTGACCCGCCAAGGCTTCATCAATTGCATTATCGACAACCTCAAACACCATGTGATGTAAACCTGAACCATCGTCAGTATCACCAATATACATGCCTGGACGCTTACGAACAGCATCGAGGCCACGTAATACCTTGATACTAGAGGAATCATAAGCCTTTTCATTGGTTGGTTCTGTTTGAGAAGCAGCTTGATCTTCTGAACTCATGGTTTCTCCCTAGTGAAATATAGGTCTATCCAAAGATGGGTAAAATCTAAAAAACTATTGCACGACAACTTGAACTTGACCGTTTTCAACATTGAATAATTGATATGAAATAGACAAATCATGTAAATGTTTTTTTACTGATTCATGCTCTAAAGTGGTAATAAAAACTTGACTACCCAGTTGGCTCAATCGCTCAATTAATCGTCGTTGTGCAGTTAAATCTAATTCTGCTGTCACATCATCTAATAATACCACAGTTTCCTTATTACAGGCATGTAGCATTGCAATCTGTGACAGTTTTAAGGCGACAATCAGCAGCTTTTTTTGACCGCGTGAAAGCACCACGTCTGCATCACCCAACGTTGTTTTTAAACGTAAATCTGCACGATGTGGACCATACTCGGTATAGCGCCGATCCAGGTCTTTTTGATGATGTACAGTTAAGTCATGCAGCAAGCCAAGCTCGGTATGAAAACCGGGAACATATTCCATTTGAATATCAAGATTGGGCAATAACTGTTTTAAATCCTGCTCAAAATAGACTTTCCACTGTTCCACAATTCCACTGCGTTGTGAATGCAGCATTTCGCCATATTCAGCCAGCATTTTATTCCACGGTTCTAAATCATTCAGGCTAAGATTTCGTCTCGATTTCAGCAAACTGTTGCGTTGTTTCAAAGCACGCGAATAATATTGCCAGGCATGATAAAAATCCGGTTCCACGTGGAACATCAACCAGTCAATCAATTGTCGTCTGGGTTTGGCACCATAGTCGATAATATCGGTACTTTGTGGATCAATATGCTGCAAAGGTAATATTTTAGCCAGTTGCCCCTGGGTAGCAATATGATCGCCATTGACTTTAATCAGTTGCTCACCGGATAAAAATTTTTGCATGCCAATTTTTTCAGTCACAGATTGCGCAAAAACAATCGCGTCGCTTGTTTCATTTTGAATATAGTTTTTCGGGATATGGGTTCGGAAAGAACGCCCGGTCGCCAGCAAATGAATCGCCTCTAAAATAGAGGTTTTACCTGAACCATTTTGGCCATAAAAGACATTAAACGGCTGCAACTCCTGGAGTGCAACCGCTTTTAAGTTTCGAACACGTTCTATATTTAAACGCGTGATAAACATAATATGATCTTGTAAAAAATCTGCGAATTAAACACGCATCGGCATCACAACATAGGTCTGATCTTGTTGTGCCGGATCATGTACCAATACAGATTGGTTGGCTTCAGTCATGGTCATATAGACATCATCACCATCCAAAGCACCTAATACATCCAATAAATATTGCGCATTAAATGACATTTCCATCGGTGCATCCGCATATTGAATGGCTAGATCTTCAATCGCCTCATCTTGCTCCGGGTTATTGGCACGAAGTTGTAAACAATCAGCACCAAAATTCAGGAACACACCACGTAATTTTTCATTACTCAAAATCGCCACGCGTTGTAGAGATTGTTTAAATACATCATGTGCGATCAATACGTTTTTATCTCCACCACGAGGAATCACACGACGGTAATCCGGGAATTTCCCATCAATTAACTTGGTGGTGAAACGAACCGTGATATCACCCTGTTCTTTGTCGCGGCTTGGTGTGCTAATGGTGACATTTAATAATTCACGGCCAATCAGCAAAGACAATTGCTCATCTTCAATACTGAGTAAGCGTTGTAATTCCGCCACTGCTTTGCGTGGCACAATCGCTTGAATGGCTTGAGTTGCCGTTGAAGTTGCTGCTGTTTCACATAATGCTAAACGGTGACCATCGGTGGTGACTGCACGCAGCTGATTTTGATCAATTTCAAGTAATGTACCGGTTAAATAAAAACGTACATCTTGCACGGCCATCGCGAAAGCGGTTTTTTCAAACAGGCGTTTTAACTCACGCTGAGTTACAGTCACTTGGGTACCTTGAGCATTTTCAGTGCTCAATAACGGATAGTCTTCAGCAGGCAAAGTTCCCAACACAAAACGGCTATTACCCGATTTTAAAATGCAGCGATCTTCAGTAATTTGCAGGTCAATCAATGCCGCAGGCGGTAAAGATTTACAGATATCCATCAGCTTGCGTGCAGGAACAGTGGTCTCGCCCACTTGCAAGCATGCACCTTCAGCCAGCGTGGTACTAGCAACCAGTTCCACTTCCAAATCTGAACCGGTAATGGTTAGCGACTCGTTACTGACCTGAATCTTTACATTAGAAAGAATGTTTAAAGTATGGCGACGTTCAACCGCTCCTACGACATGTGACAGAACATTAAGTAAGCTTTCTTTCGCGATTTTCAAACGCACGGTACATTCCTCTAACTACTGAAGATAAATAATAAATAAATGTGTTTTTAGCAGTGTACTATGCGGCAGAATATGCCGCATTGCAAGAATAGAATTTGATCAAATTCGATCAACTTTGCAACAAACGTTGCAAGTTTTTATAGTCTTCATTGAAGATCGGATCTTCCTCACGAAGGCTGAGTACTTTCTCACAGGCATGCATCACGGTACTGTGATCACGACCACCGAAGGCCATGCCAATTTCCGGAAAACTGTCACCGGTCAATTCACGTGCAAGCCCCATTGCCAACTGACGTGGACGGGCATAAATACGGGTACGTTTCGGCCCCACAATTTCTTTTAGCGGAATACGGAAATATTCACTGACCACACGCTGGATATTTTCAGTACTGATGGTTCTGGCACGAATCGCCAACACATCCTTTAACGATTCACGTACCACATCCAGATCAATGGGGGTGCCTTTAAAACGTGAAATAGCCACGACTTTGTTCAATGCACCTTCAAGTTCACGAACATTGGCCACGACTTGTTGTGCCACAAACAAAGCACAATTACGCGGCAACTCAACCCCGATGTTTTCAGCTTTTTTCAACAAGATTTCAATACGGGTTTCAATATCCGGTGGTTCCACACCCACCGACAAGCCCCAAGAAAAACGTGAAACCAGACGCGCATCCAGTTCCGTCAATTCTTTAGGATAACGATCTGAAGTCAAAATGATTTGCTTGGACTCATCCAACAAGGCATTAAACGTATAGAAGAACTCGACTAAACTGGCTTCTTTACCGGCCAGTAAATGAATATCATCGACTAATAACAAATCCAACGAACGGCAATTTTTCTTGAATTCTTCCACTTTGCCTTGCTGTAACGAGCTGACGAAATCTTGGACAAAACTTTCCGCAGTCATATACATCACGCGTGCATTGGGTTTGGCTTGTAATAAAGCATTCCCCACTGCTTGCATTAAATGGGTTTTACCTAAACCTGTCGGACCATACAAAAATAAAGGGTTATGTTGAGAAGCGCCCAATTGGGTTAACACTTTGCGACAGGTTTCCGCTGCCATTTGGTTCGAGCGACCTTCCACAAATAACGAAAAAGTAAATAAGGGGTTTAATAAACGCTTACGGCTATTTTTAACGCCTGATTCTTCTTTTTCTTTTCGAGGTCTGGCTATCGGCGTGGCAACAGATTGTAAAGCAGCAGTCGTGGTTGCCGGTTGTTCATTGGCGGATAGAATTGCACCCGGACGGGAATCCACCAAAATTTCAACTTTGCGCACCCGACCTTCAGACATTTGCTCTGCTAAAATCGTGATCAGCTCAAGATGATGTTCCTGAATATAACGGGTCCAATAAGGATTGGGTGCATAAAGTTTTAATGTGTCGTTAAGCTCTTCAGCAACCAAAGGGCGAATCCACATGGTAAAGACATTCCCCGAAAGCTCTTGTCGCAAACGAGTTAAACAGTCAGTCCAAAGCATGTGAAACCCCTATTTATTCCATTAGTTATAAAAAAATCATTTGAGCCCGACCAAGCGGGTCGCCATTCTATCGAAGTTATCCACATCTGTCATGGCAAAATTAAAGAAATATCACTCAAAAAAGCAAATTTCCGATTAAATTTAAATTTAAATCACGGTGTGGATAAGATTATCCGCAAGCTGTGGATAAAATATATCACAAAGTTATCCCCAATTTAACAGGATTATAAAAACATAGATATCCACAATATAACTTATTGTTTATATAAATTTAAAATAGCTTTTCCACAGAAAAACAGCTCCCTAATAGTAATAAATTTAAATTTATAAATTTGAATTTATTTATAAGAGCGGTTGTTGATGGGGATAACTTTCAATATTTTTAAATTTAAATTCAAAAGTGAAGAAAATAATCTTATCAACACTAAGTTGTGGATAACGTTGTTAATATTTCTGTTTATAACTTATGTTGTATTATTAATCAACAACTTATATTGTGTGTGAAATTAAAACAATTTTTAATGGGATAAAAAATCTCAGATTCTGAGTTTTTAAAAAAAATGCCTTATTTTGAAAGAAAGTTTGTTTTTGATTGACAGCTCACCGAATGAACACTAAAATCGCGAACCTTCATAGAAGATCATTTTTGGAGTTTCAATATGAAACGTACATTCCAACCATCAGAATTAAAGCGTAAGCGTGTTCATGGTTTCCGTGCTCGTATGGCTACTAAAGCTGGTCGTCAAGTATTAGCTCGCCGTCGTGCAAAAGGTCGTCATAGCTTAACTGTTTAATTAGTTAAGTTATTGCGATTTTGGGTGTCATGACACTTTATGGCTTCAGCACAGACGTACGCATACGCTGTGCTGCCGATTATAAAAGTGTGTTTGATGGTGCGCTTTTTAAAGTGCATCAACCCCATTTCTTATTTTTGGCAAAAAATTCCGAACAGCCTTCAAGCCGTTTGGGTATTGTTGTTGCCAAGAAAAAAGTGCGTCGCGCACATGAAAGAAATAGAGTAAAACGTCTTGCTCGCGAAAGTTTTCGCCTTCATCAACAGCAATTAGATTTATTAGATATTGTGGTCATGCCTAAAGTCGGCATTGAAGCAATCCCTAATGCAGAATTGCAACAGCAATTACAATTTGCTTGGCAGAAATTGCAACGCCTTGCCAATAAGCATAAAAAGATAGCTCCCTCCCCACAAAAGTAGAGATGGCCAATGGTACGTTTACTGCATTGGTTGATTCGATTCTATCAGATCGCGATTAGTCCTTTATTGGGACCCCGCTGTCGTTATATTCCAACATGTTCTCAATATTCTTTAGAAGCAGTCCATTCTCATGGTGCTGTGCGTGGTGCGTGGTTAGCTACTAAACGTATTTGCCGTTGTCATCCTTGGGGTGGTTCGGGTTATGACCCCGTTCCCCCAAAAGCAATTCGTTTTATTTCATTTCAGCAAATGGATTCTCAAACGCTTCACGTTGCTGTACCCTTTCGTGATCGTTTATTGAACCGAAATCACTCTAACTACTTGGGATAATAGATATGCAACAATGGGCCAGGTTTGCAATTCTAGGGGCTATGTTTGTCGTCGCATATTTGCTTATTTTGGCTTGGCAAAAAGATTATGGTCATGCAGAGACTAAACCGCAGCAAGAAGCTGCCGTGGTTTCACATGAAGTATCTGCAGATTTGCCAAACGCTCAAACAGCTCCAGCAGCGTCTGACGTGCCTCAAGCAAATATTGCCACTCAGCAAACCACAACAGATGCCACTGCACCTGTAAGTCAACAGCTTATTTCAGTACAAACTGACCTTTATCATCTTTGGATTAATCCTAAAGGTGGTGACATTGTTCGTATTGAATTATTGAACCACGATAAAAATAAAGACAGTGATGAACCGTTTGTCATGCTGGAAAGCGATGCAAAACGTACTTACGTTGCTCAGTCTGGCTTGATTGGTTTAAATGGACCGGACAGCAACCGTAATGGTCGTCCGGTTTATGAAGTTGAAAAAGCAGCTTATAGCTTGGCTGATGCAAAAGCTGAAAAAACCAAAGATGGTAAAGCGGTTAAAGTTTTATCTGTACCGATGGTTTATAAAACGGCTGATGGTGTCGAAATCATCAAAACATTTACCTTTAAGCAAGGTGAATATCCGATTATTGTGAACCACAAAGTTGTGAACCGTAGTGCTCAGAACTGGCAAGGTCAAATGTTTGGTCAAATCAAACGTGATAATTCGGATGATCCAGGTAAATCAGACCAAGGCATTTTCACACTAGGTACGTTCCTAGGTGGTGCTTGGGGTACACCTGAGGAACACTACAACAAGCTTAAATTTGCCAACTTCAATGACGAAAAATTGAATGTGGAAGCAAAAGGTGGCTGGGTTGGTGTTGTTCAACACTATTTCGTTAGTGCCTGGATTCCGGGTGAGCTGAAACTGACTCAAGGTGAAGGCCAGCCATTTGCAGCTAAATTGGAGTCACGCAAATCTTCAGATGATATGAATATCATCCAGTTTACTTCGCCATCATTCAATGTTCCTGCAGGTACAGCGGCTGAGGTGGATGCGACTTTCTATTCAGGTCCTAAAATTCAGTCTGAACTGAAAGATTTGGCGATCGGCTTAAACCAAACTGTTGATTATGGTTGGTTGTGGCCAATTGCGAAGTTATTGTTCCTAGGGCTTCAATTCTTCCATAACATTGTGGGCAACTGGGGCTGGTCAATTATCTTATTGACTGTGTTGGTGAAACTGATTCTTTGGCCATTGTCGTCTAAGAGCTATCGCTCTATGGCGAAAATGCGTGTGATTGCACCTGAAATGCAACGCATGAAAGAAGAGTTCGGTGAAGACCGCATGCGTTTCTCTCAAGAAATGATGGCGCTGTATAAGCGTGAACAAGTGAATCCATTATCAGGTTGTTTGCCACTGCTTCTACAAATGCCAATTTTCTTGGCCTTGTACTGGGTATTGATGGAGTCGGTAGAACTTCGTCACGCACCGTGGTTAGGCTGGATTCAAGATTTATCTGCAATGGATCCGTGGTTTATCCTGCCGTTATTGATGGGCTTGACCATGTTTATTCAGCAGTCTTTAAATCCGCAACCGGCTGATCCTATGCAGGCGAAAGTGTTCAAAATCATGCCGATTATGTTCACTGTATTTATGTTGTTCTTCCCTGCGGGCTTGGTAATGTACTGGATTGTCAATAACAGTATTACCATCTTGCAGCAAAGCTTGATCAACAAGAATGTTGCGAAAGAACGCGAAAAGCGTGACGTTGTTTAAGTAACGACTGATTGCGAATAGCTGAATAAATCCGCTTAAGATGGTAATCTTAGGCGGATTTTTCTTTGGCTGTAATTTAGGACTTTTTAGGTGAATTTTATGCAAAACCGAACAACGATTGCTGCAATTGCAACTCCACCTGGGCGTGGTGGTGTGGGGGTGATTCGTCTGTCTGGTCCAAAATCCTATGCCATTGCAGAAGCATTAACGCAAAAGGCTTTACCGAAAGCCCGCTTTGCCGGTTTCCGTCAGTTTTATGATGCCGCGGGCGAAGTCATGGATGAGGGTTTGGCCATCTGCTTTCCCAATCCAAACTCGTTTACCGGTGAAGATGTGGTGGAGTTGCAAGGTCATGGTGGATCTGTGATTCAAAATGCCCTACTGGGTCGTTTACTTGAACTGGGTGCAATTGCGGCCAAAGCCGGTGAATTTTCGATGCGTGCCTTTGAAAATGGCAAGCTGGATCTGGTGCAAGCCGAAGCGATTGCCGATTTGATTGATGCCACGTCACAAGCCGCTGCCCGTTCAGCAGTACGTTCTTTACAAGGGGCGTTTTCGACACGAGTCAATACCGTTTTAGAGAAACTGATTCATTTACGTTTACATGTGGAAGCTGCCATTGATTTCCCTGAAGAAGAAATTGATTTCTTAGCCGATGGTAAAATTTTGGCTTTGCTTGAAGATGTGCAAAGTTCAGTGACTGCTGTACAAAAGTCTGCGCGCCAAGGTCAGTTATTGCGTGAAGGTTTACAGGTGGTGATTGCCGGTAAACCGAATGCAGGCAAATCTTCCTTGTTGAATACTTTAGCCGGAAATGAACGTGCCATTGTGACCGATATTGCCGGTACAACCCGTGATGTGTTGCATGAAAAAATTACCTTAAATGGCTTGCCGATTACCCTGACCGATACTGCAGGTCTGCGTGAAACCGGTGATATTGTCGAAAAAGAAGGGATCCGCCGCGCGATTAAAGAAATTGAACAAGCCGATTTGTTGCTGTTGGTCTATGACTTAAGCCAAGGTGAAGACCCGTTACAATTGGCACAAAACTATTTTGCTGAACATCTAGAGCCGCGTCGTTTAATGCTGATTGCCAACAAGTGTGATTTAACTGGTGCAGCGGCTGAAATTGGCGATTATCAGGGATTCCGTCATATTACTGTGTCTGCCAAGCAGGAAACAGGTGTTCAGTCGCTTATAGATGCGATTACAGCGCATGCAGGCTTCCAGCCGGAAGAAGATACCTTTATTGCACGTACACGCCATTTAGACGCAATGAAGCGCACTCAAGTGTATCTTGCAGAAGCGCATGAGCAGTTGGTGGTGTATCAAGCGGGTGAGTTAGTGGCAGAGTCTTTACGTCTGGCACAAAATACCTTGGCGGAGATTACCGGTGAATTTAGTGCAGATGATTTGTTAGGGAAAATCTTTGGATCATTCTGTATCGGAAAATAATCCAGTCGAAAAGCAATCCAGTGGATTTGAAAAACCGCTTTTATGAAGGCGGTTTTTTTATGATGAAATTTTCTTATGCCAAAATATCAGCGAAAGACAGTAAGCATCCGCTGAACCCCACTTTTCTTATTTTCTCAATATCCCGATAGTGTCCATTATTTATTAAATGGACATTATGTTTATGGCCTTAGACACTTTTATAGACACTGAACAAACG
>NZ_JABERM010000026.1:0-804 GCF_013004295.1 Acinetobacter sp. ANC 5414
GGAGCGAGGACCATGTCTGGTGGGTAGTTTGACTGGGGCGGTCTCCTCCTAAAGAGTAACGGAGGAGTACGAAGGTGCGCTCAGCGTGGTCGGAAATCACGCGTAGAGTATAAAGGCAAAAGCGCGCTTAACTGCGAGACCCACAAGTCGAGCAGGTACGAAAGTAGGTCTTAGTGATCCGGTGGTTCTGTATGGAAGGGCCATCGCTCAACGGATAAAAGGTACTCTGGGGATAACAGGCTGATACCGCCCAAGAGTTCATATCGACGGCGGTGTTTGGCACCTCGATGTCGGCTCATCTCATCCTGGGGCTGAAGCAGGTCCCAAGGGTATGGCTGTTCGCCATTTAAAGAGGTACGCGAGCTGGGTTTAGAACGTCGTGAGACAGTTCGGTCCCTATCTACCGTGGGCGCTGGAAATTTGAGAGGATCTGCTCCTAGTACGAGAGGACCAGAGTGGACGAACCTCTGGTGTACCGGTTGTGACGCCAGTCGCATCGCCGGGTAGCTATGTTCGGAAGGGATAACCGCTGAAAGCATCTAAGCGGGAAGCCTACCTCAAGATAAGATTTCCCAAGGACTTTATGTCCTCTAAAGAGCCGTTGAAGACTACAACGTTGATAGGTTGGATGTGGAAGTGCAGTGATGCATGAAGCTGACCAATACTAATTACTCGTGAGGCTTGACTATACAACACCCAAACAGTTGTATGGTTCGATTGAATCGGTACAAAAAACTTGATTTAGTAAAGCGTTAGTTAGACAATAGCAACTCAAACAGCCCAATCTGTAAAGATTTGGAAAAA
>NZ_JABERM010000027.1:0-82996 GCF_013004295.1 Acinetobacter sp. ANC 5414
GTTTGTTCAGTGTCTATAAAAGTGTCTAAGGCCATAAACATAATGTCCATTTAATAAATAATGGACACTATCGGGATATTGAGAAAATAAGAAAAGTGGGGTTCAGCGGATGCTTACAATCTTTTAGCTTGTATAGTGCTTGCACCACTAGCTGAAATATAAAAATAAAAACCCCGCCAATATCTAATATTTAGCAGGGTTTATGGACTATCGTACATTTGACTGACTAGAGAAAAACGACTTAATCAGCTTTACCACATTTGCGGCATTCGTGAGTGTATCCATGCTGATGATCCCAATTGAATTCATAAACATGAAAGCAGAATAGTTTACGAATGGAATTAAGCATACCGTTGTCTCCACTAAATTATAGCGGGTGTCCCCTCTATAATATGACTTCACAATCATTTGACTAAAATATACCTCAGGAAGAGGTCATATAAATTTCAACTAATTTCTATCCCATATTTTCCAGATATAATCAATCAAACTCATTGGCAAAAAATTCCTTATATTAATTAATCTAAATAAATGATCATATTATAAAAATAAACTATATATTCTTTTGAAGATGACGAAAAAAACAAACTTGAAATATAAAGTTATTTTAATCTGTACTTTTCACATCAATACTGTACCCATCTAAAAACCAGGCTCAGTGCTACAGTACAAAATCCATATCACTCAATACTTCTAATTTACATAGGCGCAATGTCATTAAAGCCCTTGCAATGACTGACTTTAATAGGAATGGTTCTAGATTTGTAAGATTGATTATTTTTATTGATGATTTTTGATTTAATGAGGATGAATAAAAATAAAGAGACCACTCATGTGTGCAAATTTTGAAGCAATCAAAAGAAATAGAGCATTCCTTCTGAATCTTCCAGAGCCTCCATTTGAATTTACTGATGATATTTTCCCTTTATACGACGCACCCATTTTAATGCAGGGTGCGGATCAACCTGAATGGGATCTTGCCAAATTTGGTCTCATTCCTTTTTGGGCCAAAGAATTAAAATACGGTCGTCATACCTATAACGCCAGAACTGAAAGTGTTGCTGAAAAGCCAAATTTTCGACATGCGTGGCATAAAAACCAGTTCACTTTAGTTCCCGTTGAAACGATCTTTGAACCCAAATATATAGATGGAAAGCCGCATTGGTATGGAATTTCTCGTGAAGATGGATTGCCTTTCACCCTTGCCGCAATCTATGAAGATACGGTAATCAATAATAAACATGTCAGATCAATGAGCTTGTTAACCATCAATGCAGATCATCATCCATTTATGAAACAATTCCATAAGCCTTATGATGAAAAGCGTTCCATTATTGTGATACCTAAAGACAAAAGAATGGACTGGCTAAATTGCAATGCTAGTGAAGCAAATCAATTCTTCTTTGAAATGAAAGATGAATATGTGGCAAAATCCAAAAAGGGTACAGAAAAATGACCATAATAGAATGTTTTTTGATGTAAAAAATACTGAAAAGTTTGTCATTTTAGTTATGTAAAGCATGCTGTTGATTCAATGAATAATACTGTATTGCCATAAAAGCCTTTGTCTATAAAATTTCAGAGTCAGCTCATCACACCAGCAATCACTTTTAAAAATAAATATTTTATTTTCAATAGGTTAATAAATTAAAAAGATATATCCACTCATAGTTTAACAAGCTAAAATTTAAAAATCTTGGTTCGGGAAATTATACTGATCCACTCAAGTAAACTTACTTAACATTTTGTTCCCTTTTGCATACATATAGCGATAAAGATCTGAGAATGCCTTAAATTAGATAGGGCAAGATTACCGCTATTATAGGAGAGGTATGAAATGGCGACTATCAATGTAAATGACATTACCAAACATGCAGATGTAATTGCATTGTGTGGCACAAAAGTGGGAACAGTTGACCATCTTGACGGTTCGGATAAACTTAAGTTAACAAGAAATGAAGAAGGTAGTCATCACCTTATTCCACTTTCCTGGGTGAGTGAGATTAAAGATAATCAAGTTCTTCTCAATGTAGACTCTGAAGAAGTAAAAAATAAGTGGGTCGCTGTTTGAATTAAAGCTAATCATTCACAGAATAAGCCCTTTATTTGAAAGGGCTTATTTTTAGTTTGCAATCTCATTTTTTAATTTTGATAAACAAAAATATTCGCCAATCCTATTGATTAAAGTACTGCTTACAGCCTTGGAAAAAATCAGGATTAAAATTCAGTGCTGGATCATCTTTTTCATCATCACACTGATCTACAGACTTCAGTTGATTGTCTTGGGCATAGCGATAACCATTGTATTGCTCAGTCCCTTCTTTAAAGCCACCCAGCTCTTCAGCTTGTAAAAAATACTGAAATGCGAAAAATGCAGAGATACCAAGAATGGCTAAAATAGAGCTAATTATTCGTAATTGTTTTGCTATCATTTTACTTGCCATATTCGCTTTCATAAGGGATATAAATATATATGATTCTCTTAAATTTTTCATACTAATTAATTTTATTTTATGGAAATTTATCGTTTATTAAGCCACAATTTCGTTCTTTAAAATTCAAATACATAATTATATTTTTTTATAAAAAATACAGTATTCATTCTCGTTTTTATTCAGTTTTTATTCATTAATTTATATCTAAATTTTTCACACTCATGTGGGTTACAACGTCCTAAATTAAGACAGTTGACATATCTATTTAAGACATATCTATTTAAAATGATCTTTAGATACCCATACTTCTCCATCTATCCGGACACGATCGGATCCAATTAATTCTAATTTTTTACCATAATAATTGGTAAGATTTATAAAATTTCCATTCTTGTCATAATTAGCCCAAACACATCTCTGAATATCAGGACTGTCCAATTTATAAAATGTGACTAATTTCTGTGGATATGTTGTTGTCATGTTCATCTTATACAACCCTTTAATCTGTTAGATCAGGAAGATCTTCTTCTATAAAAAAAATCTCTCCGGTAGAATTTAAAATCCATTGATACGTCCCCATAATTCTCGTTAATTTTTCTTGAGATGAGTTATATACATTCATTAAATTATACTCATCATCATACTCACCCATATAAACAAGCTTGGGGGAAGTTTTGAAATCCTCATTCATTTTATACACTTTCACTGGCTTAATATGCATACTTTACTCCTCTTATTATGTTTAAAGGAGCCTAAACCCCTTTAAACATAGCATTGACATAATGAGCAGATTTTTATTTTTCTTTCTGTGCTGGCTTTTCGGGCGATCTTTTCTCATTATTCCTATGATCATGCTCTGGTAGGTGGTGGGGTTGTTTTATGGGTTGATTTCGTTGATTAGACTCTGTTTGATTTTGTTGAGATTTCGATTTAGACATAATAGTATTCCTGCTGACCATTCCACTTAATGACAATATCAGTCCAATTATTAATCACTATATCAGCATATACCGAAGTTAGCTTAATAAAAATAGCAATGATGTATCAAAATATAATACTCAAATAAAATTATACTTATAAAACCAACTATTATTATTAAACAATCTATTAGATAATAAACCAATATAAAAATCAATGAATCTTCAATTAAAAATTTATTAAATAATTTTTAACATTATTTAAAAATAAATATATAAATCACATTTAAAAAAATAAATTATTTAAAAAATCTAGAATCACACAATTAAACAAGCGCTATATATTCAGTATGTTATTTATAAATAACACATGTTAAGTGAATGCAGAAAACATGAATAAGGTAAAGAGAAACTTCAAAAAATTCCAACAGTTTCTAATTTTGAATTAAATCGTTATCTCGGCACTTGATAGGAAATAGCTCGCTTTCCCATGAAGTATCAGTCTGAAGACTGCACGAATATCTCTGCTGTTTATAGCTTAATGACAATGGCACAATTCGGGTCAAAAATGGCTGCTTAGATGAAGCGACAAAAAATATTTAAATTCAGATCAATAAAAAAAGCACCCTAAGGTGCTTTTTTTATACAACATATTTCTGACTAATTAAACATTTGCCCAAAAGCATAAATTACCAGCATCAGCATCAGAGCGGATGAGGAAGTTAATAATAATTCTAGTGTGCTCATCATCTGCCACTCCCCTATATAAAGTGGATTACTTTTTATACCCTTATAATACTCACCAATAAATGACAAAAAGTGACAAAAAGTACTCACAATCATACAAGATTGTAAAAATTGATTTCTTTAGACTTCTCTAAAAAAATTTCTTCTCGAATAAAAAGGATATGAATAGAATCCCAAATCCTTTAATTATTAAGGCACATCAACTGTTAAGCATAAGAAACAATATTTATTGTTATAAAAATGGCACGTTGAGAGAGATTTTTTATTGATACAAAACAGCAACTGTAAATGGATAATCAGATAGCAAAAAACCGCCATCAAGGCGGTTTTTAATTTAGATCAGTGATTATTTATATGTTTAATTCACACGTGAGGTGAATCGGAACATCTCATTAACACCTGTATAGAAGCTACGACCATCAAGGTTCAAATCGATTTCAATACCAGACTGAAGTAAAACTTTCTTTCCAACTTCAACCCATTTAAACCCATCGCGAGTACTTTGCATTTTTTTTGAAGGAACCAGCGATACAACAATTTCACTACCGTTTACAGATTTTGCTACTAAATTTTCAATTATATTCAACATTTACACCAATTTTTTTCAACGCATATAGAAACGCCACCATTGGCATTTCAAAATAACAACATTAACTTTGATAACGCAGATTAAATAATACTTATATCAATTTAAAAAAAGAACACTTTCATGTCATTTTTATTGTTAAATTGATTATAACAGAAATACTGTTTCAAAGACTAATTATTTATCAATCAGACCAATGTCAATTGCATCAAAATATTTCAAAGAGTATTTTGATAAATCAATTGATACATTCTTAAATTTACTGATGTTGTGCAATCAAATAGTCTGCAATCAACCGCGCTGACCATGATTGGGTGTGATTTACACCCTCATAAAAACCGCAATGGCTACCCTTTTTCGTGGTCACTACCATAATATTTGACATCTGTTGAATGGCTTCTTTATAGGGGGCAAAATTCCGAATATGGCAAACTGGATCATCCTCTGCATTTAAAATCATCAGTGGAATTGTGACATTTTTAAATACCAAGATCGGGTTGGTTGCCTGATTATAGTCTTCAAAACTGCTATAGCCTGCCAGTTCAAAACACTGATATTGAAATTCCAACAGGCTTGTGCTTGCCAGTACTTGTGGTAGAGATTCTGTTTTTTCCCATGTTGTCGTATAAGGGTAAATAAAAGACTTAAATAGCTTTTTGGTCATGACCTTGCTGTAAAAAGGATGAACATTTTTAAAGCCGTGCTCAGTGTCATAACCGGGACAAAGTGCAAAAGCAGCTTTAAATGGGGTTTGTTCACCCTCTTCACCCAAATAGCGCACCAACAATCCTGTACCTGCAGATGAACCTACCGCATATAAAGGAGAATCTGGAAATTTTGTCTGGATATGCTGAATTTGTTCACGCAAATCATCGGTTGAACCAAATATAGAAATCTTCGGTATCGGCATGGGTAAATTGGCATGGCCACGGCGCAAACACAACGCTACACGCCATCCTGTATGTCGATGCAAGTCACGTACCAGTTCTGACATGCTTTCTGGCGTGCCAGTCAGGGTATGCATTAATATAATGGTCGGAGTGTCTGGGGGAAGATCAAGCCCATACCAGGCAATACCCGTGACCCCACCATCCGGCATCTGTAACTGTTCAATGGCATCATATTTAAGCTGAATGGTTTTCTTTTTAATCAAGTCAAAATACATCAAATGCAAATGCGTATTTGACAACCACGGCGTCGGACGATATTTCTGCTTCAGTTGAGGCAAAACATCGAGCATTTGCCGTGCTTCACCTTCTGGATGGAAATACAGTGTGGGAAATTCTGCACCGGTCATCTGATCAACGATTTCTTGTGCCAACAGACTGATTTTTTTGACTAAAAATTTCATATTCGCTCCACCTTAAAATGATGCAACTCAAAATACTTAGTACATGTCATTCCATTAACAGTTTATATCTTTACTATACTCCTTATGCTTTTGGCATAAAAGCAGCCATACGCTGTCCCATCTGTGCTGCCAATGCTTCCAGACCACTCTTTGGTCGCAGCATCACTTCAAAATCAATAATTTGACCTTGTTCATTAAACTGAATCATGTCTATGCCTTTAAGTTTTTTTTCACCAACATGAGCTGAAAACTCCAGTACCACGTTCAATCCATCTTCCGAATAAAATTCGCGGTGATAAGTAAAGTTTTCAAAGATCTGAATCACATTGGTCAAAATAAAAAATACCACTTGCTTACCCGGATAAGGGTTATAAGCCACTGGTGAACGAAACACCACATCTTCAGCAAGCAGCTCATTCAAGATAGACATATCACCCGTTTCCAGCATTTCATGCCATTGTTGGACTGACACTTGAGTAGTTGTTAAAGCCATTTTATTTCCTTTATTTAGCTCTATTTTTGAACTCTATTTATTCCCTCTCCCCAGCTCTCTCCCTTGGGGAGAGGGAGTATTTATTCCCAATTTAAAACCTAAGTAAATTCCCTCTCCTTTTAGGAGAGGAGAATTCTCAGAATATATTCTGAGTTCGCAAGGAGAGGTCTATTTATTTTCTAAATTACGGCTGCCAAATCAGCACCTTGACGAATTGCACGTTTCGCATCCAGTTCACCTGCTTCTTTTGCGCCACCAATCAAATGCACATTTTTGCCATCAGCTTTCAGTTGATCAAACATTGCGATAAATGGTTCCTGACCGGCACAGATCACCACGTTATCGACTTCTAGAACTGTGGGCTGACCATTCACTACGATATGCAAGCCTTGATCATCAATCTTTTCATAGCTTGCACCTGCCACCATTTTCACATTACGGTGTTTTAAACCGGTACGGTGAATCCAGCCCGTAGTTTTACCCAAGCCTGCACCCACTGATTTTGTTTTACGTTGCAACAGGTAAATTTCACGCTTTGACTGTTCTAGTTCTGGTGCTTTCAAACCACCGACATTTTCATAAGCGGTATCAATGCCCCACTCATTATAGAATTTTTTAGGATTCAGGCTTGCGCTATCCCCTTCATGGGTTAAATACTCAGCGGTATCAAAACCGATCCCCCCCGCGCCAATAATCGCAACGCGCTGACCCACTGGTTTACGTTCTTTTAATACTTCTAGATAGGTCAGTACTTTAGGATGATCAATACCTTCAATCTCTACATGACGTGGGGTCACACCGGTTGCAACCACAATCTCATCAAAGTTTGATTCGCTCAGTTCTTCATAAGTCGCTTGATGATTTAGATGCAATTGAATATTGGGTTGTAATTCAATTTTGCGTTTGAAGTAACGTAAGGTCTCATAAAATTCTTCTTTACCCGGAATAGTCTTGGCAATATTAAACTGACCACCAATCTGATTGGCCGCTTCAAAGATAGTGACCTGATGTCCACGTTCTGCAGCATACGTTGCAAAGCTTAAACCTGCCGGACCTGCCCCAATCACCGCAATATTTTTAACTACGGCTGTTTCTTTAAAGATCAGTTCTGTTTCATAACAAGCTCGTGGATTGACTAGGCAAGTGGCAATTTTCATTGAAAAAATATGATCTAGACAAGCCTGGTTACAGCCAATACAGGTATTGATTTCATCACTACGACCTTGTTCCGCTTTTTGCACAAAGAATGCATCGGCAAGCATTGGGCGCGCCATGGAAATCATATCGGCATGGCCAGAAGCCAATACATGTTCGGCCATTTCAGGGGTATTAATACGGTTTGAGGTAATCAGGGGCACATTGACCAAACCTTTGAGTTTTTCTGTCACCCAGGTAAAGGCAGCACGCGGTACTTTGGTGGCAATGGTCGGAATACGTGCTTCATGCCAGCCAATACCAGTATTAATAATGGTTGCACCGGCTTTTTCAATTTCTTTCGCCAGTTGCACCACCTCTTCAAAGGTTGAACCGCCTTCGACTAGATCCAGCATCGATAATCGGTAAATAATAATAAAGTTTTCACCGACTTCTTCACGGGTACGTTTTACGATTTCAATCGGGAAACGAATACGGTTTTCATAACTACCGCCCCATTCATCATCACGATGGTTGGTACGAGCAGTAATAAACTCATTAATCAAATAACCTTCCGAACCCATGATTTCTACACCATCGTATCCTGCATATTGTGCCCACTTGGCACAATGGGCAAAGTCATCAATGGTTTGTTGTACTTCAGCGCTGCTTAATGCATGCGGTTTGGTGGGATTAATCGGTGCCTGAATGGCAGACGGCGCGACTAGATCAGCCTGATAGGAATAACGGCCGGTATGTAAAATTTGCATGGCAATTTTACCGCCTGCATCATGCACCGCTTGAGTAATCACTTGATGCTTTTCAGCTTCTTCACGGCTGTCTAATTTAGCTCCACCGGCAAACGTCAATCCTGCATCATTCGGTGAAATTCCCCCAGTCACAATCAGCCCTACACCACCTTGAGCACGTTCAGCATAAAATGCTGCCATACGATCATAACCACCGGGTGCTTCTTCCAGGCCCACGTGCATAGAACCCATCAAGACACGGTTTTTGAGTGTGGTAAAGCCTAAATTTAAAGGTGCTAACAAATGAGGGTAATTAGACATATGATCTCCTTGGCGTGCTATCTGAGCTAGCGGATACGGTGCTTAATGCAACTTGTTGCACAATTTATATTCCAGATTTGATTTTTATGCAACATGTTGCATAATGATCGGGTAAATTTTTACTGACTGAGTCGTCTATGTCTTTAGCCCATGTTTTATTGACCAGCTTAATTGAAAAACCCAGTACCGGGATTGATTTAGCACGTCGCTTTGACCGTTCCATGGGCTTCTTCTGGAATGCAACGCATCAGCAGATTTACCGTGAACTTAGCGGCATGCAGCAAAAAAACTGGATTTCAACCATTGAAGAGCATAACGCGACCAGTCGGAAAAAAACCTATCAAGTTGAACAATTGGGTCGTACTGAATTAGCAGACTGGATGGTCAAACAAAGTCCGCCTGCGCAATTACGTGAAGAGTTGATGGTGCGTCTGCGTGCCGAAGCTCAACTGGGCGGCAATACTGTACTCCCTGAACTGGAACGGCATCTGATTTTACACAAAGAAAATCTAAAAATTTACCAAACAATTTTTGCAAAAGATTTTGCCCATGGGCAAGATCAAGACCGAACCCAATTTATTCATAAAATGATTCTACAACTTGGGATTGATTTGGAAATGGGTTGGATCACCTGGTTAGAAAGCATAATTCCCCAATTAAAAGCATTCGATGAACAATAATAAACCAAGGAAACGACTATGCCATATTACCGCATGCCTGATGGAGAACAACTGTTTGTCCGCGAATTTGGACAAGGCAAACCTGTTTTAGTCCTGTCAGGTTTGGGTATGCAAAGTTGGCAATGGCTTCCTTTCTTATACCCCCAAGCCAAGAACCATAAATTCATTATTCCAGACTGGCGCGGTTTTGGCGGCTCACAGGGCTGCCGCATTCCTGAACTGGATGCCATTTCAAGTCACTGGCGGGATATAGACAGCTTAATTGAACAACTTCAATTAGATCAATTCTCGGTGATTGCTTATTCCATGGGTGCAACAACGGCCATGCATGGCATGCATTACAGTAATTTAAATGCAAAATTAACCCGTTATCTGCATATTGATCAAACCCCCAAAATTTCGGTAGATGAGACTTGGCAATACGGTTTATTTAGCCAGCAACAACCTAAATTTAAACAACTCTTGGCAGAGATTTCGCAATTGCTTGCATCCCAACCTCATGCACTTCAGTTGTCTGATCTAGATTCAACATCCCGACAACATTTATTAGAACTTTGGCTCGGGTTTCTTCAACTCCAAGCAAGTAATAAAGTGACTCCTTTACTGTTCAAAACGGCATTAAAACAAGCTAAATTACAGTCCCTTGTTTTACCGATGCAGCGTTTGGACTATTTGGCCTGGTATGTGAATAATTATTTACATCATAACGAACACTATCGGGATGCTATTGCACAGCTTGCTTGCCCCAGCACTTTTTTCATTGGTGCAGAATCCAAACTCTATCCCGCAGCAGGACAAAAAATAATTGCCAATAGCGTAAAAAATTCCAAACAGATTATCTTTGAAAAGTCTGGGCATACGCCGTTAATGAGTGAACCGGTCAAATTTGTTCGCGAAATTGCCCAATTTTTAAAACAAGGCAATTAAATAAAGTCATTCAATATCGAACAATCTTAGAAAATCCGACGATCATATTTAATCGCTTCCAGATCATAGACTTGATAAACACTATCCAATAATGAACGGATATAGCCACTGTTGTCAGCATTCCGGATAATCAAAAACACTGGACTGACGGCGTCATCATCTAATATAGGAATATAATTCAGATGCTTAAACTGCATGGTTTTGGCACTCTCTGGAACAATGCACAGACCTTCGCCTGCAGCCACCAAACCTAAAGCCAGTTGAATATCCTCGACTAGGGTTAAATTTTTAGGCTCTAAACCATACTCTGAAAATAGGCCTTTCATTTGGGTCGAAAAACTCGGCTTGGGTTGATTGGGATACAACAACACATGTTCCTCGACAATTTCCTCGAGTTTGACCCCTTGTTTTTTTGCAGCAAGAGGATGACTTGAATGTACAGCAACCATCAATGGTTCTTCACGCAATAAAATTCGCTTGATTGCAGGATCAGAAATTCGGACCCGACCAAAACTGGCATCAATACGCCCCTCTTTCAGTGCGTCTATTTGCTCCATCGCGTTCATTTGAATTAGTTTAATTTTCAAATAAGGCTGTTGCTGGCGAAATAAATACACCACTCGGGGCAATAATCCATACAACAATGAACCACCAAAGCCGATGGTCATGGTTTTTTTTATAATGCCCTCACGCATGGTGATCGACTTCATCTGGTCCGCACTGGATAACAGCTTCACCGCTTGCTGATAAAAAAAATGTCCTACAGCGGTGGGCTTTAATGGACGACTTCCACGCTCAAACAGCAAAGCACCCAGCTCAGTTTCAAGATTTTGAATTTGACGACTTAAAGGAGGCTGGGCAATAAACAGTTTTTCAGCAGCCTTGGTAAAGCTCTGCTCCTCAACCACTGCAACAAAATAGCGTAAATGCCTTAATTCCATGACATTTTTCCTTTATTCAAATCCATATATTTATAAAAAGTCATAATAAGAAGGGGAAAATCTAACCTTGTTTAACTCAAAAGCAGCCACAGATTAAATTAAAGAAAAGCCCTCTATATAGATATTCCACTTTAGCCTTGCTATCTCAATGAGATAGCCAATTAAAATCTGAAAAATTAAACAAATTTAAAATTGACAAACTGAAACGATAAACCTTTAATCTGCAATATTGTTGCATAAATGGAATTCTTAAATGCTATCTGATCTTGATGATTTTTATTGCTTTGCATTGGTGGTCGAACATGGCGGCTTTAGTGCAGCAGAACGGGCAACCGATATCCCCAAATCAAAATTAAGTCGTCGCGTTTATAATCTTGAAGAGCATTTGGGGGTTCGGTTAATTCAACGCAGTTCGCGCCATTTTGCAGTCACTGACATTGGCATGAATATTTATCGCCATGCACAGGCCATGATGAATGCTGCCCAAGCTGCACATGACTTGGTTGATCATCTGAGTATCCAGCCACGTGGCGTGATTAAGGTCAGTCTACCTGTCTCCATTGCGCAAAATGAAATTGCAAAAATTCTGCCTAAATTCCTCAAGACCTATCCTGAAATCAAAATCCAGCTGATTGTGAGTAATCGCCGTGTGGATATCATCAATGAAGGGATTGATATCGCATTACGTGTTCGTTCAAATTTAGATGACGATCCAAGTCTAGTAATACGCAAATTTGAAAACATCGAACAGCACTTATTTGCCAGTCAGGCTTATTTAAATGAATTTGGTGAGTTAAAACAACCGGAAGATTTAAGCCAGCATCAAATCCTGAGTATGGGAGATGAACATTTGGATCAGCATATTGTGGTACACGATGAACACAATCAGCAGAAAAAAATCAAGGTGAACCCGATGGTGATGGGTTCTGATTTGATGATGCTGGCGCAACTCGCAAGACAAAATTGCGGGATTGCCTTGTTACCTGACACCATTGTCCAAGACTACGTCCAAAGCGGTGAATTAGTCCATGTGTTACCCAACTGGAAAGCACCTCATGGTATTTTCCATGCGGTTTATCCATCTCGCCGTGGACTACTGCCTGCTGTACGTGTCTTTATCGACTATTTAGTAGAACAGCTCGGCAAACATTAATTTTTTGATGATTGGGTGTTAAGGAGATGATGGCTGAATATTTAAAGTGACCTATATACACATTTCAGCCATCGCTCGACAAAAGAAAAAATGAGACGCATAAATAAAGTATGAAACATCACTTGATGTAGAGAAAATTTTAGACAAAAAAAAGCTTACCCGAGGTGGGTAAGCCTATAAACTTTGAAAAAGAAACTACAGCTAGAATCTATATGTATATAGTACGAAATAAATACAGCTAAATCTAATATTTAATTAATATGACAAAAAAATCTCAAAAACTATTTTCTCAATCAAAACAGATATTTAAATTTGTGACTAATCGTTTTTAAAACTTTATTAGTACACAAAATAAACTAATCTTAACCAAAAGATAAAACAGTCTATTTCATTTAAATCTTATTCGTTAAATTTCAGGATACGAACCTGTGCCTTCCGGCCAAGGTGATAAAAGCTCAAAACCGGTGTCCGTCACGGCAACCATATGTTCCCATTGTGCAGTTAACGAACGGTCTGCTGTCACTACTGTCCAGCCATCTTTAAGTTCTTTCACACGCGGTTTACCGGCATTGACCATCGGTTCAATGGTAAAGACCATACCTTTCTTAAGTTGAAGCCCCTGACCCGGTTGACCATAATGCAAAACATTCGGTTGTTCGTGGTAAACCTGACCAATCCCGTGACCGCAATATTCACGCACAATGCTATAGCCTTCACGATGTGCAACCGACTGAATGGCAAAACCGATATCCCCCAAAGTTGCACCCGGTTTCACTTCATGAATCCCCGCAACCATCGCCTCATAGGTGGTTTCAACTAATTTTTTAGCTTCAGGCTTAACCATACCCACGTAATACATACGACTGGTATCGCCAAAATAACCATCTTTAATAATCGCAACGTCAATATTGATAATGTCACCATCTTGCAAAATGGTATTTGGCGATGGAATACCGTGACAAACCACTTCATTGGGTGAAATACAGGTGGTTTTAGTATAACCATAGTAACCCACATTGGCTGGAATCACTTTTAAAGTGTTTACAATGAAATCATTACAAATGTCATCCAGATATTCTGTGCTCACGCCCGGCTTGACATACTTCCCTATCATTTCTAAAACCTGAGCAGCCAAACGCCCAGAAATACGTAGTTTCTCGAGATCTTGCTCAGTTTTAATGGTAATAGTGGAAGCTTTCATCGCATCATCCTCATAAATAAGGCTTATGATTATAGACCTTTTACTATTTTTTTGTTTAATTACAGTACATAAAGCAAAAAGAGTTGTGCTTTTTAGGGTTTTAATGACTGATTTACATACATTTAAACTGTCATTACAAAAAAATTTAACAGTTGGTAAATTTTAAAAAAAGAAGAATATTTTTCCTTATTTTTCATTTTTAATTAAATAATCAATAATATAAATCTACCAAAATTTATCCAGTTGTTCATATATTTGTATATGCATATCAATAAAAATCATAACCTGCAGGAAATAAAGTACCAAAATGCTTTTCTATCCTCTAAAATCACCTCTTTTGTTCAATCCATCTCCCCTCTATGACAAGTCTCCGTACAAGGGATATTATTGCCTTAGGTTTTATGACCTTTGCACTTTTCATTGGTGCCGGCAATATTATCTTTCCTCCGATTGTCGCTCAACAAGCGGGTGAACATGTATGGTTAGCTGCTTTAGGTTTTCTAATTACTGCAGTTGGTCTGCCTGTTATCACCATTATGGCGTTATCGCGTGTAGAAGGATCCATCCAAAATTTAAGTTCGCCTTTAGGTAAAATCGCCAGTCTGATTTTAACTATCGTGTGTTACTTAGCTGTTGGTCCTTTATTTGCAACTCCACGTACAGCAACGGTTTCTTACGAAATCGGTTTTTCTTCTTATTTTGGTACATCAAGTAGCAGCCTGCTCATTTACAGTGCAATTTATTTTGCCGTGGTGACCGTTGTATCTTTATACCCAAATAAACTGCTCGACACTGTAGGTCACTTCCTTGCACCCTTAAAGATCATTTCTTTAGCTGTGTTAGGTATCGCTGCGTTTGCAATTCCTGCTGGATTCATTCCACCTGCAATTGATAACTATGTGACTGCTCCTGTTTCTGAAGGTTTCGTGAATGGTTACTTAACCATGGACACTTTAGGCGCATTGGTCTTTGGTATTGTCATTATTCACGCGATTCATTCACGTGGTGTAACTGATAAAAAACTGGTGACTAAATATGCAGTAATCGCAAGCTTGATTTCTGGTGTGGGTTTAACGCTCGTTTACTTAAGTCTGTTCAAATTAGGTTTAGGCAGTCACGAAGTTGCTCCAAATGCAGCAAATGGTGCAGTGATCCTGCATGCATATGTGCAACATGCGTTTGGTGATGTTGGCTCTCTGTTCTTAACTGGAATGATTTTCCTTGCCTGTATGGTTACAGCCATTGGTTTAACCTGTGCATGTGCGGAATACTTCTCTGAACTAACTAAAATTCCTTATAAAATCTTGGTTTTTGTTTTGGTTGGCTTCTCGTTCATCATTTCAAACTTAGGTTTAACCAAACTTATTGCAGTGTCTGTACCTGTGTTAAGTGCAATTTATCCACCAGCCATTGTGGTTATTCTACTAAGCTTCTGCTGGAAGTTTTTCAATAGACCTGCTTACGTTGTTGCGCCAGTAACTGCGATTGCATTTTTATTTGGCATACTGGATGGACTTAAAGTTGCAGAGTTTAACTTACCTGAAATCGTTCAACATTTACCTTTAAATGCACAAAATTTAGCATGGCTTATTCCATCTACCCTTGTGCTGATTATTGCTATTGTGATCGACAAAGTTAAAAAATAACTGAAAACTGAGGTCATTAAAATCAAGTTTTACCCAAACATGATTTTAAGCGTGATCAATAAAACCTCCTATTTTACCCAAATAGAGTTTTATTGTTTACATCTCTTTTTGACACAGTTTTCTGTATATATCCCATTCTAAAAATGATTAACGATTCATCGTTATTTCCCACAGTATCTTTTCCTTCAATATGCCGTACCAGTATGCGACTGGCATCAATATTGCTTTCTTATACCTCTATCTACTATTGTTGAATAAAGCTTATTTATGGCAAAGTCATACCATAAGCTATGGTCACTTTATGTACTAAAAATTACCTAATGTTTACATTTTGAATTAAAACAGCAGATGAATTTATGCCATAACATAGTTTTATTACAAAATAATGACATTTACTATTGAAACAATATTAAATAAGCAGTACAACAATAGAAACTAATCTGACTAAAACAATTAGGTTTAGGTCAAAAAACCACAGGAGGGGTGGAGATGTTATCATTACATTTCAATAAAGAAATCTTCATTAACGCTCTAAAAGCAAATAAGAACATGGTCACCTATTTGAGTACAACCATTGCTCTGCTTGTGACACTCATTATTCATGGTTTAATTCAAGGCAATTTAAAACCTGAATACTTTATGTATGCTTTTATTGTTTCAGTGGCCTTTTATATTTGGGCTGTGGTCGATCAAAAGTATCGTCAGCAGAAACACAGCAATTCTACAGAATAAAAGATGGGTGACACTCACCCATCTTTAAAAAAAAGAAAAAATTATAAATATTAATTAGTTACACACTCTCTTAATCAAAATCCATTCAAGCCTATTACAGCTCCAAGCAACAACCCTGCTGTCGCTCCCAATTCCCCAATGACTAAAAAAACCATCGCACTGCTGAGCATTCATTTTGGCAAGTGCCATCGCCCCATCTGATGGGGTCGTCTAAATTGATTATTGGTATCTTTCAGCCAGCCATGCAATACATAGCTTAAAATTGAAAAACTAAAAAAGAAAAGATTGATCAATACAAAGATAAAGTTAAGTCCCTCAGCCCAGACTGAAAAATATGCCAAAACTGCAATAATTAAACTGGCAGGCGCATACAACAAACTACTTCTATGGGCAATATCGACATAATAATGTGCCCGAGCCTGTTCAGAATGGCGGATCTGATAATATTTCCACACCCCGGTCAGCATGCCGACCCAAAGAAAAACACCGCTAAATATAATTGCCAGCGAAACAGACTGATTTAAACTTTCAATATCCATTGATTTATATCCTTATTTTTAGAGTGCCATTCTGACTTTAAAGTCATGATTTGTGCAAGTTTCTTTTTTGAACTTGGGTACAGTAGTAGCAAGTTAAATTCAATCCATGTTCTAAATATGAGTGTTTTTGAAACATTAGAAATCAGCTGTAAAGACGGATATTCTCTCAGTGGACATTTCTACCCAAAACAAAATTCAAGTAAAAACAATCACCCCGTTTTAATTTGTCCTGCAACTGGAATCACCCAACATTTTTACCAAGCTTTCGCAGAATGGTTAAGCACACAAGGTTACGATGTTTTAAGTTTTGACTTCCGTGGTATTGGTCGTTCGCTATATGGTCCTGTGAGTAAGTCTGAGGCCAGTATTGTCCATTGGGGACAGCTTGATATTCCTGCGGCAATTGATAACTTGTTATGCAAGACACAAGCAGAGCAAGTCATTTTACTGGGTCATAGTGCAGGCGGTCAGCTTTTAGGAATTGTGCCAAACTACCAAAAAGTTGCTAAAGTTATTGCAGTTTCAGGCTCAACTGGACATGTAAAAGGTCTAAGAGGCAAAACCAAACTGCTTGCCCCTGTTATGTTTAATGTGATTTTCCCCTTGGCTCGGATCACCAAAGGTTATGGCCCGACTCAAGCGATTGGTATGGGTGAAAACCTGCCTAAAGATGTGGCTAAACAATGGGCACAATTTTGTAGCAAACCGGGTTATGTCATGAATGCTATGGGTAAAACCGTTTTTGAAGATTATCACGCTGAAATAGATTGTCCGATCACTGTGCTTTGGTCATCGGATGATGAAATTGCAACAGCTGCCAACGTGAAAGACTTGCTACGCTTATACCCCAATGCAGACACTCAAATGATTGAGTTAAAGCCTAAAAACTACGACCATAAAGCCATTGGTCATATGCTGATGTTTAAGAAATCGCATCAGAATTTATGGCCGGTGATTGAACAGCAATTGACTGTTTAAATCAGATTTAGATGGTTATTTGAAAGCTGCTGTGTTCTAATACACTCAGTTTGAGATGAGCCTCTTACAGTATATGGGCTTGACCTGTATACGACTAGCCCCTAACCATGGGGCTTTTTATTGTCTTAATGTTTTAAAACGAATATAAAAATGGGCTGACGATAATACCAGCCCATGTCTTTATTTATCGAATAAAATATTATTTTGACTCAATGTCATACACCCAGTTTCGCGCCTGTTTATCTGTCGTGGTTTCACACACATAGTAGTCGTGATTCCAAGCATCTGGATGGAAAATTTCCTTTTTGGTATAGGTGACATTTTTACGTTTTTCGACGCAGACGAAGCTGTCGCCTTGGTCTTTGACTTGGGTTCCGTTAAGGAAACCACCAATACAGAGGAATCGGGATTGTTTTGCCATTTACTTAGATCTACTTTTAATCCTACTAAATAATGAGGTGATTAAACGATTTATCAGCCTAACTGTAAAGCGTAAGCAATGACAAGCGTATAAGAACTATCAATAAAACCAGAATAGTATTTTTCTATTAATTTAAATCATAAGCAATAAAGATGATTTAAATTATGAGTTTTAAAGAGACATAACGCCACTCAGTATTATAAATTTTATACTGCCTACTTTTTCAAACAAATTTTGCACGCATCTGTTCAATACTGTCTTCATAATTATTTAACTGTTCCGTCCAAAACTTGTTATTTTCAATATTTTTTATAAACTCAATGCATTTAACTTCTGTGATTTCTTCCCTCTCTTCCAGATTACCCTCAATTATTGCCTGCATAAAAGATGAATCAGAAGTTAAAGCTATTATAAGCTCATCAAGCGAAACTTTTAGATGACCATTAAAATATTCATGGTCAAATTCTAAACTAGTATCGACAATCCAAGAATGTATTTTTACATCTTTATTATCTTCAAAATATTCTTGTACAAAATCATATTTTATATACTCTACTTTTTTAGTAAGCTGATATGCTGCTTTTTTCAAAGTAAAATTTCGATATTCATATATTTCTTTAATGCTACTTCTTATATATGACGATTTAATTTCCATAACTATAATATGATTTTCATAAATCGCTATTAAATCAATTTCGCCCGCATTTCCAATTTTTGGTAAGTATTGTGCGAAGACTTGAAAACCGGCTTTCTTAAATTTTTCTGCCAAGTTCAACTCAATCTGATCAGTTTCGCCTTTAAGTTCAAGCCTATTTTTATATAATTTTCTCACATAATTTACTATTGACGTATTTAAATTTTGAAAAGCCGTTAACCAAGGAAATTGAAAAATCAAGTCATCAATTTTATAAAAAGGTTTTTGCATAAATGTGGAATCATCACTTTCATCATATAAATTGCAGCTCCAAAAGTCTAAAATTTGATTCATCATTCTATTTTTTTCATTATTAGAGCCAATCGCAATCCATGAAGACATCTTTTTAGCTTTATCTTTTTGCCATGCAAAACTCATAGGCATTCTATTTTGCCCAGTCACCATTCCATTCATCATCAGCATTTTTAACGCCTCTAGATTATCATTGGTTTGGTTTAAGAATTCTAAAAACTTTTCAATGTGATCTTTTAAATAGTGTGCCTGCGATAAAGTAATAGTTTTCAAGACATCAAATAAATCAAGACTTACATTATTAATCTTTAATTCGTTAATCCCATAAAGATTACTTAGTTGTTCTTTTATCCCAAGTGCTTTCGATAAAGCTATTGCATTAGCTTCTAAATTTTCTCCTGTATTAATAATGTTATAAATATAATCGGAAGACATAAGTTTCTTGCTTCCTTTTAAAAACCAATAATTTAAAAATATTGCGTGTTTTTGAGACCAATGATCATCCTTATCTTTTAAATTTGTATGTGTTAATTGCTTTTCTTTTAGATTGTAATTGACAGACTTATCAAAGCAGAAAGACTCTAATACATTTCTTTGATAATTTTGGATTTCTACTCTTATGGCAATAAATTTTTTAAATGTTTCATATTCAAATATTAATTCTTCTGTTAAGCCATCACCTATCATAAATGGCATCATTTTAGATTTAAGTGTCAAACCCAAAGAATTCTCTGTCAGAATCTTGTTATTTCTTCGGGAAGTTTTAACAATATAATCAAATGCTTTCCATACACTTTCTGCTGAATTACTTTCATTTAAATCATATTGATAAGGCAAATAATGAAAAAAATCTTGATTAGGTATTAAATATTCATAAGCATACAAACTACTAAAAATCATAGCTGTAATTTGACCCATATTTAACTCTTTCTTGATTACTTCATATTCTTCTAACCTAGAAACATATTCTGATTGAAGCTTTTCAACAACCCTAAGAAAAGAATAAATTTTGTGTATTGATAAATCAATATCTATTTCTTTGACAACATTCCAAGAATTATGCTCAGAATTTAGAATAACTCCCGAGTACCTAACTGCCAAAATAAAACTCTCAACATCAAGCTTTATGAAATCGATGCAAACTTTTTTTGCTGTAATTGTATAACGAATATATTGGCTCAAAGCTAAAATGTAGTTTTCACTTTTAGCTTCATCAACTGTAAGCAACTTAATAAAATTTGATTGCCAAAACATATCAAACTTATTTTTGAACAATCCTATCTTAGGTTGTGTACTTTTATATAAAAGGTCTTCAACAATTTTTTCTTTTGCAATTTCAGCACCAAATTTCAAAAATAAAGTTTCAAATTTTTCTTCGTAATAATTTTTCATTAAAAATAAGGGCTGATTAATCAGCCCTTATCTTATACCGCTTATTGCTTAATTAACAATAAATTAAGTTAACTGAGCAGCAGCAATTTTCTTAGTATCAACGTCTTTAGCAGCGTCTGTATATTCGCCCATTTTGTCGAAGCTTAGGTATTGATAGATGTCAGCTGACATGCTGTCAATTTGAGCTGCGTACTGTTGGTATTCTTCTGGAGTTGGTAATTTACCAAGTACAGCAGCAACAGAAGCAAGCTCAGCAGAAGCCAAGTAAACGTTAGCGCCTTGACCTAAACGGTTCGGGAAGTTACGAGTAGAAGTCGATACACAAGTTGTGTTCGGAGCTACACGTGCTTGGTTACCCATACATAATGAACAACCTGGCATTTCAGTACGCGCGCCAGCTTTACCATAAATGTTATAGAAACCTTCTTCCATCAACTGATGTTCGTCCATACGCGTAGGTGGAGCAATCCACAAACGAGTTGACAATACGCCACCAGGAACTTTCTCAAGTAACTTACCAGTTGCACGGAAGTGACCGATGTTCGTCATACATGAACCAACGAATACTTCGTCAATTTTCACGCCTTGAACGTCAGAAAGCAATTTCGCGTCATCTGGATCGTTCGGACAGCAAAGAACAGGTTCTTTGATGTCGTTAAGATCGATTTCATACACTTTAGTGTATTCAGCGTCAGCATCAGCTTTAAGAAGGCTTGGGTTAGCCAACCATTTTTCCATGTTCTCAACACGACGAGCCATTGTACGCGCATCGCCATAACCTTCAGAAATCATCCACTTCAACATGGTGATGTTTGAACGAAGGTATTCAGCAACTTTCTCTTCAGAAAGCGTGATAGAACAACCAGCAGCTGAACGTTCAGCAGAAGCATCAGAAAGTTCGAATGCTTGCTCAACAGTTAAGTCAGTTTCCATTTCTGTTAAGTCGATCTCAAGGATACGACCAGAGAAGATGTTTTTCTTACCTTTCTTCTCTACAGTTAAGTCACCCGCTTGGATTGCATAGTAAGGAATTGCATGTACTAGGTCACGTAGAGTGATACCAGGCTGCATTTTACCTTTGAACTTAACAAGAACAGATTCAGGCATGTCTAATGGCATAACACCAGTCGCTGCAGCAAACGCTACAAGACCAGAACCCGCTGGGAATGAAATACCAATTGGGAAACGAGTATGCGAGTCACCACCAGTACCAACGGTATCCGGAAGAAGCATACGGTTTAACCAAGAGTGAATAATACCGTCACCTGGGCGTAAAGACACACCACCACGGTTCATGATGAAATCAGGAAGCGAGTGTTGCATTTGAACGTCAACTGGTTTTGGATACGCAGCTGTATGACAGAAAGATTGCATAACAAGGTCAGCAGAGAAGCCTAGGCAAGCCAAGTCTTTCAATTCGTCACGAGTCATTGGACCTGTTGTATCTTGCGAACCAACAGTTGTCATACGTGGTTCACAGTAAGTACCTGGAAGTACACCTTGACCTTCAGGAAGACCACAAGCGCGACCAACCATTTTCTGTGCTTGAGTAAAGCCTTTGCCAGTCGCAGCAGGTTGAACCGGAGTACGGAACAAAGTAGAAACTGGAAGACCTAAAGCTTCACGCGCTTTAGTCGTCAAACCACGACCAACGATTAGGTTGATACGACCACCCGCACGAACTTCGTCTAGAAGAACTGGAGTTTTAAGGTCAGCTTCAGCAATTACCGCACCGTCTTTAGACGCAGTAACTTTCGCAGCAGCATGATCAATCTTAAGAACGATTTCGTCGCCCATGTTCATGTTAGCAACATCGATCTCGATTGGTAACGCACCAGCATCTTCCATAGTATTGAAGAAAATTGGAGCGATTTTAGAACCTAGGCAGTAACCACCGTCTTTTTTGTTCGGGATGTGCGGGATGTCATCACCAAAGAACCAAAGTACAGAGTTAGTTGCAGATTTACGAGATGAACCTGTACCAACAACATCACCTACGTAAGCAACTTGGTTGCCTTTCGCGATAAGCGCTTTAATTTGGTTTAATGGACCAACTTCACCTGGTTTTTCAGGGTTGATACCATCACGTTCATTTTTCAACATCGCATTTGCGTGTAATGGGATGTCTGGACGGCTCCAAGCGTCTTGAGCTGGAGACAAGTCATCTGTATTTGTTTCGCCAGTTACTTTGAAAACTGTCAATTTAATTTCAGATGGAACGTCTGGACGTGTAGTGAACCATTCAGCATCAGCCCAAGACTGCATAACTGCTTGAGCGTTTGCGTTACCCGCTTTCGCTTTATCTGCAACGTCATGGAACGCATCAAATACAAGAAGGGTTTTTTTCAACGCTTCAGCAGCAAGTGCAGAAAGTTCAGCGTCGTCAAGCAATGCAACTAAAGGCGCAACGTTATAACCACCAAGCATAGTACCTAGCAAGTAAACTGCACGTTCTTTAGAAATAAGTGGAGAAGTTGCTTCGCCTTTTGCCAAAGCAGCCAAGAAAGCAGCTTTAACATAAGCAGCTTGGTCAACACCTGCAGGAACACGGTTTTCTAGCAAATCAACTAAAAATGCCTCTTCACCAGCTGGGGGATTTTTTAATAGTTCAACCAAGTCAGCTGTTTGAGCATCGTCAAGTGGCTTCGGTGGGACTCCGAGTGCGGCACGTTCTTCAACGTGTTGGCGGTAAGCTTCTAGCACGGTGTTATTCCTCTTTTTTAAAAAATTACCTGTGAATTCCAGCTTCTATAAAGCTTCACAAATAATATGGACTGCAAAATTTTACTAAAATTCCAGTTAAAAGTTAATGCAAGTAGAGTGTTTCTTTATGATGTCCGTTATTTAGTATCTAAATGATGCCTATATTGATCACTCAATAATCAAGCCCACCCCAATGTACACCTTTCAATGATGATAATAATTAACTTTTGACTAAAACTCATACATAAAAAAGGCAACCTAATGTTGCCCTTTTTTTAAAAAGAAAAACATTCAACCTTAGTGGACTGTCGTTGCATTCATGTATTCACGTAAATCATCGCGACAGCCTTCAAATTTAACCTGAATTTCATCTTCATGCAGCATAGCATGCTCTGCGCTGGCAAATGAAATATGAACCTGATAAAGCTTCGTTTCTTGATCAATTATATGCCGAAGATAGACTTTATCGCCCAAACTGAGTACGTAATGACTTCCGCCCATCACCACAACACCCTGTTCATCTTCTAAGAGCAAGTCTGCATTATGTAGATAACCCACAACGTCCATATAGCGCTCCTTAGTTTTTTTGTAGTTATTTTCATTATTCACTATTTATATAAGCTTTTCTATATTTACGATTTACTCAAATGTCACAATTTATGCCGACTATGCTTAGGCTATTTTCAGATGTTTAAATAATGATAGATATAAAAAAACCGTTCTTTAGAACAGTTTGTAGTCTGGCATTTTATCGTGCGGAGTCGCGATACATTTTTCTGTGATTTTTTGCTTGAATTGATTACGGCTTGCTTGTGGATCTGCAGTAATTTCAGCTAATGGCAATGCATAGACTTGTTCAATAATATCCAAGATGAATGTTTTTGTCGTTGCATCTTCAATTTTATTGGCATGTTCTAATGCAGCAGCTTTATCAATTGCATTTTGACGGTCATACATAATTGTATTTGCAGCATTTCCCACACTTGTACAATAGCCTTTCCACTGCTCTTCAGCAGTTAACGGTTTTTTTTCAGCACAACCCACCAAAGCAACCAACGCCATTAAAGTGAATAACTTATTCATGAACCTTCTCCTATTCCCTCTATCATAATCAAAGTTAAGGGAAATACGAAATAATGCTTCCTTTATATAGGGAAAAACCCGAGTTTAGACTTAAACAAAAGGCATAAAAAAAGCCTAATCTGTGTAGATTAGGCTATAAACTCTTTATTCTTTCGTTGGTAGCGGGAGCTGGATTTGAACCAACGACCTTCGGGTTATGAGCCCGACGAGCTACCAGACTGCTCCATCCCGCATCAACGAGTTAGCTTTATACGCCTTAAGCCATTACAAAGCAAACTTTATTCAATTTTAATTGAAAAATAACGCATGTAGGCATTCATTGCCCTGTTTAAGTCCTAAATTCACCATCATAAGACCCATGAAAATATAATCATAAGGGCTACTTTCCAGTATGTAGATGTAGATATTTTTTTATAATGCGTAAGATGACCAATCTGGAAAAATTTAAGTCATTTTTTAAATGAAGTTCAAATAAAGTGGTTTAAATCTATAAAATAGCATCCAAACATGACTTTAGTTCGATAAAAAGATCATCAGAATCACAAGATAAACTATTGATTTAATAAAAATAATTATTTACTTACAAATACCAGGTATAAAAAGCATCAATAGTTAAATATTAACTTGCACATTCTTAAAGATGCCTGTATTCTTTATCTCAACTAGAAAAATAGTTTTGTTCTGGTAAATCTTTTTGTATTTCGCAGTTTTAGTCATAATCCTTCGTTTTTCAGATTTAAAGTTCCATTCATATTTTCAAGTTAACACCCGGTTTTTAAATAAACCAAAAAATATTAAAGTTTATAGGATTGTATTATGTCTAATACTGTTAAAGGTACTGTTAAGTGGTTCAACGAAACTAAAGGTTTCGGTTTTATTCAACAAGAAAACGGTCCTGACGTTTTTGCTCATTTCAGCGAAATCGCTAACTCTGGTTTCAAAACTTTGGCTGAAGGCCAACAAGTTGAATTCAGCATCACTCAAGGTCAAAAAGGCCCGAATGCTGTAAACATCGTAGCACTATAATTCTAAAATTATTCTTACATCAGTAAGATAGTTTAAGAGTAAAAAGCGAGAGTTCACTCTCGCTTTTGCACATCTGGGCTTTATAAAAATAAGTGTTCTTTCAATAAATAAAACCTGATTATCACTCTACCCTTTTAGATTTATCATTCTTTTAACGTATGCTTTTACATATGAATTTCGTATAAATATTTAATTCGTAAATAGCATGTTTGATCGTCCCAATAATAAATATTCTTAATCCTACCCCCAAATCATTCAAGCTCACAATCGACTCATCAATTTTATTGCATGAAGTTATTATGGCTCATGTCTGCTGCCTAGTTTTGTTTATTAGCTTAATGACAAGAGTTTCTCCAAGTCAAACTTTTGTTTTAATTCCTAGAATTTTACGTCTGCTCTTATTTCTTAGAATATAAAAAAGAGTTACCTATTCTTATCATTCCTACCACCAAGATAAAATGAGAAGTTGATCACCCATAGCAATGAGCAACTTACCAGACATCTTACAAGCAAACAAAAACACCGTCTTCTATCATATAAAAACCGCCCGAAGGCGGCATTAAACAATATAGGGAAATTCTTATAATTGTCAGTTTTAAAACCGCCAGTTCTGAGAATACTATTTCGAATTCAATCTACTTGGCTATAAATAAGCATAAGTAACTGTTTTTAATTATAATGATTATTTGCAACACTTCGCACTAACTTATACTATCAGTCTACAAATGCAATTCAACAGTCTACATATAGTCTACAAATTTTTATGACTGTTCTTCAGGGTTCTAATAAATGAAACCACTAGAATACTTTCACATTGAACATTGCATGAAATTTGCTGAGCCATGGAATAAAAAATCAGGTTGGTCTGTCTGGAATAGTTGTTTTAATTGTTCGTAGGGATGTGGAAGTGATTATTTGGTTTTGAATTAGATTATTCTCAAGCATACGAAATATACAAACTTGCGCATTTCTGCAAGTTAGTTGACAAAACTTAAAATCAGCAATAAATATTGGTTGACAGATTCTAATTTTAGCAATAATTCAAAAAACTCTTGATGATAAGGATAAAGAATGGAAAAGCAACACATCTACTGCGACAGGGAAATTATTAGGTGTTCCATTTGTGGAGCGCAGGATGACTATAGTTTTAATGACACTCAACACTTTTCTATTATTGCTGCGGAAGGTGGACAAAGTAATGGGCGTTATTCGATTGAAAGTATTAAGTGTAAGGACTGCAACAAGGTGACTAGAAATAGCCAAGCCCCCTATTTCTATTATTGATTAGGGTGTGCAGCCCTCAAGTGAGGGATTTGGCTCATCTTAAATTTTTACATATCGCCAAGTTTTTAAGCCTAATGCTTTGGCGGCATCTTTGGCAGCAACTTTATCACCCAATAAAGGAACCTGTTTTAAATCCAATATTTCTAGCAATTCAAAATCACCGGCTTTAAGATTTTGATCAAATTTATATTTATACCAACGAACTTTATCTTCAGTAGTAGCTAAAACGTAAGACATGCATCACCAATAAATTTTATAATTTCAAACCCATTGAATTCTATACATTTAAGTTGTTTATAAAAAGCCCTCGAAGGAGGGCTTTTGAATTACTTATCACACTTAACCAATACCATCGCCACAGCTTTTGCAGCCGACCGCAAGTGAAATTGCGAATAGGTTGGGCTAAATAAGGACTAGAACTTGAGACTAGAACTGACCGTAGGAAAATGCTACAAAAATGGGCTGATATGGTGGATGCTTGGTGATTAAAATAGCGCAATAAATGAGCGGATATGTTCGCTCATGAAAGGTGTTCAACCTGAATGCTTTTCAGCATTATTTTCAGGTATTTGCAGAGGCGCAAAATGATAGAATTATTAAAGAGCATTCCGAGCGGTATGCATGAAATAAAAGAAGTAACTACTAAGAAGTTCTTATGGTTTTCATATAAAAGGGAAAAAGTTATAGGCTATGTAAAATTAGACTGTGATTTAAAAATCCATTCACTACTTAGTACAAGCCACAAAGACCACCATGCAAAAACAAGTGAATTCCCTTGCATCAATATCCTATTTAACGATCAAGAAATATTGAGTCGAGCAATTAATTATGTAGGAGTGTGGCAGCAGATACAAAGTCGATCAAATATAGAAAATTTTGATTCTACTGTATTGAGGTTAATTAAAGCCCTCAAGTGAGAGCCTGTAAATTATTTTGTGTAAGTTCCATTTTTTATAAATGATCTTTTAATCGATCATCGAACTGAATCGTAAACCAATTCATCGCTAAACGCCAATTTTGAATTGGCATTGTCCATTTTTTAGCAGCATTTGAAGTTGCTAAATAAATGACCTTTTTCACTGAATCATCAGAAGAGAAGATCTTTCTCTTTTTAGTTGAATGGCGAATCACGCTATTCAATGATTCAATTGCATTTGTTGTATAAATCGCATGGCGTATTTCAGCAGGATAGCTAAAGATCGTTCGGATATTTTCCCAATTTGCCCGCCAGGATTCTCCAATTTTTGGATACTGGTGATTCCATTGATCGCAGAAGATACCTAGGGAATTTAAAGCATTTTCTTCTGTACTTGCTTGATAGATCGCCTTCAATCCTGCTGTTACAGCTTTGTAGTCCTTCCAGCTCACAAATCTCAGGCTATTGCGTACAACATGCACGATACACAGCTGGATATCAGTATGAGGGTAGACAGAGGCTATCGCATCAGGAAAGCCTTTTAGCCCGTCTACACAGGCAACAAGAATATCTTGCACTCCTCGATTTTTAAGCTCTGTCATGACTGACAGCCAGAATTTGGCACCTTCTGTTTGAGCAAGCCACATGCCAAGAAGTTCTTTTTGGCCATCCAGGTTAATGCCTAATGCTAAATAAACTGATTTATTGATTACTGTTGAATGCTGACGAACCTTAACAACAATGCAATCTAAATAGACAACAGGATAAAGACTATCGAGTGTTCTATTTTGCCATTCTGTCACTTGTTCAATGACAGCATCCGTCACCTTACTAATAAGGGAGGCAGATACATCGGCATCGTACATTTCTTTAAAGAAAGCAACAATTTCTCTATTTGTCATTCCTTTCGCATATAGCGAAAGAATTTGATCATCCATGCTAGTAATGCGCGTTTGATGCTTCTTAATAATCTGTGGTTCAAAAGAGCCGTCACGATCACGAGGGATATCTAAAGCAAGCTGCCCATCTTGTGTTAGAACTGTTTTGGAGCTAAAACCATTACGTGCATTAGATCCTTTCTTAGGTTGATGCTTTTCATAGCCTAAATGTTCAGAAAGCTCAGTATTCAGAGCGGTTTCGATCATGAACTTTTTAAATATGGCTGTCATTTGGTTTAAATCTTCAGGAGTTTTTAAACCTTTAGCTAATTCAGCTGCCATACTTTTGATTGTAGCTTCATCCATGTGAAGTACCTCTTTTTATTATCCTCAGTAGGATAAATGAAAATTAAGTACTTACACAAAATTTAGAACAGTCCCCACCAAATTGGCGTAAGCGTGCAATAAGTGCTGTGTTCTGCACTTCACTTGGCATTACCGTCATCATTGGTTTTAAGTACGTTTGCAGCACTGACAACAAGTAAGTCACCTTGCTTATAAGCTGTTGCTGTTTTGACTTTGGCGTTCTCAGTACGAACACCATCGCCCACAACTAGCTGTTTACTTTCAATAGTTGCTGTAACTACCTGGCTCATTATTTAGCTCCTTGTTGCTGCGCTGCTGCAAATTGGTTGAATGCTTGATCTAAAGCCGAACCCTGTGGTGCTTGACCGCCCTGTCCACCAGTTGCTTGGTGACTAAACAAATGCACAAATGCTGGATTTACACCTGGTGTCTGTTGTTGCTGTTGACCAACTGGTGGCTTAGTCGCTGCAAACTGACGTAAATGTTTAGCTGAGAATGCAAATGCTGACTCATCAAGATTCTTCATTTCTGCAATATCTTCAGCACTAAATTCTTTGCCGAGGTCTTTACCCAGTGCTGTGATTTCAGCTTCACGTTTTGCAGCTGCAAATTGTTTATTTTGTTCAGTCAAAGCGTCAACTTGATCTTGCAATGCTTTAGCCTTGGCTTGCGCCTGTTCTAATTCGGTCACATTAGTGTCCTCTGGTTGATTAAAGTTTTTTGGAGAGTGACTTGCTGCCACTGCACTTGTATTGTCATCTGCACCCAATGCACAGAAAGACACTTCACGAATGCGACCGCCACGGAATACTGTGATCGGACCTTGATATGTTTTGCCGTTTACAGAAACTATTTGATCAGCTGCGATTTCTTCAGTTGAACTTGGCTCAATACGAACTGACATCTGCCAAGGAAAGCCATCATCAGAGTCTTGTGCTACCTGAGTGCCGAACTCGTTTGAAAGTAGGCTACCTTCGATCTTCAAGCCTTCTTCATAGCTCACTGAATGCGAGTTGATTGCTCCGGCACGCTGACTGGTGCGATGCTCTAGTAATGCAGGAATCCGACCTTTGATCTGAATAGTATCTAAATCAAAAATGATTCGTTCCCAGTACCAGTGATCGACAATCGGCTCACCACTGTATGCAATGCCTGTGAAGGTTCGCTTCTTTTTCCCATCGACTGGCTGTTCAACCGCAAACTGACCAAGCTCAAAACAAAACTGATCCTTTGGCTTTTCATTTGGATCTGACATTTTTCATGCTCCATAAAAAAACCGCCAATTAAGGCGGTTTTAAATGTTTGAGATTATTTAAATACTTTGAACTAAAGCTAAAAGCTTTGTCTCAGCTTCTTCTGTATGTGGATACATCATTGGTTCATTACGCTGTATTGCAGCAGTCAGGGTGTCAATGATTCGTAGCTTCTCATCTAGTGAGTAGTCGAATTTTAAGCCAGTGCCATTAGATGAATCATTACTCAAAGGCATACTTCCATCCGAGGCATCTGTATTTGTTTCCAAAGCATACTTACCATTCGATACATCTGGGTTTTGGGTTAAGGCATTTGAACCAAAATCGCGTCCCAATGCATGACAACCACGCTCATCGACCTTTAAGGCACCTGTTAGAAATAAACGTAACTGCTGTTCCTCTTCGGCGGTTTCGATGGTTAAAGTTCGAATAAATTTGGGTAACTCAACACCTTCTTTAACTTCAGTAGGCATGATGCCTTCAATACCTGATACACGCATTTTTATTTCCTCAATAAAAAAGCACCCGAAGGTGCTTAAAGTTAAATTTGTTTATGGTTTTTTTGGTGGACTAGATAGTGCATGACACAATGCATTCACCAAGTTTTTAATACCTGATTCTTTAGCACCAATCACAGCCACTTTTTTGCAACCGCATGGGCTATATCCATTCCCATTGCGACCATTAAAGCCACGGCGGCATGATTCGCATTTTTCAGTCATCTAATTCACCAATGCCTTTAACGTATAAACCATTCTCCCATCAGCTGCTTCAATCGAAACAACTTCAAACGACAGCCCAATTGGAAACAGAACACCGTTCCCAGCATTCAGCATATCTAGATCGATACCTAAGCCTTTAGCATTCTCAATCTTGATCACAATGTTTGAAGCTGCATCACTCATCAGTAACGGCGCATTCATCTGAACTGTTTGTCCGACCTGATATGCTGCCACCTGCTGAAGAGTTGCAGCACCAACCACGGTTGAAGCCGTATTGCTTGCCACAGCCTGAATAGTTGCCATATCAGTACCTATCCAGCGCTTAAGCACATCATCAGCCAGTGAGCTTGTAGGTGAGTTTAAATAGTTGGTCAGTGCCGCATCATTTCCCTGCACATAATCCAGGATGGTACGAATCGCACTTGGCCGGATACTTGGATCAAGAGGAATCACGGTATTAGCAACCGTATCGAATAGGTCCCGGGTTTTATCATCCATTGGGGCAAATAGACTGGTGAGCTTTTTACTCGCAGTCCATTCAGCTTTAATCACTTCTTTCTGCTCGAGGAGATACTCCTTATCCAGTGATGAAACACTGATCTTCTTATCCACCAGTGATTCAAGCTCACCAAACTGCAATGGGTGTGAACTCCAATCCAAAGCCTCAGCCACTTCTGGCAACTTATCATCAGGAGTAATGCCGTATTTCAATGCCTGTTTCTCGGTTAAAGCAATCACGGTGCAGCGGCAACGGAAGCCTAGTGGAGGGTAATGCGTAAGCCAAAAAGGATGATCAATCGGTAAGACAATTCGATTCAAGGCCAAATGAGCAGGACGCACCCGGCTATCATTGATCGCCAAATACATCAGATATGGACGTTTAGCCTTATTCCGTTGCTGTTGTTGCCAACGGCCATGACCATATGCATTCTGGATATTGGTACGGAATACATTATCCAGGTAATGCTTTGGCAGAATGATTTCAGATTCGGCAATCAGCTTCTGAAAGTCATTAAATGTCCCACCATCTGCAATCGATTTATTCACAGCCTTGATGACCGTTTCAATCTGCTCAAGACTTGATAAGAAACTGACTGTCGTCGCCATCTGCCGGGTCTTAAGGTCCATTGAATAAAACTCATCAGGTAGAACGATCTTTTTGCTGTGAGCGTATTCTAATGCCTCAAGGAATGTGACTGGTTGCATTGTCGGTATCCTTGCTATAAACATACTTTGCATTCAACCAAAGTTTGAAATACTCATCACGGACATCAAAGTAATGGCCTAATTTCTTTCGCTTATATATTGAGAATTCATCAAAAGCTAGTCCACAATATTTGGTACAAAACTCTTCAAACTCATCATATAGCGCCTGAATATCTTCCATCACTTACCCTCACTTGCCATAGCATAGGTTTTTCGCCTAGCATGACCTCATACTCACCCCAGCTATTTAACGCACAAAGTGCATTAACCACTGCCTGTAGAGTTGGTGTGACAAGTCGAATGTCTGATTTAAGCTTATCTGCTCGTACATTCTCATGCACTTGTCCTAATGCATAACTCCCCTTGCCATCGGTACCACTGGTGAGCGTCTGCCCCAATACAACCTTTTGGATCTGACGAACTAATTGATTATTAAAAGCCTCGAATGCTGCACCTGCAGTACCACTCGCACCTGAAGCCCCCAAAACTGAAACATCATCATCAGCGTCAATAGATAAAACGCTCTGTGCATGAGCAGCCAATAACGCCTTACTCATATCTTCAGTTTCGGTATCTTTACATTTACCAAGTAGAATCGGCGTACCAAATCGCTCTAGGAACTTTGCCCAGAACTTAAAGCCGTTTTGCTTAAAGAAGAACAACCAGTACAGGGTGGCCAATAGTGCTTTACCGTATGGTTGTTCATATGTCGCTTTACGACGAGTTAAGAAAAACTTAAAGACCTGATCAACTTCACGCTCTGCGTTATGGCCATCCTGTCGGTAAATTAAACGACCGTCGTTCTTAGGCTCAAACCATTGCATCGGCTTCTCACCGATCCACTGAATACCTACATAACCTTCCGGTTTTAGCTCATACACAGCTTCTTGGACAGAGTAACCAAAGAACAATGCGCTCATGGCACCAGTAGCAATTTCATGAAACCATTCTTTCAATACTAAATTCAGCATCTCGGCCTCTTTAGTATCGCCCGGCTCAACTCTTAACGGCGTTGCCAAAAGTGCATCAATACGAGTTTCAACCGCCTGTGCAATCTCGTCATCATCCAGCAACACACGCAATCTATGACGTGCAATCCCTGCCTTGCGAAGCACCTCATCAGTATCTGGTTGCTTACCAAAATTCACCAAGAACTGAGTGACTGCTTCTTGAGTGTATAAGTTGCCATAAGACAAAGCCTTCTTTGACGCTTTGTCTTTTTTAGACTTTGCCATGTGTTTTCCTTTAGTAAGTTCTGGTTCCTGCACCAGCCGGCTTTTTACTGCTTCTACCCTTGATTAATGGCTGCAAGCCATATCGGATACCATCCATGTGATGGTTATTAAGATCCAGAATTTCTGGCAACACATCACCAGCGCGATTGACCTTATATGAATAAAGCTTGAATTCACGGGCTGTTTCCGGGCAATCAGGATGAATAATAATTTGCTTAAATTTCTTCATGAATGTCACACCGTCTTCGACAGAGCCCGCCCATTTATCTGCACCTTCTATTTTGAAACCTTGGCGCTTCATATAGCTGATGGTTTCAGGGCGAGAACAATCCGCTCTTATCTTGTGAGTACGTGCACCAGGTACTTCATCAAATAACCGAGGCAAATGATCAATTTCACAACCCACCTGATGCGCTTCGTTTCGAATATAAAGTGTATCTTCGTGAATGAAGATTCTGTTCAGCGTTGTTGGATCCTGTGAGAAGCCCCAGTCTGAACCGTAATACACCTCTGTCCAGTCATCTTCAGGCTCAAACTCATCAACAACGTAACAGCCAGAGAAAATAATTGCTTGGCTAAATTCCAGATAAGCACCATACCAGACATGCTCAAACATAGGCCATGCATTTTCATCGCCCGCCTGCTGCATGCGAATAGCGCGTTTTCTATCTTCGTTATATTCATCAAGCAAGGTTTGTGGTGCAAATGGGTTATTGTTGACATTGATTTCAATAACAATTGAATCTTCAGGCGCAAATTCACCCCTTAAGAAATCATCTATTGGGTCATCTTTAGATTCAGGATTCCATGTAGCCCAGATCTGAGAGCCTTCCGCACGCATTGTAGGACGCAATAAACGTAATGATTTAGCTGAAAGCCTATTAGCTTCCTCAATCCATGCAATTTTAAAACCCTCAAGCGACTTAATTGAGTCTGCTGTGTGGTCTTGCATCCCCTGAAACAGAATTACTCCATCACCACCCTTACGCTTAATCAGATCACGTTGAACCTCGAATAGATGCGATACACCAAGCGCTTTAATCTTGTCCTCAATTAACTGCTTGCTAGAGTATTTAATTGATTTTTGAATTTCCCGAATACATACGGCACGGAGATCTTTATCTATTACACATTCTTCAACCAGCTGCTCACCAACAAAATGAGATTTACCGGATCCACGTCCACCATGAGCACCCTTATAGCGTGCAAGTCTAAACCAAGGTTTTGACCAGCGTGGAGTTTTGATTATGAGCTCCACGTCAGTCACCTCTAATCAATAAACTCGCGAATAATTTTAATTTCCAGATCAGCACCATCTTTACCAGTATGCTCTTGCCGTATTGTTCGACCGTCTGTTTCCTGATGAGCTTGCCTCAAAAGTTTTTGCTTAATGACTTTATTTTTTCCTGAATCATCATACATTTTTTGGATTTCTTTCAAGCGATAGAACTTATTGGCAATCGGTATATCAATTAATCCTGCATCGAATTTTTCACGGGTCTCTTCAAATAGCAGGACATATTTTTTGCTTAAGTTTTTCCCACGGCGTTTAGTAGGATCATATGCTGCACACTGCTGCCTATCAATTTCTATCCCAAATTCTTGTTTTACGATGTCCGCAACTTCTTGAGGGGTGTCACGGCATGCAAGAGCTTGAACTATAAATATTTTTACAGGCTCTTTTAGGGCTGCCATAACCACCTCTTTGTATCACTACGTATCACAAGATAGGCAAAAAAAAGAGCCCTCAGGCTCAATTAATCACACAGTTCCCACAGCACGCAGCAATATTAGTTTCTGATACGAATGGAGCATTCTTGGCAATTTCCAAAAGTCGTTTTACTGACTCATCAGCACCCCATCGTTTTGTTTCACCAAAGAACACTTCAACATCATGGCCAGCCAGATAGTGCTTAGGTAAGCCAGTCATATCGCTATAAATGATTTCGCCATCAGCATCGCGCTCAACACCGATGTGATACAGCTCATGTTCAATTAACCGACAGAACTCACGATCCGATGTTTGCTCACAAAATGCAGCATCAACTGTGATTAAGTACTGAGGCACAAAACCAAACCAATCCCGCATCTGTTGTTCCTGACGTGCCTTCTTCCATCCGCCCTGGTTAAACATGACCTTTTCACATTGACCAAGCACCATACGTTTTTTAGCTACGGCGGCAGATGATGCCCAAGCGAAAGCAAGAAACTCTTCATTGTCATGTAGCAGCTCGGCAATATGGTCATGATCTGGGTTATGTAGTTCACCACCAATGGTCAGCCAGTTTTTAACTACCCATTCTTTTAGATCCACGGCGGGTGCCAATCGAATCGCTTCTTCTTCCTCTGCCTGATCAATTAAATCAGTCGGCGGGAATGGTCTGATCTGTTCCATTGTCTAATCTCTTTAATTGCCCTTGAATCCAATTGATTGCATAACCTGATTCAATTTGATGAGGTTCAAAGCGCACAAATGTGTATCCCATCTCTTCGGCAATATCATATTTACAAAATGCGTTTGCTATCTTTTTCCCACCACGACCAACCGACCATGGGCTACCCGCGATTTCTATAAGAAGCCTTAGCTTTACAATATAAAAATCGAACCGCCAATTTTTGGTTGGTTCAAATTGAAACTTACGCTCATAGCCAATGGCATGCTCTTCTAATTCTTGGAATAATGTCTCTTCTGCTTCTAAATATTTTTCTTTAGCCTTAGGTAATGGTTTAGCACGAGCTTTTGTTTTGGGTGGTCTTTTCTTTGTTTTCCAGAAATATTCTTTTTCGTCCATATACACTCCTTGTATCAGCAAGGTATCGAGAAGATATAAATTAAATACCTTGACTATTTAAATAGTGATATAGATCAATCTGGCGATGAGTTTATTATAAAAACCTTTGAAATATAAATAAGATATAAATATTTAAATCCTACATATATCTACACTTGCCTCTCTAAATCATCTCACTGTAAGTGCTTCCACTATGTCACTCTTACTAGGTCGAATCTTCGACAACCAAAATTGAGAAAATTATGTTAGTTAATACAAATACCGCTCAAAAAGCTTCTTTTAATCAATTTTCAAATAACGCAACCCAAAACAAACCTGCATCAAATGACCAAGCGCAAAAGCCTGCTCAAGACAAACCTAATCAAAATGAAACAGCTCCCACTAAAGAGCAGCATGATAAAAAAGAAAATACTGATAAAAAATAAATCATAGCTCAATATTTTGATTAGTAAGAAAAGCCTATCTATTTGATGGGCTTTTTTTATTTAACATGCCAGCTATATCATGCATCACTGTAAACCATCTAGCATCATGCATGCAGAACCGTGCGTAAATTCTTAATCTGCTCTTTCAAGCGAATCATAATATTGTCCATAGCGACCAGTTCACTATGTCTTAAGCCTGCACGACTCAAGTTCTGATATTTACTCAGTTCATCACAACAGAACTGCAAATCTTTTTTAGCTTGTACACGATCTGTCATGGTTCCAGCCTTCCGGTAATTCCGAATAACTTGAATAAAAAAACCCAGCACTAAGGCTGGGTATGTAGGGTTGCTATGTTTTACTGATGCAATGCTATTTCTGCACTTTTTGCTAAAAATGCCGAACGACTTAAATGCTGCTTTTTAGCAACTGCATCAATACGTTTCACCAATGCTTCTGGCATGCTGACGTTAATACGAATTGATTTTGTATTAACCTTCGATGTATCTATATCAATCAACAACCAAAAGCCACCCTCAAATCTTTCATCACCTAACCATTGCTCAGGGCTTGATGGCTGAGGAAGTGGAATTTCTTCACCTTCAAAATGAAGTTCAACCGCTTCCTGTGCCATACGCTGAATTTCTTGCATTTCATCTGCAGCGCTAAAACACCCGTCAAAGTCAGGGAAAGTTAAGCCGTATGCAGTATCTTCATCTTTATGAACATATACCGGATATAACATTTTTATCTCCACTCCCAACCAGCCTGTTTATATATATTGCGTAGAGTACCGATAGGCATATCTTTTCGTGGATGAGGAACAACCACATGCCCGGGCTTCTCTGGATGCTTGTACTTTTCATGATCGCCTTTGCCACCAACCTTGTACCAGCCTTCCTGCTCTAGACGCTTAATAATGTCTTTGCTTTTCATTGTGTAATTATACACAACATATTTTTAATAGGGAATAGAAAAGAAAAACCCCGCCAATAATGCATATTGAGCGGGGCTTTATGTGCCGTAATACGTCCGGCAATGGAGAAATTATTTAATCATCTTTACCGCATTTACGGCATTCATGTGTGTATCCATGCTTATCATCATAATCAAACTCATAAGCATGGAAGCAGAATAATTTACGTAAAAAATGGAGCATTTGTTTCTCCTGACAAAAAAAAGCCCACTCCAGTAGTAGGTGGATGTGGGCCTATAAACTAAGGACCTTGGAAGGTCATTCAGAAACTACAGCTGTTTCTAGCAGCAATCATGCATACTTATTCGTGAATTTTTTGTGAAAAAATTAATAAGAATTAAAAATAAACCAATATTTCATTAATTAACCCTAATTAGAATCTGGGTGGCGGCATCCGATTTCAAACCACTTTGATTAAAGGAGGCCGTCATAGGTGCCCCGACATTGCTTACACAGGCATTTCTCAGGGCATTAAAACCCGCCAGTTTGAGCATCGACTGGAATCCAGTCCAGCATCTCGGAATCCAAGATTCTAGGCTTGGCGGGGTAGTGTGTTTTCAAGGCTGACTTATGTGTTAAGGGGGCGCCAATCCCAAGTAGCACTCACCTCTTTTGGTGATCAATCCAAGGGTGGTTTTATACATCAAACTCCGCACCCTTCTATCACCTTATTGATCAAATAAAGCGCCTATTAATTTTGGTTTGAAAGTCTAATAGGTAACTTTCAGGCAAAAAAATACCTCCCGAGGGTGGGAGGCTAAAACTAAAAATCAGAAACTACAGCCATAGATTCTGCGCGTATTCTAAATACAATTAATTTTGATTCATTGGCAAAACATTACTTTTAAATTAAATTTAAAAAATCAATAAAAAGCCCGCTTAATCGGGTTGTATTAAGCGGGCTAATATTTGATTTACCATTTAGTTATTTTTAGTACTTCACTTCTTGGAGTAATAAAAATATAGCACCAGAACCTTCGTAACAAAGTATAGAGAATGCACAGTAACTGTTTTCACTTGTCTACTTTCGGTTATTTTTAGTTCTTGTCAGACAATAATTATCATTATTAAAATAGATTTCAGCTTCACCATGCATTAAAAAATTTAGCTGTTTACTTAAAAGCACGCATCTTAAAAACCAAAAACCTCACAAAATTGTGAGGTCTCTTAATAAATTACACAGTATCATTTTGTGCTTCGCTATGTTCCTTAATTTCTCGAAAATCATTGGATTCCTGCTTTTTCTGCTTACATGTAGCCTTTTTATAACAATAACCCGCTATCGCACATGCACCAACCACCTTCAATAATTTCATCTTTTTCATCTTTCACCTCAATAAATCAGAAATGCAAGCCTATATAACTACCATCTCTATCCGTAGCATTCCAAAGTCATTTCGATTACTTTTCTATATTAGATGTAAATTTATGTGTAACAAATAAAAAAGCCCGATCAAATGACCGAGCTTTCGTTGCTATATAAATCTATTCTTTTGAACACTTCACTTCAAACTGGTATTCGTCTTGGGTAACCTTAATTTTAATATTTTTATATTTTCGTTTATTTGGATCCATTGCTGACCCTGCTACTTCCTCAAAAAAACTGCGATTATTCATTAGCTCGCCATATGCTTTATAACCCAACAAAATCTTTTCAGGTTTTTTGCCGTTAACTGCTAATTCACTAAGAGTATCATCTAATTTCTTGACAGTTAGAATTGCCATTTCAATTAAAGCTCAAAAATAAAAAAGTCATTATCCTTTATTCATATGAAAAAACAATGTCAAAAAGCCCACCTTCCGATGAGCTTTAATATTTATCCATCTCAGTAGATAAATACTCAATAAATAATAATTTTTCCTCTATTTCTGGCATTTCACAGACCCAGAAAGTTCGAAAATCTAATCGAAAGTTGAATATTACAGCCAAGGTCCTAATTTCGATACAGGCATCTTCACCCTTGATCTCTTATTCAACTGAAGGATCCTGCCACTGATGCAGAGATCAAAGCAGGTAGTCGCATTAAGCAAGGAGCCAGCCAATGACTGAGATACTAGAAATAGCAAAAGACTTTGCTGAAGACTTGGCTCCGCATGTAATCAGCAAAACCGGCACAGTCAAAACGCTTACTGCAGAGCAGGTATCTGCACTTTATTATATCGCTGTTGATTTTTGGATGCGAAATGATGAGCCAAATGTGAATGTGAAGTTGCCTTTTGAGGTGATTCAAAGTTTGGGAGAGGTTTCATGAAAGCGAATGAATTTGTTAAAAACAAAGGAATTAAGACAGCAAAGCTAATTATTGATTGCTGGCGTGACTACCCCGAAACAGATGTCTATCTTCCTGAAATGATGGAATATACATTTATTGCAATCAAGCCAACAGATACATGCCCGTACGTCAGTCTTGATGACTTAAAACGCCTTATTAGAAGTCACAGTTTGGTAGCAGACCTTTATGGGCCAGAAAGAGCTAGAAAATATGCTGAGTCAGATTATACAGCACCAGAAGTCAAGGCGGCCTTAAAACAAGCTATCGCAGATGTTGAATCATGCAAGGAGGTTGTATGAAAAAGAAAATTAAACAAATGACGCAGCAAGAAAAAGATGAACGTTTAAGTCGATTCTTGAATGCGCCAGAGCAGCAATTGTTTCCACAAGAAGATGTGGCTATTTATCTTTCATGCTCAATTCACACCTTGCAGCGTTTACGTTGTGTCGGTGGTGGCATGCCTTATGCCAAAGTTGGACGAGCTGTTACTTATAAAAAGTCAGATGTACTCGCATACCAAAACCAACAAACAGTTATGAATACAGCTCAACTTGCTTCCTAGTCGAAGCAGTTGAGTTTACCCTGATATACGGCTTCAATATCATTCATTGCAAGCCGTAATTTTTTTATAGATACTTGAACATAACCACCAGTCACATCGTTTCTGGCACCTGATTTATGATTAAGTAAGCGCTTAATTGTGTATGGTCCATAGTCCAAGTTATTGCAGATCGTTGCAAAAGTTCTTCGCAAATCATGAAGTGAAATTTGAATACCGGTTTGCTCACCTATCGTTCTTAGTAAGCCTTGAGCGCCAGATACATGTTTAGCTGATGAGGCTAAAGCAGAACCTGGAAATACATAATCATTTGCTCTTAATTCATACCGCTGTTTGATGATTTCAAACAAGTGGTCGCCCATTGGCAATAAATGATCATCACCGTTTTTAGGGTCTCTAAAGATAAATAAGCCCTTCTCTATATCTACATTTTCCCACTTTAATGTTTGTGCTTCACTGCGACGACAGCCTGTATACATAATAAACAGCACAAGGTCGCGTGTGGCATTTTTTGAAGCATCTTCATAAAGAGAGCGTTCAGTAAAATAATTTAGTACGGCATTGTAATAAGTATGGATATTGCTTTCGTCTAGATGGCGTGTACGCGGCTTGGTTTTATTCCACCCTCGTTTTGCGGGGATTACATCAACAGGATTATGTTTAAGGATTGGATTTTCATCGGATGAACAATGGATCTGTGCAAATCGCCAGATCGAACCAAACATTTTTAAAGTTAGATTCGCTTGAGTTGGGCTGTATTCAGTTAATTGAATAAAGCGCTCAAACACATCTTTTTTTGTGATGTCAAAAATTGGCTTCTCTTTCCAGTCAGATAGAAAAGTATCAAGCGAGTGATTGTATGTAACCACTGAAAGGGGCTTAAGTTTGCGCTGACTAAGATAAAGTTTGAATGCTTGATCTAAAGTCATTATCCCATTAAGCGCATCTTTCTTTTTCTCATAAACGCCATTGGAGATATCAGACAAAACAGCCTGAGCTTTTTTTCTTGCTTCAACTGGTGTGATTTCATTTGTCTTACCAATCGTCACACGAAAAAGTTTACCTTCGTGACGACGCTCAACAATATACGATTTACTTTTGGTGGTGACACGTACAGCAAAACCGATCAAATCCGAATCGCGATGGATGGCTTGTCCTTTTTCTGCCAATGCAATAGCATCAACATTAGATTTGTTGAGTTTCATTTCAGGCTTTAATACAAATTCGACACTTGCATTTTAAGCCTGAAATTACTCAACAGTCTACACATAGTCTACACACCGATTTAAAGTGTAGATAAATCATAGTAAAAAATCATATATAACAATAACTTAAAAAATATTGTATTTTTTGTATTACTAGAACCGCCAGTTATAGAACACATCTATTGCTCGTTCTAAGGATTGGCTCGCTTCCAAATACAGTCGCTTGTTCATTTGATAACGTAAAGTCAATTTATTTACTGGTGTAAACACACCAACACCATAACGAATAAACAGATCTGGCGTAATATAACCGGTCACACTGACTTGGGTATCATCACCTGTTCCTTGAGCATCCAGCGCCAAGCTACTTAAACCAAAAGTACGTCCAATCTGATTGGTCAAGGCACGCGTACCGCCCAAGCCCATACTAATACCGGCAGCGGCAATAGTATTATTTACATCGGACTTAAAGCCCTCGGTTTGACTAATACCACTGGTACCCTCATTGATACGACCAGTGAGTATTGCATTTAACGCTTCCTGTTCAGACAATCCAGCATCGTTATAGACCTGAATATTCGGACTGGTTGCAGTTCCGGTAACCCGCACACCTACCGTACTACCTTGCACGCTCTTATTAGCATCAATATCTAGAGTTGGGTTATATAAAGGACCATTAAAACGCGCAATTGCACGGTTCAAATCCAGACTTTGTCCATAGGCTTCAATTTTCACCTTTTGACTAACACCAATTGCACCATTGGCACGCATAGCAGTTTCAAGACCACGTTGTGATAAATATAAACGCCCAAGCATTGGAATACGGCTATCAAAACCCTGGAAAATGACTTGATTTCCTAAATCAACCATAACATCTGCACGAATATCCCATGGTCGAGCCGCTCGCAATATGGCGAGCTGATCTTGCCCTGCATGAACAATACGTACATCCGATGACACATTGATCACGGGTGCTGAAGCTTCAGGCATAGAAATTAAGGCACGCGGTACTTCAACCTTACCACTTAAGCTTAATTTCTTCTTGAACGGCAAGACATCCAAGGTTAAATCCGGTGTAATCACAGCGGTAATCAATGGCGCTTGGCGAATCAGTAAGTTTTCACCTTTTAAATGCAGTTGAATACGCGGATCATTTTTCCAGTCCACATTACCCGTTAATGCACCTACACCTCGACCACTATTAAATGCCCCGTTAATATTGGCATGGTCTTGTCGAATAGATGAATAAACCTGGATATTGCTCAAATTTACAGGCAATGAAATCATGCTGATGGCACCATCTTTCAGGCGCATTTCACCATTAAATAAAGGCTGAGTCAGTGTTCCTGCGATTTTCCCTGCAAAAGACAAGGTTCCTGCGAGTGACCGAACATCTTGAATAAAAGGCTTAAAGACTTTGAGTTGTACTTGGTCAAAGGCCACTTCACCATGCATTGGCTTGCTGTCTTTATAAGGATCAATAATAACATTGGCATAACCGGTACCAATGTCAGGGGTTTTAACATCTAAACGAACTTGCAAACCTTCGGATACACTTTTCGCAATTAAGCCAATTTCGCTATAACTTAATGTCGAACCGACATCTTGCGGATCTTCCGCTGCCAAGCCAATCACACCACTACGTGTTACCAGTCTTGCATCAATTTTCGGTTTAGCACCTTGGGCCCATGCCGCTTTTGCGTAACCATTGACTTTACCGGTAATCGCCAAACCCTCCGGCATAAATGCAGCGAAGTCATTTAAATCGACATTTTGGGTAATAAAGGACACATTACCTTTGGTTTTGCTGACACGAATCGGTTGATCGAAACACAATTGGCTTTGCTGACTCGACCAACAATGTGCACCGACAAATAATTCAGATTTTGCAGTACTGTAAATGACGGAAGCATTTTGACGTTGCACTAATCGAGCACGTAAAGAGTCAAAATCACCTTTCTGGATTTGCCCCAGCCAATCATTCTGGGCATTAAAGCCACCCGCCAATTGCACATAAAATTTGGAAATCCGGTTTTCTGCCTGAACTTTCAATATATGGGCTTTACGAGTACCTGCCAGTGAAATTTCACCTTGCTGAATCTCACGTGAACCACTACGTAAACTTTCCATTTTCGCCGTCATCAGTGCCGGAGTGATCTCCGAAGTTGGTAACTCACCTTGTACCCGTATTTTTTTAACGCTGAATAAGTTATTAAAACCAAAGTTATCGACCGCCAGATTTGCAGTAGCTTGCAAGCGTGGCTGTGATTGCACATTTAAATAGCCATAAGCACGACCGCGAAGTCCGCTATAAATTTCGTACAAGGCAGGTGCATTAATTTTTAATCTTAAGTTTTGTGCATTGCCTGTGGCTTGAATCTGGTTTTTTGCATAGGACAGATACAAATTATTGGCTTCAAATTGTTTAGGCAAGAAGCCTTTCTGATTTGAATCAATGACCATCGCCAAATTGCCTGTTCCGCGAACAGGTTTATTATTAATGACCCCGGCTAAATTTAATTTTTCGATATTAATGCGTTTTAAGGTGTCTGACCAAACCCCTTCAGTTTTCACATTACCGGATAATTCACCACGTACAGATGAGACAAAATAATGCGGTTTAAATCGAATCAGGGAAGCATTTACATTCCAGCCAATGCCATTTTTAAGATTGACCAAACCACTGGCAAAAATTTTCCCTGCAATACCTGAATGCTGCAACTCCTCAATTTTAATCAGTTCCGGTGTACCTGAAACTTTAAATTTGAGCAAACCTTCACTGGCCTGAATATTACTTGCATTCAGTGCCCCATCATAATTCACGGCAAAACTCTTAAACGCTCCACCTGATTTCTGATCGTTGAATAAAATAGCTGCGGTGCTCCGTCCAGTTAAGCGAACGGTTTCATTGTTGTTTTGCTGTGCCAGACGACCGGTCAAGTTAATGGCATCTAAATGAATAATCTGCTGATTCGGTTTGGCAAAACCATTGGCTTTGACTTGTCCATTCAATAAGTTAACCGGTGCAGCCTCGACCACTGTTTGCGGATTAAAATCCTTGGCATTAACACTGGCATTCCATTTTAATTGACGTTTTTCAGTCGGCAACTCGATTTTTGCAGTTCCGTTTATGCTACCTTTGCCAGCCACGTAGCTAAAACTTGGCACATTTAAATTGTTATTTTTAAGATTAAGCTGTGCTTTATATAAGCCTTCAGGCAACATGCCCTTATCATGTTTAGAGACAACCGTTGCGACATGAATATCCTGTTTGCCTTCTACCAATGCCAATTGAACATCACCCGATTTACTGCTTAACCAGCCTACATAAGGCACGGCGCGGTCAATATTTTTCCAGGCAACATCCAGTAGCATCGGATTTGGCTTTTTACCTTTTTGCTCATCTTGATCGAGTTTGAGGTTCCATGTTTCATAACGGTCAAAATCCACCAATCCAGTCAAATGCAAACCTTTTTCAAGGCTACCTTTAGAAGCAATTTTTCCATCCAGACTGGGCGGCAGAAAATCTTTTACCACTTGTGGAATCAGTTTGTCTTTAGGATTAATTTTGTCCAGGCGACCATTCATATCCCAAGTCACATGGTCTTTCCAGCTCACTACACCTGCAACATTCACGGCGCCACTCATCAACTGGCCATTTAAATTGCTAATATCCAGCTGATGGACCAAATCGGTATGCATGCTACCGTTATATTGACCTTGTGGAATATTTTTACCCGTTAAATCCGTCGCAACATCGATATTTAAGCGTTTGATATCCCCATTGAATTTAGCCACACCATTTTTAGTAAACAGTTTTTGCTCAGTGATTAATGGCCAGTGATATTTCTTGAACTGCAACTCACCAAACATCGGCACATGTTTACGCACCGGATGCAGCACCACCCAACCGGTTAACAAATCAGGTGTATTGGTTGCCACACCTGCTTGAATGGTATCTAAAGAACCTTTAGCCACCACTTTAATATCATGAATGTTCAGGCTTTTATTCAATGACGGTATATTTAAATCACCAACCGCATTTAAAGGATATTTTCCTTCAAATTTCATATCTCCAGTCGCATTTTTGACTGAAAGATAGCCCATATCCATGCGGGAATCTTCAAACTTGAGTTCTGTACCCGACCAAAGTGCATTATTTAAGTGAATATCATTAAATTTGACGCTGGCAGATGAAGTCTTGATCAGCAGATGGTCAACATCAGCCGTATCTAAGCGCAAAACAAAAGGCAAACGGATTTCATTGAATTTAAATGGTTTATCACTTGGTGGATTTTTGGTGATAATTTGCAGATTACGGACATCGGCACGATTCAAATGAATTTCTTTTTTTAAGATTGCGCGCCAACCTAAAGTCACATCGGCACGATCAATTTTAACGTCTACAGGTTTTAAGCTGACCAGAATATTTTTTAGAATAATGCCGTGTAAAAGATTACCGCTTTCATATTCATAATGAATAATTTTTTGACTTTGTAAAACACGGTCCAGTAAGAATTTACTGCCTTTATCAGTAGTAAACATCACAGCGAAGGAAGCAATAAGCAGAACCAACACCATGAGCAGTGTAAATAATACACTCCTCAAAATACGACGTTTTTTCGGTCGAGGGGTTTCCGTCTCTGGTTGCTGTTCTACTTCAGCCATAATGCTCTCTAAAACCTAAAATTTATAATTGTGAACCAATAAAGAAATGGATACGGATCGGATGATCGTCATCAGAAATACCTGAAGCGACATCAATACGAATTGGACCAATTGGCGATGCCCAACGAAGCCCTAAACCGACACTATAGGCGGTGGGTGTATTAAAATCTTTGTCGTACGCATTCCCTACATCACTAAATACGGCTGCACGCCAACCTTCTTTAAATTGATAGTTATATTCTAAAGAACCTACAGCTAAAGCTTGTCCGCCAATTTTAAATCCATTTTCTTCAGGCGATAAACTTTTATAATCAAAACCACGAACAGTCTGGTCACCACCGGTAAAATAACGCAAGTTATAAGGAACTTTAGTAAAATCCTGTGCAAAGATATAACCTAAATCACCGCGTCCCACAAACTGATGGTTATCATTTTCACCTAATGAATAAATAAATCGCCAACCCGCATTCACAATGGCCATATCCGCATCGGATAATAAAGTTTCACTGCCCAGTTCAACTTTATAATTTTGCCTAAAGCCTTTCCCTGGATTGACACGCTTATCACTGGTGGTACGAGCAACCTCATAACCCAATAATAAGGATTGTTGCTGCTCATTCGAATTCGCTATAAATGCATCAGGAATTTTTCCAAAATCTAGCACACCATCTTGTGTAATACGATCTAGACGATAACGCAAACCGAAAGTATGTTGCCAACTTCCGCGTGGTCTTTTGATAATTCGATCCACGCCCGCCACAGCAGATTCAATCATCAATCCATTGCCTTGTGCAACGTCATCACGTTCTTCACGCTCATAACCGCCCACAAGACTGATATAGTCATTCAGTGGATGCTTATAGGGAATATTATAATGACCATCAATCGACTGACGAATTTGAGATAACTCTACGTTGGCATCAAATGAATGCCCACGGCGGTTTACAATGGCTCGGCGATACTGACCACGGACACGTGCACCGGTATCACTACCATAACCGGCACCCAATTCTGCACTATTTAGACGATCTGCATTTAAAGTGACAATCACCGGGACTTTCTTTTCTTCGCGCGCTTGAGCTTTTAAGCGTTCTTCTTCAGATTGTTTGATTTCCTGTTCTACACGCATTTGACGCAGATTTTGATCGCCTTCTGTATCTGCTTTACCTGCGAATTGTGTCTCATCCACCACTGATTGAGTGACTTCCTTTGAAGAAGCGACCTGCTTTTTGTCCTGAACACTCGCTTCATTTTCTGATATTTTTTGCTGATCTACCAATGCTTGAATATCTGGTGGAAGTTCTAACTGCTTTTCAATTGGATCGGGGTGTACAGCATCCACCAAGGTGTAATTAAAATAACGTGAGTTGGTTAAGTTATTGGCTAAACCATTGACCCGCCAAAAAGTATAATCGGCCCCATCTTCCCATGACACCATACTTTGCAATACATCTAAGTCTATCGGTAAGGGTTGTGAGGGATCACTCATCCGAAATTCAACAGGTCCCAATTTATAACGATCACCCGTTTCATAACGTAAATTTATATCTGCAGTATTTTGCGGTTGGGCAACTTTTACATCATGTAAACGCCAGTATCCATCAAAGTAACCATTATTATTCGCGGCATCATTAATTCGGGTTTTGGTTTGTTCATATAAACCATGGTTGAAAACATCACCGACATCTTGATCCGGTAACACACTGATGACCTGGAACTGTGCCTGTTTTTCACCTGCGCCACTAAACTCGACATTCTGTTCTTTGATTTGCACAGGTTCATTCGGCGTTACCCTGACGCGAACACGGTTTTCACTGAGTTTTTCAAATTTAAAGCTAGCATTATAAAAGCCCACTGCCTGCGCTGCCTGATTCGACATGGTTCTTAATTGTGGCAGTGCCGAAGGAAAATCACCAAAGGATTCCTGGGTAAAACTGGAAAGCTTCCCCTTAAGATTGGTTTGGAGATTTTGCAGTGCTTGAGCATAAGCTTTGTTTGAAACATCACTGGTATTTTGAGCTGACGTGAACACAACATCCGCACTAATACGCGCAACTTTCGCAGTATTCAATTGACGAGGTGGTCGTATTTTATAGAACCAGCGTTTAAAGAAATTTGGTTCTTCGATTTCATCTGCCACACTCAATTCAGGTAAGGTTCTACCTGCCTCATTGGCTTCAACCACAATTTTGCTATCGTCTTGAATGCTCGACATCAATTGATCGACATTTACAGGCGCATGATTGATTTCAACCAGTTCTTGCTGTGTTGCATCAGAAACTACAACTTCTGTAACTTGTCCTGCACGATATTGCTGGGCTTGATTTTTTGCATCTTCAGCCTCACGAAAAATTTCATCTGCCATCGCTTGGCTGACTGGCGTGATGGGCAGTTCTTCTAAATCATCAAATTCAATAGGCTTAAATTCTTCAAAGTTTTGTCCTGCCTGTTCTTGTTGTTGCAGCATTTGTAAACTGTCAGGTTCAGCTTGTTTTTCTTGAAAGTTTTCAATTTTTTCTATTTCTTCGGTACTGCCCATACCTTGTTTAACAGCTTCACTCTTGAGTTGTTGTTCAAATTCTGTTTGAGTGACCTTTGTATCAGGCTGTGCAACTTGTGCAAAACCTTGTTGTGCCAGTAATGTTAAAAAGAGACTTAAACAAAATCGTTTATGTTGATCATCCCACGCTATGAAGGAATTGACACTTAGTGTAAGAGTCGACTTTTTAAAATTCAGTTTTGAAAGCATAAAGAACTCTAAACTAATATAATATTTGTAATGAAAATGCCCAATAATCGCTTGCTAACAAACTCAAATCTATTGGAATTTTCACTAAAGTATAGGTTTAAAACATAATACATGATTTTTTATAGTGTTTTACCAAATGCTCACATTTCTTAATAAAACTTAATGAAGCCCATAAACCATGGAAAAAAATGAACATCTTTTAGGTACACGCCGGTTTTTACCGATGTTTATCACTCAATTTTTCGGTGCACTGAATGACAATGTATACAAACAATCATTGTTACTGGTCATTACTTATGGTTGGATCAATCAACAAAGTGCCAGTGTCAGTACACTGAATAATCTTGCGGCCTTATTGTTTATTTTACCCTATTTTATTTTCTCTGCGACAGCCGGACAGATTGCAGATAAATATGAACGCTCACAACTGGTACGCGGCATTAAAACACTCGAAATTGTGATCATGTTGATTGGCTCTGCTGGCTTTTTACTGGGTCATTTATGGCTATTGTTAATGGCTTTATTTTTAATGGGCGTGCATTCGACCTTCTTTGGGCCAATTAAATACGCTATTTTGCCTGAAATTTTAAAGCCAAATGAGCTCATGTCCGGAAATGCCTTGTTTCAGTCTGGCACATCCATTGCCATTTTGGTTGGTATGATTTTAGGCGGTGCAGTGATTTCTGCTTCAGACGGCAATCTGTTCTGGATTAGCCTGACGGTGGTCACCATCGCTGTTCTCGGATACATCGCTAGTCGCTTTGTATTAAAGCAAAATGTCACCTCACCTGAGATTCAAATTGACTGGAACTTTTTCAGAACCAGTTTTCAGACTTTAAGATATGCCAAAAGCTTGCCGATTGTTTTTCTAATTTTATTGGGTAATTCCTGGTACTGGTTCTATGGCGCCACCTATCTGACCCAGATCCCACAACTCACCCAACAAAACTTGCATGCCTCTGAAAATGTCGTCAGTCTGCTTTTAACCTTCTTCTCTGTAGGTATTGGTGTAGGTTCATTATTGTGCCGCAGAATTGGCGGTACAGAAGTTAATTTAAAGATGGTACCGATTGGTGCAATCGGCCTAACCGTTTTTGCTTTTTATCTGGCAGCCAGTTTGGCTTTTGTACCTGAACGTAGCGGTGAAATGTTGGGTTTAAAAGATGTCTTTACCCAAGGCTGGAGCTATTACCATGTCATGCTTGCCGTGACATTACTCGGCATTAGTGGCGGTTTTTACATCGTACCTTTATATGCCATGATGCAGGCCTTTTCTCCTCGCTCACATCGTGCGCGTGTGGTGGCTGCAAACAACATCTTAAATGCCGTATTCATGGTATCCTCTGCTATATTTTCCATTATCATCTTAAGTATATTCAAGATTGATATTAAAATACTTTTCAGTATTACAGCTATTCTCAGCGCCATTTTCACTACATGGCTTTTGTTTAAACTCAAGCCGATGCTTGCAGCACATCAACACGAAGCTTTAGAGGATTAATTTTATGCGTCAATATACCGGTATCGACAAATTTATTCATTCGTTTGACCAGGCGCTTCGCAGTTTGGTTCCGGGAACAACCTCTGCACATCGTGAAAATCCCGGTAGTGCTGTGGAAACTCAACTTGGTGTCAGTGAAGCACGTCATGTTGCCGGCTTAATGCGGGTAAATCATAGCGGTGAAGTGTGCGCGCAAGCGCTTTATCATGGTCAGGCGCTGACTGCAAAACTACCGAATGTACGCCGTGAAATGGAACAAGCCGCGATTGAAGAACAAGATCATTTGGCCTGGTGTGAAGACCGTTTAAAAGAACTGGATAGCCATACCAGCTTATTAAATCCGGTCTGGTACAGTCTATCATTTGGTATGGGTGCTATTGCAGGAATTGCTGGCGATAAATACAGCCTAGGTTTCGTGGCCGAAACTGAACGTCAAGTTAGTCTGCATTTACAAGACCATATCAAACAGTTGCCGGAGCAAGATGAACGTTCGCGTAAAATTTTGGTACAGATGAATGAAGATGAATTGCATCATAGAGATACAGCATTGAATGCTGGCGGTGTGGATTTACCTGCTCCTGTACGTATTACCATGACGGCAATTTCCAAACTGATGACCAGGACCAGTTACTACATTTAACTGGTTTTTGAATGATTAACCGCCCGCATTATTGCGGGCTTTTTATGCTGTTTGTTTAAATTATTATTTTTGGCGGCAATAAATGCAGATGCTGTATGTAATGCGCAATATGAAAATACAAGCAATAACACTTCCTACAATATAAAAATCTTGATGATAAGGTAAAATTTTCTGCCAGAACACATGCAGCCAATGGCTCACTTGCAAACAAACACTCACAATAACAAACGCCCAAATAAAACAGGCGACAATATTCACCAGCATATATTTCAATAAAGGATAGCCTTTAATCCCAATCGAAATGGGTAAAATAGTACGCAAACCCCAGGCAAACTGCATTAGAAAAATAGTTAAAATAGGATAATGTTCAATAAACTGGCTTGATTGCTCAAACTTCTGTGCCAATTTTGGCTTTTTTTGAATAAAGTCGATGCCATAGTGCCTGCCAATCTGATAATAGATTTGATCAGCTAAAAACCCACCCAGCATGGCAACCATAATTAACCCGAATTCTGTTTAAGCCGATGTTTGCATAATACGAATCACCGGCTTGTTTTGATGACAGAGTTGATAGGCACATAAAGAGGCATAAATTCCTGCCAAATAGCCTGCAACACTTCGAGCTTTGCTCGTCACTAAATGATATTTCCCTTTTAACAGGCTGAATAAAGTCTCTATTTTATTACGCTGCCTTAAGTGATATTCATCTGATATTGAGAGTTGCGCAGATTTCATATTCTTTCGGTGATAGGTAATTAAATCAGTACCTTGTGCTTTTAATCTGCTCTTTAATTCCTGACTGATATAGCCACGATCAGCATAGAGCTTGGCTTTTAATCCTTCGACTAACTGTTCAACCATTTTAATATCTGCTGTATGCCCATTCGATAAAGCTGTACTGACCATGTCTCCTGACTGATTCATGATTAAATGCAGCTTACAGCCAAAGAACCATCCCATTGAGCTTTTACCGCGTGTGGCAATCGCTGCTAGAGATTTATACCGTTGAATCCGCTGATTTTTGCATACAGGTAGTGTCGTCGAATCGATCCATAAATAATGACTTTGATAATCTTTCGTCAAGGCAAAATGTAAAGCATGGAGTGCCAATTGATGTGCTCTAATGAGATGCCAATCAAAATGGCAAAATAACCATAGTGTTGGATGAGATCGGTCCAGTTCATCATTTTTTATATGTGTGGTCACAGTTTTACTATGTTCACCACATCACTATTGATTGCCAAGACAACTCTGGTTGCTTTTTTAAGCATTTATATTTCATCAGTAAAATAAAGTGATTTCTCTGCCTATTTTAAACCTAAGTCACTCCACGCATAGAAATTGTTTCAGACAAGTGTCTGGTTCAAATTAGGCACAATCGACAGAGCCAGGTGTTGTGCAGATGAATCTTTTTATGTACTAAAACACTCAATTTAAAATCATCCCTGATCACATAATCGATTATGTTTAGCATCTGGAAGATCGTTAAGATTGTCTGCAACCTGCATTACACAATAATTGATCAATCACAAAAAAGCCCAACATCCTGTTGGGCTTTTTCGTATTTGCTGCTTAGGTATAACTCCTGTCGTACCGCACATTCCTTATGTTGTTTTTTATTCTTTTTATTGTTCGGAACCTCCTGTTCTCTATGTCCCCATTATAGGAAATTACAGTCTGATCGCCTAGCCGCAAAGGGCCGAGATTAATGTGAGCATATACGTACAAGGTCGGCTAAAAACCACCTCCTTTTTATCCGTATAAATTTAGGGAATTCTTTTGATCTGGTAGGATTAATAACTCACAATAAAGCATTAATTTGATTACTTATTAAGCGAATTAATTGGCAAAAGCTATCGAAATTGATTAAAAAAATCCGACTTGTTTCCAAGCCGGGATTCTGCTGATATCTGGAGTTTTTCTTTTATCTTAACTTTTTGCTATTACAATATTATTTCAATTGAATTTCGTATAAGCACCATTATGTTAAATAAATGGTTTCACAAGCTAAAGATTTGGAAAACGAATCTTTGTTTCTGCTTTTCTAATTTCATTACTAGTGAAAGAAATAGTTATGCCTAATGAATATGCATAGATTCCTTGGATAGAATCATTAGAGGATTCATATGAAACATAAAACCCATTATCAACCCTATCCACCCATTCAAAATTATTTTTATATTTTTCAAAAAGATAATCACTTAATTTCTTTTTTATTTCTATATCATCAATATTAATATCATAAGCAATACAATGAAGTTTACCTTGCCATTCTTGAAGGGAAATAAATCCTACTGGGGTTTTTAATCTGTACCAGTTTGACTCCTTGATGAAATTTACTCCTGAAGTCTTTGCTTCTAAGTTAAATTTATTTTGAATATCTGAAAAATTAGAACCAATTTCAAAGATAAAGGGTTCTAATATTTTATTTGAGTTCAACGTATTGGTCTCTGCATGTAATAGATGATTGATAGAAGTTAAAATTAAAGCCATAACTAACATGAAAGCTTTTAACATGAGTAATTTTTAAAATTGAGATTTCCTAAAATTAACATAATACACCTTATACGAAATGCTTTTATTATTCATTTAAAATCATTTGTTTAACTATGATTAACGAGCCTAATCTGCAAAGATCAGGCTTTTTGAATGATATATCACATTCCCTGCCTAAGATTTGATGATTTTTCAATTTTAATCAGTCAAACTCTACCCACACTCACCTATTTCCATATTCTCTGTTGTTAGAGCCAAATCGAATAATACTTCTAGATTAAAGTCATAATTTGCTTAGGCTATTTTAAAACTAAAATGTATTCCTCTAATGAACTTAGTAAAAGCTAATCTACCCAATGCACAATTGGAAATTCATGCTTTTCGTGTTGAAACTCAACACTCTGCCAAATATCCAGCATTGGAATTTTGACATCAGTTGCGAGGGGTAATTTCTTCGGATTAAATTGCATATGAGACAAGTCTTCTCCCCATGCAATCAGATCCACATCCAAAGAAATTTGATGCGATGGACGTACACGGCCTGAATCATCTTCCATTTTTTTAAGGATGGAAGTCATTTCTTCGACGCTCATTTCACTTTTGAGCAAACACGCAGCATTCCAATAATCTGCACCAACGCCATCGCGACATGGAATTAAATAAATCTCAGAGAATTGAACCTGTCCAATTTCAGCAATTTGGGCAAATGCCTGCTTAAAATGGTGTTCAGGATGACAATTACTCGCCAGAGCTAAGGCGAATATCGTTTCGGTGGCGTTCAAGACGAATTCCTACAGAATTTGCTTGCGCGATAATGGCAGGCTTACGGATCGTAATCATAATCGATTCAACCGCAGGAAAGGTAGTAAAAAGCGCATTTAGAACAAGCTTTGCTGCATGTTCAATCAATTTTGGCTGTGCTTTTTGAATAACAGTGGCAGAAATTTCGCAAATTTCCGCATAATTCAGCGTATGTTCCAGCTCATCAGAATTAGAAGCTAGTTCCAAACTGGTCTGGATGGTCATATCAAGCATTAAAGGCTGAATGATTTGACGTTCCCAATTGAAACATCCCACCACTGTTTCGACCTTTAAACCTTCAATGATAATTGCATCCATATTGGAATCCTATAACACTTAAAAAATCCCCCTAAATCCCCCTTTTTTGAAAAGGGGGACTTTTCCCTCCCTTTATCAAAGGGAGGTTAGGAGGGATTATAAATAAAAAATAACTTAGTTTTTTAATAACACATTTGGATCAAGAGTTTGCACCATTTGTAGTCTTTGGTCTGCATAAATATCGGTATACGGTGCAAGGATGCGCATAAAGCGATCGAAATACAGCATTTGCTTAAATAGCAAGGCAAAGTCACGAGGGAAGCGAATACCATGACGCTCGCCTACGCCAACCATATCCATCATGATGTCATTTAAATCTGCAGGATTGGAAGTGAGTAATTCCTGCGGATCGGTAAGTAATACACCACTAAATAGACGTTCTAAATCTGCTGCCAGAACTTGAGTATTAATTTTCTTGTCAGTCATGCCCATTTTCAGCATGTTTTCTGCCATCAAGTTGTAATCGGTTTTTTGCAGTGCATCCATAAATGCGATACAAGCTGTCCACACTTCAGGATTGAGCTGACCGACAATACCAAAATCAATAAAACCGACTCGACCATCTTCAAGCAACATCAGATTGCCTGCATGCAAATCGGCATGGAAGCTGTTACACATCATCAAGCTACCGAACCAGGTATTCATGGCGGTAATTAATACTTGGGATGGATCTTTAGATACCTTTTTAACCACATCAAAATCAGTTAAAGGTACGCCATACAGGCGCTGCATGGTCAGTACACGGCGGGTTGAATATTGATGATAAACCTTTGGAGCAGTCGCTTTCTGGTTTTGCGTCACATTCAGATAATTCACGAAATCATCCAGGTTTTGCGCTTCTTCAATAAAATCGACTTCACGTACCATACGGGTTTTAATTTCATCCACAATATCGGCAAGTGATGCAAATTTTACTTTAGGTACCGCTTTTTCCAGAATTTTGGTTGCCCAGTGCAAGACATTCAAGTCGGTATAAAGAATGGTTTCTACACCCGGCTTTTGCACTTTAATCACCACATCTTCACCTGTCACAAGTCTAGCTGCATGCACTTGTGCAATAGATGCTGAGGCTAAAGGCTTTTCATCAATGGAAGCAAAGATTTCATCCAGATTTCTGCCTGCAAACTCAGAGACCAATACGCCTTGTACATAACTAAAAGGCAATGACGGAGTTTGATCCAAACAGCCCTGAAATTCTTCAACATATTCACGTGGAAACAATGAAGGTGTACTGGCAATAAACTGTCCGAGCTTGATATAAGTTGAACCGAGCGATTCAAAAGTTTCACGCATCAGTTTTGCGTTACTTGGTTTTTCTGTGGCGTATTTAATGCCGGCTTTTGCTGCAATAACAGCTGTTTCCCCCACACGGGCAACTGAACGCAGGCCATCTAACCAGATATTGTTTTTCATAATGTCAGCTTAGAATTAAATTGTAGTGAGTGTAGCAAAAAAATATTGCTTTGCAGGTCTATCTTGCCTAACAGATTGGACAATCTGTATCTTTTTCGAAAGCAAGTAAACGTTGCTTCATGCTTAAACCATCCCAAAGCATCAGTTTTTGCTTCAATGGCATTTTCCCCAAACCCAAATAAAGCAAGGCATGATGCGCTTGCAAACTTGCCATGACATTAGGAGTGGTCGCTAATACCCCTGAATCGGCACAGCGCAGGTTTTCACTGGCATACTGTTCTTTGGGAAATAGACATTCATAACACGCCGACTCGCCTTCAACCATAAACAGTTGTCCCTGAAAACCAATCGCGGAAGCACTGATTAAAGGTACACCAAATTGCTTGCAAGTTTGGTTGACGAGGTAACGTGTCGTAAAATTATCACAGCCGTCCAAGATCAGATCTTGAGCTGAAATTAATGCTTCTGCATTGCTTTCATCCAGCTTTACAGTTTTAGATTCAACGCGAATATGTGGATTAATTTGCTTTAAACGTTTAGCCAGTATTTCGGATTTATAGAAACCAATATTTTCTTCTACATAGGCTATTTGCCGTTGTAGATTACTCATTTCGATCGTATCCGCATCGATTAAGGTAATTTGCCCCACACCTGCACGCGCCAGAAGTTCTGCGGTTGTACAACCGATTCCACCGCAACCAACAATCAAGACATTGGCGAGTTTTAGTTTTTCCTGTGCTTCTATATCCCAGCCATCCAGCAGAATTTGACGGCTATACAGATGCATTTCTGCGTCACTTAACTCTAGATCCATATCTACATCGGTCACTTGGCAATCCCTATTGACTACTATTATTCATTTAAGTTCAGGATGAATTATAGTTCAAAATGATGATTAAAGAGGACTAAATAAAAAAAGCACCCTTTCGGGTGCAAGAGTATGGAACTTTTAAAACTAGAATTGGTTTAACTGACTTTTTGAATTCCCTGCATTTTGGCAATTTCCTGTTGCTTGAGTAAATTGCGCTGAATTTTGCCACTGGAGGTTTTAGGTAAACCCTCTACAAATTCAATTTCTTTAGGATATGCATGCTTTGATAAACGCGAACGTACATATTCCTGAAGTTTATGGCTTAACTCATCTGAAGCTGAAAATTTCGGTTTGAGTACTACGAAAGCTTTAACCACCTCAGTACGTTCCGGATCTGGCTTACCAATGACTGCAGATTCCAAAACTTCTTCACATTCAAGTAAAGTGCTTTCAACATCGAAAGGCCCCACACGATAACCTGACGTTGTAATTACATCGTCAGCACGACCAATGAAATCCACCCCGCCAAATTCATTTAATTTAACGGTATCACCGGTTAAATAATAATGACCAACAAAGGATTTAAGGTTATGTCCGTCATAACCTTTAAACCAGGCCAATGGTGATTGTGAATTATCAATCGCAAGTGTTCCAATACCGCCTTTTTCGACTTCCTGATGATCTTTATTCAATACTGCAAAGCGATGTCCCGGAATGGCATAACCCGCTGAACCGACTTTCTTTTCATGTTCCAATGCATGATGATTGGCAATCACCATCCCCAGTTCAGTCTGTCCATATTGATCATAAATATTCACATTTAAATCATGGTTAAACCAGTGAATCACTTCCGGGGTTAAAGGCTCACCTGCACTACTCACCACACGTAAATGTTCTTTAATTGAGGGGTCAAATTTTTCTTTAAATCCAAAGAACATCCGGAAAGCGGTTGGTGAACCAGTTAAATTACTGACTTTATATTTTTGAATCACTTGCACGGCGTTATCTACGCTAAATGCACGCTCATCCATAATGATGCTATGCCCCAAACTTAAAGGTCCGGTAATTCCGTAATATAAACCGTAAGCCCAACCCGGATCGGCCAGATTCCAGAAAGAATCCTCTTCACGCAAATCTACGGCATACGTCATATACCCTTTAAATGCCAGCACAGCTTTTAAAGGAACAGGAACTGATTTGGCCAAACCTGTGGTTCCCGAGGTAAACATCATCAGGAAATCATCTTCAAAGTTTAGCATCACTGGTTCAAAAGATTCTGATTGTTGAGCCAGTTCGGTCCAAAAATCATTATCTTGATGACTTAATGTATTGGTTTGATGTACCGTTAAAATATGCGGTACAGTGACACCATTCAGTTTTGAACGTTGTTCTGCATTGGTCACAATCAATCGAGTTTTGGCAGTATTGATACGATGTTCAATGGCTTTTGACTCAAATGCGGTGAACAGTGGCTGGTAAATTGCGCCCATGCGCCAGGTGGCTAAAATCGTAATCAGCAATTCAGGGGTACGTGGCAATAAACCTGCAACACAGTCACCAGCTTTTAAGCCAATTGACGTAAAATAATTTGCCAATTTTCCAGATGCTTCCGCCAGCTGTTCAAAGGTCCATTCGGCAGACTCGCCATTTTTACCTTCCCAGATTAGGGCAGTTTTATTTAAACCAAGATAACGCTCGCAACATTCAACATAGGCATTGACTGACCCAGCTGTACCGACCAGTTGCTCTGCAAGAAAATCATCAAAATTAAATTCTTGATATGCCTGTTCTAATGTCTTCATGACCACAACCTCTCATCCATTCTTTTATTGAACAAAGCTCCTGCTTTGTTGATCCATTTTGCTTATTGTTCTCATTCTAAAAATGCCAAAATGCATTCAGCATTTTTAATCTTTTAACTTCACTATTCACCTAGATAAACATGCTTGATGTCATCCTGCAATTTCCTCATCCATCAAAAAATGTGCAGGATTTGAGCACCCACTAAAGTCTAAAATTCAGCCACAGTTAAATCGCTATTTAGATTTTAGTGACCTCACGTGCAATGACTAAACGCTGAATGTCCGAAGCCCCTTCATAAATCTGGCTGACCCGTACATCACGGTAAATTCGCTCTACCGGGAAATCAGACACATAGCCATAACCGCCATGAATTTGAATCGCATCTGAACACACCCGTTCCGCCATGGTGGACGCAAACAGTTTCGCCATTGAAGCTTCTTTCAAACAGGGTAATCCTGCATCTTTTAAAGTTGCCGCATGAAAAATCAGTTGCCGTGCCGCTTCAATTTGCGTCGCCATATCCGCCAAACGAAATGCCACAGCTTGATGCTGAACAATCTCTACCCCAAAAGCTTTGCGCTCATTGGCATATTCCACCGCAGCATCCAGTGCAGCACGTGCCATCCCGACTGATTGTGCGGCAATACCAATTCGCCCAGATTCCAAATTAGATAAGGCAATTTTGTAACCTTCACCTTCCTTACCCAATAAATTTTCGGCAGGAATACGGCAATTTTCAAAAATGATGGTTGCGGTATCTGAACAATGTTGTCCCATCTTTTCTTCAAGACGCGAAACGATATACCCTTCTGTGTCTGTAGGAACGAGGAAACAGGAAATGCCTTTTTTCCCTGCGGCTTTCTCGGTCACAGCAAAGACAATCGCCACTTGGGCATGTTTACCGGTAGTAATGAATTGTTTGGTACCATTGAGTACCCAAAAATCACCATCACGTTCTGCCTTGCATTCTAGTGCCCCGGCATCTGAACCGGCTTGAGGTTCAGTTAAGCAAAAACATCCCAGCCATTCGCCTGTTGCAAGTTTGGTCAAATACTTTCGCTTTTGCTTTTCTGTACCGTAGCGCTGGGTAATTCCACAAGGCAGTGAATTTTGCACGCTGACAATTGTAGAAATCGCACCATCACCTGCGGCAATTTCCTCTAAAGCCACCACGAGGGATACATAATCCAGACCTGCACCGCCCCATTGTTCGGACATGGTCATGCCTAAGGCACCAAGTTCACCCAGTTCTTTTAATTCTTGTGCGGGAAATTTCGCGGTTTTATCACGTTCTGCGGCAGTAGGTTTTAACCTGTTTTGCGAATAATCTCGCAACATGTCCTGAGCCATCTTTTGTTCATCATTTAAAATCATTGAGCTTCCCTTTCTATATCTATTTTATTCATTTCAAACTTTTTAAAAATGACTGTATCTGGAGTACATGACGGCGACATGGAGGTCGCCTGTGAAACTGAGATATAAGGACGTATCTTCAGTTTCACAAAGGATTTTTGTTTCTTTTGATCCTTCAAAAGAAAATGCATGCTTATGCGAAGCTATTCAAATCTGAGTAGAAATTTGCAGCTATACAGATTCAATTCTCTATAAAAATCCGTATCATTTAGGTTGCATACGAATCGCGCCATCCAGACGAATCACTTCACCATTCAAATAAGCATTTTCAAAAATATGTCCGACCAAATGCGCAAATTCTTCCGGTTTGGCTAAACGTGGTGGAAACGGCACCATCTGTCCCAAAGCATCCTGTACATTTTGTGGCATGCCTTTCAACATTGGGGTTTCCATAATGCCTGGCGCAATGGTCATTACACGAATCGCTTCACGTGCCAGCTCACGTGCCAAAGGTAAAGTCATGGCAACCACGGCACCTTTTGATGCTGCATAAGCGGACTGACCAATTTGGCCATCAAATGCAGCAACTGAAGCTGTATTTACGATGACACCGCGTTCTTCTTCACCTGCTTTTAATTTATATTTTGCTATCAAATTTGCAGCAAAACGAATCATGTTGAATGTACCGCTGACATTAATATTTAAAACTTTTTGGAACATGGCAAAATCATGCATACCATCACGTCCAAGTACTTTGGCAGATGGAGCGATTCCGGCACAATTGACCAAACCATTTAATTGCCCATACTCTTTTTCAACATTGTCAAAAAACACTTTTACCGCATGCTCATCAGTCACATCCAGTTTTACAAAGACTGAGTGCTCACCTAAACGCTGTTGCATTTCCAAGCCAAGCTCTTGATTCATATCGACCATGATGACTTTTGCACCTTGACCGACCAAATATGTTGCGGTTGCTGCACCTAATCCGGATGCTCCACCTGTCACAACAAACACTTTTCCTTGAATTTTCATTTTATATTCCTGTCAATTCTTTGTATGAACACTCGACTTAAGATGCAGAGTAAATGCAGTTAAGCTAGAGTACAATTTCCAAATAATGCATCCTGAATGATGGATTCGGACAATCCAATCTATCGCACAAATGAACTGAACATGGACATCAGTACATGAATGAACAAGAGTTAAACGACAGCAAAGGAACCATCTCAATCAGTCTTGTCCATGAGGCACTACTGTCTGCCGACCATCAAGGATTGAATACACAGAATATCCTACTCAAATCAGGTATTCCTGTTGAGTTAATGCAATCCAGTAAAGCACGTGTTTCAGTGTCACAATATGCTCAGCTTTGGATTGAACTGGCTGATGCCATGAATGACGAGTTTTTTGGCATGGATAGCCATCCAATGCGTCGTGGCAGTTTTAAACTGTTATCACAATCCGTCATGCATGCCGAAACACTGGAAAAAGCAGTTCAACATATTTTGCAGTTTTTAAATCTGGTTCTGGATGATTTTTCGAGCCAATTATTTGTTCAGGAAAACTACGCTTATATCGTGATTTACGAGCAAAAGCAGACCAAAAGAATGTTCAGCTATGCCACCTATTTAATGCTAATTCATGGCTTAATGTGCTGGTTAAGCGGGCAAAGAATTTTACTCAAGCAGATTCAACTCAAATGCGATTCTCCGCTAGATGATCAGGACTATAAAGTCCGGTTTTGTGAAAACATTCAATACAATAGCAATGAAAACTACATTCAGTTCGATGCCAATTATTTAAACATTCAGATCAAGCAAGATATGCAATCCTGGTATCGGTTCATTCAGCAAACACCACACAATCTATTGGTACGCTTTAAAAATCCGAATGCCATTAGCTCTCAAATACGCAAACACTTAATGAACGTTCCACCTGCTGAATGGTTAGAGCTGAATGAAATTGCACAACGTTTAAATATGTCCGATGCTACGATTCAAAGACGCTTAAAAAGTGAAGGCGTTAGTTATCAGCAACTTAAAAATGATATCCGGCGTGATAGCGCAATTGAATTTCTCACCAAAACAGACAAAACCCTACAAGACATTAGTGATGAATTAAGCTTTCATGACCCAAGTGCATTTCACCGTGCTTTCAAGAAATGGACAGGTGTTAGTCCGGGAGCTTATCGTCAACATAAAGAGCAGTAAGGGACTTGTATTTACATAGGTTAAAATCATTATTTAATAATTTTTAAAGTTTTCATTGGCTTAAAAAATCGACCCGCCATTCATCGAAAGATATTTGCATAAAGTTCCAAAATAGGTTATTTTTCACTCAATTTAAAAGCATAATTTTATGCTTAACCTGCTGTTCTCCTCCTCGTGGAATCACCTTAAATTAAAGGTTCTGACATGCTTAAGATGATTGATGTACTAGAGCAAAGTTTAGTGCAAAATTTTACTCATTCTCTCAACACTCACACTTCTCAATTTGATGAGCTATTGAATCAAGGTATTTTAAATGCTTCTGATTCTGCCCTTCAAAAGGCTGTCGTGAGCTTTTTTAATCGTGCAGATGCCATTGAATCAGCTCAGGCACTCGACATCAGCGCAGACCGTATTCAAGCTTTACAAACGGGTGTAGCTTTAAAAGATGATCAATATCTTGCAGATACTGCAAAAATTGTGGCACTTTGTTTAGCACTCGAAACGGATACGCTGACTCAATTAGACATATCAGATTGTTTACAAGATTTCCCTGTATAAATCTGAAAAAAATTAAAAAAAGCGACTCCAATGAGCCGCTTTTTCTTTAGATAAATTTGACCGATCTAAATACAGATCAACATAATATTTCTTTTTATTCATTCGCTTGAAACATGGCATTAACCACAAGCTCTATTTTTTGCTGAATCGGTAGCAGATCAATCACGGTATTTTTAGCGCCCATCAAAGCATCAATCTATAACTTTCCAATGATTGCCCCAAATATGAAGATGAAAGATACGAGATATAGCAACCTTAGTTCAAACAATCTTTTTATTGAAAATAGTCCTCTATTTAAATGTTGCATTTAGATATGAGCTATCGTCGGCATTTTTTTACCACCTTACTTAATTTGTAATTACGTAATAATTACAATGAAATTTCACCTTATACCCTTAATTCTAAAATATTTTTATTTTACTTTTATTCATGCCGATGTATGTTTTTAATATAATAGCTTTATAGCACCCTACTTGCTCCCAGCACCCAGTAGCTTGTGGGATTCTTTTTTAGAACTGTCTACAGGTGATTTGTGGTTACATATCTGGAGCAGTACTTGGCGGCTATTTTTAGGTTTCTTTATCGGCAGTGGTCTTGCGCTGGTTTTTGTCATTATTGTCTTAAACAAGCAAGCTGAAAAATTTTTAGAACCTTCTTTCTCAGTACTTAAATCGATTCCCAGTCGGGCCTGGATGTTTATGATTGCCGCTGAACTGATAGCTGCAACCCAAGGAATTGGCTATTTACTCAGTGATGGACGGGAAACTTCTCGACCTGACATTGTCATTATTGCGATTATCTTATTGGCGATTTTAGGAAAAATAACCGATAGTTTAATGAAACTTGCTGAAAACTGGCTGTTACGCTGGCGGGATGTAGTCAAAAAATAAAGCGCTTTTGAGCGCTTTATTTTTAAATCGATTACTTTTCAGCTATCTTGAACAGCCAATCGTCACACGATTATTGCCACCGTAATCTTTAATGGTTTGAATATCTTTATAACCATATTTTTTAAACAGTTGATACACCACACCGGCCTGGTCATAACCATGCTCAAGTGCAACCCAACCATTGGCAGTTAACCACTTTTTACCGTTTTGAATAATAAATTCAATATCAGCCAGACCATTATTGCCTGCAACCAAAGCACGACGAGGCTCTGCCGCCAAACCTTTAATGTGTTTATCCTGAGGATCAATATATGGCGGATTCGATACAATCACATCAAAGAACTGGTTTTTTTCTAACGCTTTAAACCAACTACCACATGAGAATTTCACATGATTCAAATCATGCTTATCCGCATTAAATTTTGCAATTTCTAAAGTTGGCGCATAAATATCTGTTGCTGTTACTTCCCATTCAGGACGTTCACTGGCAAGTGATAAAGCAATTGCACCTGTGCCTGTACCCAAATCAACGATACGCGCATCTTCAGGCAAGTCCAAATGTAAAACCGATTCCACCAGAACTTCTGTATCGGGACGCGGCACCAAAGTGTCTTTAGTCACTTTTAAATCTAGCGTCCAAAATGGCTGTGAACCTGTCACATACGCTAAAGGTTCGCCATCTTCTATTCGGTTTAAACCATCAATATAAGCTTGTTCTTGCTCAGCTGTCAGTTGCTGATCCTTTTTCATGATCAAATCAAAAGAATCAATTTTGGTGATATGTTCGAGCAACCAAGCATTTTCTTGGCGTTCATAACTTTCTGCTTCACCACGTAAGGCCAAAGCCTGTGCAATATTCAATTAACCACCATTCTGTTGTGCAAGCATTGCTAACTGATCCGCCTGATATTCGCGGTGTAAACTGTCGAGCAATTCAGTTAAATCACCTTCCATCACGGCATCTAACTTATATAAGGTTAAGTTAATACGGTGATCGGTCATACGGCCTTGCGGATAGTTATAGGTACGAATACGCTCTGAACGGTCACCAGAACCGACCAAATCACGGCGCATTTCAGAGGTTGCCGCATCGGCAGCCGCACGTTTGGCATTTTCCAAACGTGAAACCAGTAAAGCCATGGCTTTGGCTTTGTTTTTATGCTGTGAACGTTCGTCCTGACATTCCACCACTGTACCTGTTGGAATGTGGGTAATACGTACCGCAGAGTCAGTTTTGTTAATGTGCTGACCACCGGCACCCGATGCGCGGTAGGTGTCAATACGCAGTTCAGATGGATTGATTTCCACTGAAGTATCAACATCTACTTCTGGAAGAATCGCAACGGTACATGCAGAAGTATGAACACGACCTTGAGACTCTGTTGCAGGTACACGCTGTACACGGTGTGCACCACTTTCAAACTTTAGGCGACCATACACGCCTTCACCATTAATCAGGCAAATGACTTCTTTATAACCGCCATGCTCACCTTCATTCTCAGACAGAATTTCGAGTTTCCAGCCTTGAGTTTCAGCGTACTTGCTATACATGCGATATAAATCGCCCGAGAAAATCGCTGCTTCATCACCACCGGTTCCGGCACGAATTTCCAGATAGGCCGAGTTGGCATCATTCGGATCTTTCGGAATCATCAGAATATTTAAATCAGATTCAAGCGCTTCAATTAAAGCTTTATTCTCTTTAATTTCTTCTTGTGCCATTTCCTTAAAGTCAGGGTCAGACAACATGGCTTCAGCAGTTTCAATGTCTTTTTCAGCTTGGGTATACTTTTTCCAAACTTCGGTGATTTCCGTTAAGTCATTATGTTCACGCGAAAGTTGACGAAAGCGTTTGTTGTCAGAAATGACTTCTATATCCGCAAGCAATGCGTTTAATTCTTCATGACGGTCAGAAAGTTGATCTAATCGTAAACGTAACGATTCTTTCATTTTGCAAAATATCTCAATACAAAGGCTATCTCCATGCCTTATATGACATAGATCAGCGCAAAAAAATTGTGCCTAGTGTAACGATTCTAAGGGTTAAATGACATAGATATTGTGGGGACAAAACCACATATAAAAAGGGAGTTTTTTAAGACGAGATCTAAATCCATTCTCGTTTCATTCATATTTCTCTTATAAATGTTTATTTTATGAGCATTTCTCAACGCTGTTAATATAACTTTACAAAGCAGACACTAAACGCCACAACTCTGATTGCTCCTCTCCATATTTCCCGAAAATCTTTTTGTTACATTTGCTCCATCGAAATAACTGACTGACAACGTCCGCTTTTTGGACATGGAGTTAACTATGAAACTGAATGCATTATTATTAAGCGCAACTTTAGCTGCATCATCAATGATGGCAGTTAATGCTCATGCCGACAACTCAACTCGTATTGCTGCAACTTCTGCTTTAGGGAGTGTCGCGGGTACTGCCCTTGGTAAGCAAATGGGTGGTAATACTGGCGCAATGATCGGTTCTGCAATTGGTGGGGCTGGTGGTGCTGCAGTTTCTGCGGATCGACGTAATCGTACCGGTGCTGCAATTGGTGGCGGTCTAGGCGGTGTAGGTGGTTATGCAGTAGGTAAAAACATGGGTGGTACTACTGGCGGTTATATCGGTTCTGCATTAGGTGCTGCCGGTGGTTCAGTTTTAGGTAAAAAAGTATCAGAAGATCGTCGCGCTGACCAACGCTCTTACAAAAAACATTCTAAAAAATACTATCGCAGCCATCGTTAATTCATCACTGTTTGGCTGAATTTAAAAAGCACTTTCGGGTGCTTTTTTACTTTTTTATCATGATGATGCATGATTAATTATGAATAAATCAGGAAGAAAAAAATACAAACCAGTAACAACTCATCCATCTTCCTTTCCACATTTTTTATTACATTTAACCCAAGAAATAACAAAAGCTTCAAAAAGGAGTTTGCCATGAAATTTAATTCAATCATTCTTGCTGCTGTAGTGACTTCATATGTTTTAACAATGACTACAGCCCATGCAGGCAATACAACAAATACAGCCTTAACTTCTGCCCTAGGTGGTGTCGTCGGTGCCGCAGTTGGTAAACAAATGGGTGGTACCACGGGCGCAATGATTGGTTCCGCTATTGGTGGTGGTGCAGGTGCTGGTGTTGCTGCTAACAAACGTGACCGTACTGGCGCTGTAATTGGCGGTGCTTTAGGTGGTGCGGGTGGCTATACCGTAGGTAAAAATATGGGCGGTACCAACGGTGGTTATATTGGCGCTGGCTTAGGTTCTGCCGGTGGTGCAATCTTGGGAAAAAAAGTCAGTGAAGACCGCCGTTATGATGATCGATCTGATCGTGACAACCGTCGCTATAATGATCGCTATGATCGCCGTTATAATAGTTACCGTTACAATGACCGCCACGACAATGGCCGCCATTTAGGCTGGAACAAACATCGTTAATTCCAAAGATTCAATTTAAAGCACCTTCGGGTGCTTTTTTTATTTAAATGCTGCAATTACTTAATTCATACCCACAGCCCTAATATATCGAAAAAAAACGATATACAAACTCACTCAGTCATCGTATGCTTTTCTTAGATTTCATACCTGAGAAAACCAATGCGTTCATTAAAAGACATCCAATTTTCAATACTTGAACTTGCACCCGTCCGTGATGATAAAAGCATTCAATTTTCACTGCATCATGCTTTGGAAGTAGCACAAAAAGCCGAACAATTAGGCTACAAACGTCTGTGGCTTGCAGAACATCATAATATGGACGGCATTGCCAGTTCAGCGACCGCCGTTTTACTAGGTTATATCTTAGCGAATACTACAACTTTAAAAGTCGGTTCAGGCGGCATTATGTTGCCCAACCACGCTCCTTTAGTGGTTGCAGAACAATTTGGTACTTTGGCAACCCTTTATCCAAATCGTGTTGAACTCGGTTTGGGACGTGCCCCAGGTACAGATCAGGTCACCATGCGCGCCTTACGCCGCGGTCGCCAGGAAACTGAAGATCAATTTCCACAAGATGTACTGGAAATCCTGCAATACTTTAAAGAGCCGCTACCGCATCAACGTATTGTTGCAACACCGGGACAAAGTACCCATGTTCCAGTGTGGCTTTTAGGTTCAAGTTTATTCAGTGCACAACTGGCTGCAAAATTAGGACTTCCCTATTCATTTGCCTCACATTTTGCGCCACGCATGCTCGATCAAGCGATCAAACTCTATAGAGAAAACTTTGAACCTTCTGAATACCTGGATCGTCCTTATGTTTCCATGGGTGTTCCAACGGTGGTTGCTCAGACAGATGAAGAAGCTCAATATATAGCCACCAGTGCCTATCAACGTGTATTAGGTTTAATGCGTGGACAAAGTTTAAAACTCAAAGCCCCTGTTGCAACCATGGAAGGTCTGTGGTCACCTGCAGAAAAAATGTCAGTCGACAACTTCTATGCGATGGCACAAATTGGTTCAGCAGAGACAGTCAAGGCCGGTTTAGAAAAGCTGTTAGAAAAATATAATGTTGATGAATTCATTTTTACTTGTGATATTTACGACACAGATAAACGTATTCAGAACTTTGAATTATTAATGGATATCAAAAATTCTTGATCCTTTTAAAATTCTCAATAGCACCTGTATAGGTGCTATTTTTTTATCTCAATGCCCATTCAGCTGATCAGCTTATCTATTTTATGCCGATTCGATCGGACAACATTTGCGATCTTGTTTAGCTTAGACATAATAGCTGTATAAAAATAATCCAATACAAAAAATGGAAAATAGGATGAATCAATATATTAATAAACCTAGCTCTGCATTTATTGCTGTAAGTTGGGTTGCGCTTATCACGGGTGCAGCTGCATATATCATTGGCTTATTTAACGCATCAATATTACTCAATGAAAAAGGCTATTATTTAATCCTGATTTTATATGGCTTATTCGCCGCTGTATCTTTGCAAAAAATTGTCCGCGATAAACTTGAAAGCATTCAAGTGACTACAATTTATTTTGGACTTTGCTGGGCATCAATCGTGATCTGCATCGCACTGCTTGCCATTGGTTTATGGAATGCCTCACTTGAATTAAGTGAGAAAGGGTTTTATATCATGGCATTTTTACTGAGTTTATTTGGTGCGGTTGCGGTTCAAAAAAATATTCGCGATTTAGAGTATCTTAGAACACATACCCAGCCACCAAGTGCCCCCAATTACTCCAATACACAATTTCAACCTCTAGAACATGATGAGGAAAAAAACTAAGCTTTTATAAGCATCATGAATAAAAATAAGACTTGTTCTTTCATGGCAGGTCTTATTTTTTATGAGTTCACAACTAAAAAACTATGAAGATAAAGCAGATGTGAATCACTATGCCATAGTGAATTTTCCAGGATGCAAGGAAAATCAAATGAGAGTTTATCGCAACGATTAATATTAAATTATTTTATTCTACGCACATAACAGCCTAAATCATAAGCAAAAATTAATCCACATTCGAAACAATCACATAGTTGCGATGACTGACCAGAGTTCAAAAAAATCTTTACCAAAAGTTCCAACTTGGATATACCAAAGAGTAGAACCAACCGCGACAAAGTAAAACAAGAAAGGATATGTAAATGGTTAATAAGAAAAAGAATCCATTGGATGGCTTCTTTCAAAATACACCCGATTTTTTCCAGAACTTTAAAGGCAAAATTGTTGCCTCTGAAGATATAAAACTGTGTGATTTTTCTAATTTAAATGTGGCTATTGTCGGTGCAAACCAAATGACCGTGACGCATTTAGATCAAATCTGTAATCATGCAAAACTGGTTAAAATATTTCAAATTGCACCGCATTTTATTTTGCCACACACAGAAAAAGGCATTCATAAACTGCTTTCACATCCTTTAATTATCAAAAATCGCCGCTTATTTAACAATCGCGTCAAATCATTATTGGCTATTCGCTATCTTGAATCACAAATGAAAGACAATTGGTTAAAACGTCAGTTAATGCCCAACTCGGCAAGCGAAAATAAAGTGTTCTTTAAGTCAGATACTTACTATGCAGCATTACAGCGTGAAAACTGTAAGTTAATTACCTGGCCGGTGGTTAAAATTACAGAACAAGCCATACAAAGCATGGAAGGTATTGAACACTTGGTGGACGTGATTATCACGACCTATTAAGTTTTAAGCATAAAAAAAGAGGCGGATATGCCTCTTTTTTATCGATCAATTTATTTCACTATACCAATATATTGGTAATTGTGGTTATTCTTTTGATAACGCAAATAATTTTGTGTCAATTCACCTGATGGCTTAATCACTAGAATATCAATTTTTTGAAGATCTGCAGATACACGAATATAGAGTCGATCCATATCAAAAGGCTCTATATTTTTTGGATAATAATTACAGTCATAACGGACATTAATCTGATCCAGTGCTTTTGTTTTCGTCTTAAACGCATTCACACTTTTATATTGGGCATTTTCAACTTGAGTCGCTTGAATGCCATATTGTCCCTCACAACCACTCCCAATATACGTTTTAGAAACAAGATAGGTTGGAACATTATTCAATTGAGTTTGACGAATGGCTTTAATAAAGCCCCCATCATTGAGTGCATGTGTAATTACTTTATTGCCCTGTTTAAACTGCACATAAGACTCAAATTCACGCATTGAACCACCTGCAGAAATATTAAACGTATAAAACTTGAGCTTTCGATCAGGACTGTAATTCAATAAAACTAGGTTTTTATCGAGTAAATTTTTAAATGGGTATTCAAAACTTTGTGAATTTTTCTCAATAAAATTTGCGACTTTTGATGCAACTTCTTGATTGATGCCGTCATTCTCATAACGATCAGTCAGACTAATTTTATAATATTTATTGATAATATCGGTTTCAAAATTTGCCACAGATTCTGCAAAAGTCTGGCTATTTACCAGACTCAACATAGCGAAAAAAAGAGCAACTGTTTTTAGCTTTAATATTTTATACATATAACAATCCTCTTAATTTTCGATTATATAGAGTAGAGTTAAATCAGTATTTAACTCTACTTTTACTTTAACCAATACGACGTTTAAGACCTGTCATTTGTAAAACACGGGTTGAAATTTCTTCAATCGACATTTCCGAAACATTCAAATATTTAATTCCTTCAGAAATATAAATTCCTTCAACTGCACGAAGTTCCATCTGACATTGACTGAAACTTGCATAACGGCTATTGGCTTTGCGTTCAGTACGAATCGCTACAAGACGCTCCGCATCAATCATTAAGCCAAACAGTTTATTTTTATGTGGACGCAATACTGCAGGCAAACGGTTGTCATCCAGGTCTTCTTCAGTTAACGGATAGTTCGCCACACGAATGCCAAATTGTAATGACAAATAAATCGAGGTTGGGGTTTTGCCTGAACGTGACACGCCAATCAAGATTAAATCCGCCTTATCATAATGGCGTGTACGGGCCCCGTCATCGTTGTCCAACGCAAAATGTACAGCATCAATACGGGCTTTATACGACTCTGAATCGGTCACTGCATGGGTTTGTCCGACTAAAGTTGTAGGAGGAGTGCCTAAAACCTCAGACAATTTACCAATAAGCCCTTCAAATACATCAAGATTTACTGCATTTGCAGTGTTAATAATGTCACGTACATAGGGATCTACCAGCGTATCAAACACTAAGGGTTGCTGCCCATCGCGATCAGCACGTTGATTGATTTCCGCAACCACATTCATTGCGGCTTCTTCAGAGCTAATATAAGGAATAATATGAATGTCAAAATCTACATGAGGAAACTGTGCTAACAGTGAGTGCCCAAGGGTTTCAGCGGTAATTGCCGTACCATCAGAGATAAAAAATACACTGCGCTTAATTTGTTTACCTTCTGACATTAAAATTCTCCTTAAATATTTGTCTAAGTACTGTAAAATCTTTATAGTAAACCGATCTTACATGACTGTCGCCGAGTTAAATCAAAAAGCCGCGCGATTTGTTATAATTTCATGCCAAGATAGTGATTAATACTGCAAAAGTGGAGTAACAACTTTGGAAGCGCGCGTAATTGGTCTAGAAAAATTAGGGAAACACGACGTTGAACTTGTAGGTGGGAAAAACTCATCTTTAGGTGAAATGATCAGCCACTTATCTAATGCTGGTGTGTCAGTACCAGGTGGTTTCGCAACTACAGCGGCTGCTTATCGTGAATTTCTCGAGCAAAGTGGCCTAAACGCTAAAATTCAGGCAGAGCTATCAACTTTAAATGTTGATGACGTAAATGCTCTTGCAGCAACTGGCGCCAAAATTCGCCAATGGATTGTCGATACTCCGCTTACAGCAGAACTTGAAAAAGAAGTTCGCGACGCTTTCGCTGAATTATCTAACGGCAACTCCGACATCGCGGTTGCCGTTCGTTCATCTGCAACTGCAGAAGACTTACCAGATGCTTCTTTTGCCGGTCAACAAGAAACTTTCTTGAACATCCGTGGTATCGATAACGTTCTCATTGCAATCAAAGAAGTATTTGCATCTTTGTACAATGACCGCGCGATCTCTTACCGTGTACACCAAAACTTCGATCACGACGTTGTTGCTTTATCTGCTGGTGTTCAACGCATGGTGCGTTCTGAAACTGGTGCAGCTGGTGTAATGTTTACACTTGATACAGAATCTGGTTTCCGTGATGTGGTATTTATTACTGCATCTTATGGTTTGGGTGAAATGGTTGTTCAAGGTGCAGTAAACCCTGACGAATTCTACCTGTCTAAACCATTATTAAATGCTGGTAAACATTCTGTCCTGCGTCGCAATCTTGGCTCTAAACACCAAAAAATGATTTATGGTGAAGAAGCTTCTGCTGGTAAATCTGTTGTTGTGGTAGACGTTGAAAAACAAGATCGCCAACAATTTGCATTAAATGATCACGAACTTCAAGAACTTGCTAAACAAGCATTGATCATTGAAAACCATTACGGTTCACCAATGGACATCGAATGGGCGAAAGATGGCGACGACGGTCAAATCTATATCGTTCAAGCACGTCCTGAGACAGTAAAAAGCCGTGAAAATGTCGGCACCATGGAACGCTACCTGTTGAAACAAAAAGGTACTGTGGTTTGTGAAGGCCGTTCAATTGGTCAACGTATCGGTTCTGGTAAAGTACGTATCGTTTCTTCAATCAAAGAAATGGACAAAGTGCAAGACGGTGACGTTCTTGTATCTGACATGACTGACCCGGATTGGGAACCAGTAATGAAACGTGCAGCTGCGATTGTAACCAATCGTGGTGGTCGTACTTGTCACGCGGCAATTATTGCACGTGAGCTTGGCGTTCCAGCAATCGTGGGTTGTGGTAATGCCACTGAAGTATTAGTAGACGGTCAAGAAGTGACCGTGTCTTGTGCTGAAGGCGATACAGGCTTCATCTACGAAGGTGCCTTGGATTTCGAAGTTCAACGTAACTCTATCGAATCTATGCCAGCACTTCCGTTCAAAGTCATGATGAACGTCGGTAACCCTGACCGTGCATTTGACTTCGCTCAAATTCCAAATGAAGGTATTGGTCTTGCACGTTTAGAATTCATCATCAACCGTATGATTGGTGTGCATCCTAAAGCATTATTGAACATTGACAGCCTGCCACGCGAAACTCGTGCAGCTGTAATGGCACGTACTGCGGGTTACTCTTCTCCAATCGAATTCTATGTAGAAAAATTGGTTGAAGGTATTTCGACTCTTGCTGCTGCTTTCGCTGACAAACCAGTAATCGTTCGTATGTCTGACTTCAAGTCAAACGAATATGCGAACTTGATCGGCGGTAAATTGTACGAGCCTGAAGAAGAAAACCCAATGCTTGGTTTCCGTGGCGCGAGTCGTTACGTTTCTGACAACTTCCGTGACTGCTTCGAACTTGAATGCCGTGCATTGAAGAAAGCACGTGACGAAATGGGCTTAACCAACATTCAAATCATGATTCCTTTCGTACGTACCGTTGCTGAAGCGAAACGTGTGATCGAGTTATTGGCGCTTAATGGTCTGAAACGCGGTGAAAATGGTCTTAAAGTGATCATGATGTGTGAATTACCAACCAATGCTTTGTTAGCTGAACAGTTCCTTGAACACTTCGATGGTTTCTCTATCGGTTCTAACGACTTGACTCAGTTAACACTCGGTCTTGACCGTGACTCTGGTATCGTTTCTCACCTGTTCGATGAACGCGATCCAGCGGTTAAAGCCCTCCTTTCTATGGCGATTCATGCATGCCGTAAAGCAGGTAAATACGTAGGTATTTGTGGTCAAGGTCCTTCTGACCATCCAGATCTTGCTAAATGGTTGATGGAACAAGGTATTGAGTCGGTTTCTTTAAACCCGGACTCAGTTTTAGACACTTGGTTCTTCCTTGCTGAAGAAAAAGCTCAACAAGCTTAAGAAACTATGTTAAAAAAAGACCCACATTTGGGTCTTTTTTTAATTTATTAAACAACAACTTAAAATCTTATGTTGCACTCTTGTTGCACTTCATTCGAAAAGTAAGAAAATAGCCCCCAAGTGAGGGCCATTAAATCAATTCTCGTACTTAATCAAGACCATCGCTACAGCTTTTGCAGCAGTCCAGTACTTCGCATTAAACTGTGCTAATTCGGCTTCATTTGAAATAAAGCCAAGCTCTACAATTAAACCACCATTACTGATAAAGCCGAGCTTTCCACGCGCAGACTGACTTTGATCAATCCAACCATTATCACCACGTAAACGACTGCCAAAAACATCTGCTACAGCTTTTGATAAATCCTGTGCCAGTTTCTTGTCTTTGGGTAATGCAATGGTTTCAATGCCATTCGCTTGCTTTGATGCCGCTGCATTCATGTGGAATTCAACTGCTACAGATGAGCCTTTAATGAGCTTGATGGCGGCATTCAAATTCTGGTTGGTTATGCCAACCCCATCGGTTTTGTATTGAATGCCTGCTTCACGTAGATAGTAAGCAACTGCATTACGGAATTTAGCAGCAAGATCGGCTTCGTTAAATTTACCGTTTACGGCACCCGGATCAGAATTACTATGCCCTGCAGTGACTGTGACAAACTGATTTACTTCATGCAGCTCAGGTTGCTTTTTAAGTCGAGCAAGCACCATGGCCACGCCCACAAAACAACCTACCCATTCAGCGATATTTTCAGGAATTTTGTTTTTTAAGTCTTGAGGGGTGATATTCCAGACCTGCACAAACTGTTCAGAGAATAAAATCAGGGCGTAAAAAAAGGCGCTAATTGCACCTACTTGTACTGACTTGAGTTTCCAAGCCTGTTTCCAGTTATCGATTAGTTTCATTTACGATCCTCTCTATGGCTTTGAATAATTGCCGTATCTTGTTTAAGTTGATTGATTGTATTAATTGTCCATGTGCCACCTGAAACAGCGATACCAAGCAATAGCATTGCCCCCCACTTCAGTAAACCGATAGCGCCTTGGGCTTGATGGTTTTGCTGTTCAAGTGAATCGATTTTTACACGCTGCTGATCAAGTGCTTGGTGATACCCCTTGTTGATGGCATTTGATTCAATGAGCTGTTCAGATACTTTCTGTAGCTTATCCGTCACTTCATTTAATTTTTTCCAAAGTGATGCACTTGGTTCATTCACTTGCGCCCCCTAAATTTTGGTAATAAAAAAGCACCCGAAGGTGTATTGTGTTGAATGGTTTTAAACTTCTATTTCTGAATACGACCCACTTGGTGCGGGTCGCAAGATAACTTGATTTGAAATAAAAACTCTGGCACCTAAATTATAAGTTGTGCCTGATGTGCAAAGTACTGGACCCGATCCGCCATCAATCTGTACCCGGTATTCAGGATGATTCGTTGATGTAATGGTGCCGATGTACTCTGCATGTGTTGGGTTTAGAAGCTTTCGTAATTCAAATAAAGGATTAGTCACGGCTGATACGCTCCACTGTAATTGTTTCGTTTACATTTTCATGCGAAAAGCTGCCACTCACCCCATCAATTACACCCCACCACTGACCATTAAAGGCAATCGTTTTGCCGGGTAGCATCTCGCCAATATCGAAGCTTACCGGAATATCCGAGAAGGTATGCAACTCCTGAATATTAGCTTTGATCAATTCGTTCTTGCCATAGCTTGCACCAGACACCACGTTAAATAATGGTCCTGTAACTGTTTCCAATGGTACATCCCCGGACGTACTGCGCTGCTGTACTTTTAGGCTTTCACCGCTGCGACTATTGATCACCGTGATTGCATTAAAGTCAGCGATATATTCATCATTCTGTTTGATGTTTTGCTGCATCACCAAACTTTCAGATAGCAGAATGTCGTAATCATTCACGGTCATGGCATCCCAGTAGCCTTTTTGGTATCGGGGTAAAGTGCTCAAGCTGTTACCAGATTTCTGACTATAGATAAAGCCGCCACCTGCATCGACCACCTGCTTTATTGCATCAATCGGTGCAAGTTCAGCATAACTCAAGCTTTCAGTCGGAACGATCCAACCCAGATCATCAATCAGCCTCCAATCTAAAGTAGTACCACTATTTGCTCGATCCAGTTCGGACTGAACGAGTTGCACAGAAGTTCGTTCATTGTCTTGAATAAATGAGCGTTTTGGTCCGTACTTATCCGAGTTCAAAGCCGTCACACTCCGACCCGGGTAAGTGTATAGCACATTGGCAAAGCGTCGAGTTTCTTCAGGATCTTCAAGCAAGATGTGATGCTCAAAGCCATTGATCATGACTTTCAGAATCACCGGCTGGCCATTAATTGGTTGAAGCTTTTCTTTTTCGGTGGGTGCTACAGTAACGGAATAGGTCCAGCACCATTGTGATCGGCTGGTACTGTAGGTGCCATCAATCACTTTAATCTTCTCGCCGGTATCTAATCGCTCGGCTGTTAATGTATTCACGATATACCACCAGTTTCTGTTCGGCAGTGCTGGAATACAGTCATCTGCACCAAAATTTAATACAACATTGTGTGAATCAACGTCATAACATAAGCAGGCAAAATTTAGATCGCCTGTACCTTCATATTTAGGCGTTTCAGGCTTTGGCCAAGGTAGAACCGGATGCTTGCGGTAATGAATCGCTTTGGCTTTATCCCATGGCAAGTCTGACTTGGTGACAATCTCAAGGCTTTTATCCCATTCAAATGAAAAACGCTTTTCAAAGACATGCGCCACTTCATGCGAATAGGTAAAGGTTTTGCGCCTGCGGATCATCTCCTGCCACACAGTTTCACGATTATGCCGTAGCTTGATTGTTTCTTCATGCAAGTAGCGCTGATGAATAAAGCGTTTATCGCCCTCTTCCCAAACAATATAAGCATCAGAACTTAAGCCGGTGGCTTGCTCATGCAGAGATCTAATCGCTCGGGTTAATGATCCTGCTTGCTCATACCGGATATCTGCTTGATTAGAAATCACCAAGCCTTGGTCATAAAAAAGAGCCTCATTTGAGACTCTTAATACTGGTTTAGCCCACGGTATTGCTGTGGTGCTTAAAGCGGCTATCGTTTTCTGGTAGCGCATGTCAAAACCATAAGACACACCGACCAGATGATTGATATCGAACAATGCTTCAAATTGGGCGTTTAATCCGGTTTGAATCACCACATCCACTGCACAGTACTGATCAATTTGGACTGCAGCAAATTCGGCTATAAAGCCGGTTTGCAGCTGTACCTCTAGCTGAGCCAGCTGTCCTGCGGCCGCACTGAACTCTGCATTAAAACCGGTATTGATCTGTGCATCCAGTACATCATTGCTATAGCTGACTGCATTGAGCTCGGCAATAATCCGTGTATTAACTACAACATCTAGAGAAGCAAGATTTTGACCGTCACTGCCGAAGTTAAGATCGGTAGAGCCTGTGACTGGATCTTTAAAATTAAGATTTACTTGATAACCATCTGGTGGAATATAATTCGACACATGACCACCTCATTTATGTTGATGGTCTTAGAATCAGTGAATTCATCATAAGTGTGCTGCCTAACACCAAATCAGGATTAGTCAGTGTGATATCAGGCCCAACGGCAAAATCCGCAACAGCTTTTCCATCACCGCTAAACAAGCGTGCCCAAACTGCGGCACCTGATTTTATAACTGTAGCCGCATCGGTCTGGTTTAGTTCTATATGGTCAGTATTTACCTGCTTGATTGAAGGCTTAGGCAGCGTCAATGTAACTAATCTGGCACCAATATTTGCCTCTTGAGTCACATCTACAGGTTTGACATCATCATAAAAAATAAAGGTAGCGTTTGCGCTACCTTGATCTAAAAAATTTGCCAGTGCTTGGAGCTGAGCCAGTCCGGCAGCTAAAGAGGTTTGAATCATTCTGACACCACCTTGTCGGAGATTACTGCGTTATATTCTTCATTTGGGTCAAAAGCCACAATAAAGCATTCCAGGCCTTTTGCTATATTTCTGAAAGAATAAGACCCATCTGGCTTTGATGTGGTTTCCCAAAGTAATTGCCTGTTTGAGCGCTTAAAACAGCAAACTGGAACCGGTGAAAAAATATTACCTGTTTTTTTTGTAGTGCCCTTGATTACTCCAAACCCCTGATCTTCACTTAATACAGAAATTATTGGTTTGGGTATTTTTAACACCCAATACCCCATTGCAGATAGCTTGACATGGTCTGGCATATATCCACCAAAAAATACCCGCATAATTTTAAGCATATTTGATCGGCTCCACAGGTATAGCAAAAAATACTGCAGATGAAGCATTCGCCGAATTTGATATGTAATGCAGAACAATCTTGCTATTTAAATCAATATCCATGCTAAAAGATGGTGAGGCTGCTATTGTTAAGGTTGGCGCGTTTGCAGAAGCATATTTCGCCACATACATACCACCACTTATATAACCTATATGTTGCCTAGTTGTTTCTTCATAAATTGAAATTGGTTCACAGGTCGTGGTATTGAAGCCATCCAAGTCTGTAAAAGAATTAGCAGCTTGAGGGGTTGAAAAAACACCAGATACCCCTGTATTGGGATGAAAAACGCATCGCGTATTCCCGATAAATGGCTGCACGTTAGATAAAATAGTTGTTAAATTTAGACCGCCAGTATTTGTGTTGTAATGCATTATCAGTAAAGGTAGTTTAATAGCATCATAATTATGGGTAAAGCATGGCAAAAACCCATTCACAAAACCACGACCATTACTATTGAAATTGTTGGTCACGCTAATAAAGTGATATAAACTACCTACCACAATTCCAACGCCGAACATCGAAGCACCCTGAGAGTAAGTATAATTATCGTAAGTGCTGGAGTTATACCCGCTAAATTCCCAGCGATTACCTGCGGCAACAGACGTAGGTGATTCAATTGATTTATTAGCATTAAAAGCGTAAATGTCTGTAATTTCACCAGTAGTTAAGTTGGCTGTTTTACCCAGACACGGACTAATACAATTTCGTCCCGAGCTAAGATTCTGAAAACATAGGCGTAAAAATAGATCTGTTTCATCCATGTTTTTTAATTTATAAAGCTGAATATTGCCTGACTCGTACTCTAACGACCATCCAAGTGGTGCGATCCGAGTGGTGAAGCCGCCTGTAATAGAGATGGGCGCATCATCAAGTGTAAAAGTCACTGTGTTTGTGGTGACAGAATCAATCCAGAATTCACCTTCATTAATCAGTGAAAGTGACCCAGAATCTATTTTTAAAACGCGGTCCGTAACATATCCATGCACACCACCATAGGTAAATGTGACCTGATTGCCTAATACAGTGACACTCAACACAGTTTGCTCGTTGTAACCAAGTGCCAACATTTTTTTAAAGCGATCAGGGAACAGGTTTTTTGAACCAGCGCTAAAATCCAGACCAGCATCGGAGAAATCAAATAATTTAGTTTGCGTCTGCTTCATTGCTATTTTTTACCTATAAAAAAGACCGCGTATAGCGGTCATATTTAAATTAATATTTTATTGCACACGGTCAATATCGCCACGTAGCATGATCTGGAACTGGTCTGATAATACTGCAGGTTCTGACTGTTTTACGGTACGAATCACCCAGACTGGGAAATTTGCAGCCACGGTATTGAAGCGCAAAACATTCCCATTGGCCCAGCCTGTACCCCAGCCTTCTTTTTTAATAATGAAGTATGGAGCACCAGTGACTGGATTTAAGGGCGCATAATCAACATTGATTGAGCCTGCAAGAACCAAGCGTCCTGTATACTCTCCAACACAATAAAATGCATCATTACTGGTAAAAACAATCGCCCAGCGTTCCTGAATTGCACCCTTATTGGTAGTCAGGATTGGATAGAGTGAATCATTGAAATTTGCTGAAATCCCTGTGCCGGTTGGCTCATCACCCCATACGCTACTCCAAGATTGTTGCACAAACTTGCGCGTATAACGTGCCTGCATATCACCAATAACTAAAGCAGATCCAACAATAGTATCCACCGCATCATAGTTATGCGTTAAAGGTTTGGTGAATGTTAGCTGACCATTTATTTGCACATCGCGGATCAAGCCCATATCTTGATAGCGATATTTCACAGTGAGTGGTGCAACCAGATTACCCAAAACAAAGTCACCACCAAGCGTCATACGACCATAATCATAATCGACCGTGTACAGATCAAATGGTACTTTCGTTCCGTTTGCATCTTCCAATTCTGCCCACGAAATACGCTGATCATTCAGGTCATACGTGGTTCCGGCAATTGCGCTTGGTAATTCTTGAGATTTGCTTGAGCTGACAATACCAATACCACCCACCCGGAAAATTGGCACCCGTCCATCAATCGGCAAGCGCGTAGCAGATAAGCCAAGAATCTCTGAATCCAGTGGAATATAGGTATAAGCTACAGCGTTATAACGAACAGATGAGGAATCCACCCAAACTGGGACATTGATATATGTGTCCGCTCCTTCCTGATATTCCAGCAACTGGTCATACCAGTTATTCGCTTCAATATCTGCTCGGTTGGCTTCGGTGATTTTGGTTTTGGTATAGAAGTAAATCGTAACAAAACCATTATCCCAATTCACCTGTCCGTGCGCCTGGCTGGTCTCAATCACTCCGTTTTCATCCGCTGTCAGTGTGAGCTGTCCATGCTCAAGTGTACCAACTACCACAGTTAAGGATTGTGGTCGGATCGGCATGATTGGGGTTCTGAAACTGATTTTATTGACCGGTAACAGGTCAGTTGTGGTGGTCAGCGATTCCAAAGCAATTGTGTTGTCTGTATTTGGTGTCCAGGAATCAATTTCAACAATACCGGTACCATATTGAATAACACCCGATTGAATCCCGCTGTTGTTGGCTGGATTCACATTGCGATACAGCAAACCGGTACGATCCAAGAATGTATCAGCACCGACTTTAAATCGGGCTGAGCCTGTCAGAATCTGCTCATCAAATCCCGATGATAAATCCAGCTTTAATTTGTTTGCCGTGACTGTATGTGTTGCCGAGTTCGAGCCTGATGTATCACGGTATTTCACTTTTACATCGACAGTATTAAAGGCTTTCAGCTCAACCTGCTCACCTTGAATCCCGGATGTTTGTGGGGAGTAAAAAGACATAATTCCTCGCTATGCTGATCCGTAAACAGTCATTGGTGTGTAATCAAACACAAACTTGCTTGTGGTGGATTGCGGTGTCACTTCAACCACGCCAGTAGCATAGGTAATGCTGCCCTGCACTTGGTCACGATCATTTACCAAATTGCCGAATGTAGAATTCACTGGGACATCTGTTAGTATTGCGCTTCCAGACGTCGATCCATCAATACTTTTAACTGGAATACTCAACTCAACGCTATTGGGTTGAATTGCTGACCCAGTACCAATCGTAAATACTAATTTCTGATTGGAATCTGGTATCACATCCGCCTTGGTCTGCTCAAGCGATGCACCATAGTTATAGATCACTGAAAAAACTGCGCCTTTTTGTGGCAACTTGTTTGGAATGATCTTGCCAATACCGGTTGCATAGTTAATTTCACCTGTAGCATCACCAGTAAACTTACCCTGAGCATTCGAAGTCGCTGTTTTCGCTTCACCTTCAAGCAACCAGTTGATGGTGATACCCGGCAAAACACCTGATCGACCTAAATCAAAATCAAAGGCAGCTTTTTCTACACTTAAATTAGATCGTACGAAGGTGACTATCGGTGTACCCCAATTCAGCAAGATCGGCGTGTCTACATCAGGTAAAGCGCCAGTTGTGAGCAACCAGGAACCCGTTTCATAGTTGATCATGCCCGAACCAAAAGATGGGCTTGCAGCTTTTAACTGCCCTGAACCATCGTCTTTAAGCTCATAAAATTTGCCTTGTGACATATAAGAAATCGACAAAGCACCCGGTGCTGGAATCGGAATTAAAACACCGGTCCAGTTTGTGCTTTGGTTATTTTGGGTCACCGGGATGGCATGGCTTTGGTAATACTGATTCGGTGCAGCTGCCGGCTTGAATGTGATATTCAGACTCAAAGTTCCGGCTGGCGCTGCTGCAGTCCACTGGATTAAGCCGCGCTGATAATCGATCGTGCCAACCTGAGTACCTTGGGTGTTCTTGAGTAAGCCACCTTGATCGGTAATCTGTTGCCCTTGCAATGCGAAAGCCACACTTGATGGAATCACCGCTGAGCCGATATACAAGTTTTGGCTAACCCCAACCACTATATTAGGATAATTAATCGTAATGGTTCCGTTATTGCCAGAAACCAGCACCACACTTTCACCAGCAGCATTTACATCAATGATTGGGGTTTCAGTTTGGGCGGATGGAATCAGTTGTGCAAAGATACTTTTTGCGTTTACCGTAAACTCGCCAACATTAGCATCAGAGGCTAATGCAGTGGATGAGTAATACAATCCTGTATCAGCAACAATCGTATCCCGGATGATGGTCTTGGATTTCTCACCGTTGTACCACTGGCGTGCTGAAAGGCCCACAAAGTCAACTTCAAGAGCATCATTCAGGGAATAAGTAGCCACCTTGTACTCAACATTTTTACCATCGATGACCATAATGGCAGTACGGGTTTCAACCTTGGTAATACGCACATACTGCTCACGCTCTAAGGCTTTACCTTCATCCGAAATCAATACAATCGTATCACCTACCGATGCTTCAACTTCTTGTGGCCACATCACAACCTGAATTGATGACATGCCCTGCCAGTGCGTATCTAATGGTGTACCAGCAATCTGACCACCTTTGGCCAAATAGTTTTCTACCCGGTTCTGTGCAGACTGGCGTTCATCGGTCCAGTTTTTGGTGCTGAACAGTAGAGCTGACACGTTTGGATCTTCTGGTAGTTCAGATACAAATACAGTCGCACCCATCAGTAAGTCAGTATCTTCAGTAGTAACCGCTGGAAAGATCTTCCGCATGGATACATCACCCATGGTTCGATCCATTTCCGATACATCGTTGAACAGGTTATTGCTGATACCATCCTGAACCACAACGCCAGAGTATTTACCACCGCCATCCGAGTTGTCAGTCAAGCGTTCAGACTTGTAAATTACTAAATCTTTGGTTTCAATCGCCATCGTTTAACTCCGTAAAGCGTAAGGTCACG